>JAFVYL010000035.1 GCA_017508665.1 Clostridia bacterium | reverse complement strand
TGGTGAAACCCGTTTACGGGTAGCAAGTAACAGATGCATGGCTGGCAGGCCAATCTAAAACGCACTTGTGCGTAGCCAGTAACATTTAGGGTTTTACCCGAAACTGAAATACCCCCCG
This sequence comes from Clostridia bacterium, assembly GCA_017508665.1. Classification (GTDB taxonomy): domain Bacteria; phylum Bacillota; class Clostridia; order Oscillospirales; family CAG-272; genus UBA1740. Next base: position 120,649 of record JAFVYL010000035.1, on the reverse strand, counting down.
TTTTACGGGGGGATCTTTATTTTTTATCATATTATAATTGAATATTAACTAAGATCCGTTGGCAACACGCATCTCATCACTCTCATTGACTGCTTCATTGACCTCGTCGGGAGAGTGGAAGGTGGGGATTACCTGCTTCATAGCTGCGGTAATATTTTCGGATGACACTTTCGTCTCATTCTCTCTGACTGCATCCTTGAGCACTTTGAGCTTTTGCTCGATCTCATCTCTTGTGTATGGAGTGTCCTGCTCGATGAAGATCATATCGTTATCGGTCTTGGTAAGATTTTCGGTTTTTATGAGCAGCTCTTCGTAGAGCTTTTCACCGGGACGCAGACCGATCTCTTTTATATCTATATCCGTAAACGGGACAAGACCGGAGAGCTTTATCATGTTCATAGCAAGATCATAGATCTTGATAGGCTTACCCATATCAAGCACGAATAGCTCACCGCGTACAGCTTTTGCACCTGCTTGCATAACCAGACCGGCAGCCTCGGGTATAGTCATAAAGTAGCGTATTATACGCTTGTCAGTAATGGTGATAGGGCCGCCCTTAGCTATCTGTTTTTTGAACAGCGGAATAACCGAGCCGTTAGAACCGAGTACGTTGCCGAATCTTACCGCGCTGAAGGCGGTCTTGCTGTCCAAACGGCACTGTATTATCATCTCGCACATTCTCTTGGATGCCCCCATGACGTTAGTGGGGTTGACAGCCTTATCTGTTGAGATCAGTATGAATTTTTCAACACCGTACTTTTCGGCTGCATTCGCCGTGTTATAAGTGCCGAGACAGTTGTTCTTTATCGCTTCGCAGTTGCTGTGCTCCATAAGAGGCACGTGCTTGTGCGCAGCTGCGTGGAATACTATGTTAGGTCTGTATTCGGTAAATACCGCGTCGAGTCTTGCTACGTCTCGCACAGAGCCTATCTCTACCGCCAGGTTAAGAGTATCACCGTATCTTTGCAAAAGCTCTTGCTGTACATCATACGCATTGTTTTCGTATATGTCGAAGATTATCAGTTGCTTTGGTGCGCATTTTGCCACCTGTCTTGCCAGCTCGCTGCCGATCGATCCGCCGCCACCCGTGATAAGGACTACCTTATCTTTATAGAACAGGCGAGTGCTATCATCAGTGACAGTCTTACTGTTTCTGAACAACAGATCTTCAATCTTGAACTCACGAAGTACTCTTTTATCGGTATCTGTAGGATCACCGCTTGCATTTCTGGGGAAGTCGTATAGCTTTACTTTACATCCGGAGCGAGCATAGTGCTCGAGTATTTTCTGCGCCTCATCACCGTCAAGCTGTGGGATGGCAATGAATATCTCCTGCACAGGGAACACCTTGAGTTTTTCAAGAACGTCATCATCCTCACCGTATACGGGAAGACCTGCGATACGCGATCCCTTTTTCTCGGGATCATTGTCAATAAAGCACACGGGTCGGTAGTAAGAGCCTTTATAGTTCATAAGCTCGTCCGCAAGGAGAGCACCGACCTGTCCCGCACCTACGATGGCAACGGAGATCTTACTGTCCTTGAATTCTGCGTGGCTTCTCGCGTTTATTTTGTAGTATTGCTGATATGCGAAGCGGATAGAGAGCGATGCACAGTTGAACATTGCGACACTCGCGATACAGAACCATCCTCCGAGTGCATACGAGGGGAACAGACGGCTGATAAGCAGAGCGAGGCCTCCGCCGATCGCATCAGAGAAGACGAGCTCAAGATATGCCTTCGAGTTTGCATATCGCCAAACGTTTTTATATATCTTGGCGATAAGACGTGTGGCAAATATCAACGCAAAGAAGAGTAAAAAGTTTATCGCGTAAACGTCTATGTTTTTGAAGATCAGCTCAAGTCTTAACCCCTTGTACGTGAGGTATTCAAGAAAGATGGAAAAGGCGTAGACCAAAGCAAACACCGCCACGTCTATACCGATCAGCATCATTCGTCTTTTATTGAATTTGAAAAACATATCGTCTCCTTTTTAAAAGCATTGATAGAAGGGCTTTCTTTGTCAGATTGCAAAAATTCTGCGGAGTGATTCTCGGAAGGGTTTTACTATCGCTATAATGATAAGCATAATTCCAATGAGGAAGAGTGCTATGAGCGGATAGAGGCTCCAATATATAGGGGTATGTCCAAGATTTTTGATAGCGAGCGTTTCTATAACAGGGAAATATGCTCCCGCTGCGATGAATGCGCCGCCGAAAATGTAGAGATATCCTCTTCTGAGGTAATAGTGGAGAATAGCTATTGCGGAAATGATTACTGTGGCTGCGATGGTTATAGGCATAGCGAAGCTTAAGAACCATTCGCCACCCGTAGCAAAGTTAACGTATGCAAGAAACAGTCCTGTGCATAGGAAGTTGACGGGAATAAATATAGACGGGTTGTATTTATTGAACCAACCGGGAAGGATGAAAAATACGTAAAAGAGTATAATTCCGCCTATTACGTAGCCTGACCAGGTGACGCCTCCGCCAAGATTAAAGTCAGACACGAAAGAGATTACCGCTGCTATAACAGAGATAAATGATATAACGAAATAGATGCCTCGAGGTGTTACCGTTTCGGGCTTTTCAAACTTCGGATACGGTCTCTCTTCGGTAGGGATATGATCCGGGAAGTAGACGGGCGTGTGACATAAAGGGCACTTTTTCTCGCTGTCAGACAGCTCTACGCCGCATTTTATACAGTACATGAAATTCTCCTTTCTTAGAGGTTTTGCCGAGCCTATGACAGTTATCTGTCGTTGCTCTCGACCTTGACGTGGATATTTTGCTCCTTAAACACCTCGTACAGAGCCGCCTCAAGTCGAGGCTCTTTTATATTTCTTATCATATTGAGATTGAGTCTGTCTCCGTAAGAAATAATACCTGCATTGTATGGTGCGTTTGACTGTACACTAAGTACGAAGTCAAGCCTTTCGACATACTTATCCATGGGCTCGGGGAGCTTGACTAGTCCGAGATTGGATATCGACAATGTGGATTTCTTTTCACCCACGAGCATGAATATCGTCTTCATAACTATGTTTTTAAGGAAGAGAGGTGTGAGCTTTAATATCATTCTCTCCTCATCGCGTACATTTGTATATATTCTCGCGCTCATGTTCTTTTCCGTGATATCGAGAGCCATTCTGTGATGCACGATCTTGGCTATCTCGGCGAGCGTGTACTCACCAAGACGCGGATCGACACCGGGGGTAGTGTAAAGAACAAAGTTTCTGAGAGTCTTTGAGCCGTATATTCTGCGCAGGTCTACCGGCAGAAGCACCTTGACCTTTTTCATATGGCGGAGCTTTTTGACGTCTTGCTTCTGCAAGTTTATCGCAGCCTTAATAAAGATAGCCGCGACAATCGCAGTGAGAGTCACTCCGTAACTGTGCGCTAGGTCGAGTAGCTCTGATGCCTTTATCATAAAGGTAGTGACATGACAGAAGCCATCCTCTTCAAGCTCACCGAGAATTCTATAGGAATTAGATTCGTTTCTGCTCTTACCTATGGGGGCTTTGTTTTTCGGGAAGTCGTCGGTCAGCTCCTCTTCCTCGGGAGGTGAGAGCCTGTCGAGTATTCCGTTTTCGTTAGGTATATCTATGCCGTATTTTTGTGTCAGATATTCTGCTACCAAAGTCTTCAGAAATACCAGTCCGCCGTTTCCGTCGGTGAGCGCATGGAAGAATTCGACAGCAATACGCTTGTTATAGATCAGCACTCTGAACGCGCAGTGGCGGATATCGTCAAGCGGCATTCTGACGAGCGGATAACTCTTCTCGTCCTGTACCTTGGGAGCGTTTTTTATCTCCTCAAGGTAGTACCAGAATACACCGCGCTTGAGCTTGACCGCGATGGAGGGGAATCGCCTTACCGTAACGTCAAGAGCTGACTGTAAGATCTCTCGGTCGACAGGCTCGCGGAGCGTCGCACTGAGACGGTAAATGTTGTTCCATCTTGATGTCGCAGCCGCGGGATAAATTTTAGCTGAGTTATCAAGATGCATCCATCTGAGCTTGCGTTCATTGCCTTTTGGTAAACATTTCTTTATAAATTCGTTGATTTTCTCGAAATCTTTAGCATTACTCTTCAAACAGTACAAAACGTAAGAGTGCCACATATTTGCCCTTGTGATGAGTGTTGAATCGCATCCCGAGGCAAAAAGTTTATCGCGCATGCAGATAGCATCGGAGAGCAAAAGCTCGTCCTCACCGGCAAAGATAATTGACGGAGGCATACCGGTAAGATCGGCGAAAATCGGAGATACGTACGGATTACGCTTAAGATCGTTGTCGCCCTTGGTGTTGGCAGAGATCTTCTTTATTTTTGTAATTTCATCTTCCGAGTAAGCTCCGGTATAGCAATCTGCAAAGAACTCAAGGCGCTTTATGGTAAGAGACGGGTCTTTCTCTCTGTTTGTGATGTAGCTATCTCCCGACAAGGTGAGATCACACCACGGGGATATGGCAATTATACCGGCCGGCAGAGGCTTGCCCTCGTCACGAAGCTTAAGGCAGAGCGCATAGCAGAGTCCACCGCCCGCGCTTTCTCCTGCCAGCATGATCTTGGCAGGGTCGATGCCCCTCTCAAGTATTTTGCAATACATAGCGTAAGCGTCATCGAGTGCTGCGGGGAAGGGGTGCTCCGGCGCGAGTCTGTAGTCTGCGCTTACGACCTTCATGCCGCATTCGGCAGAGATCACGGATGCGACTCCTTTGGCATATTCACTCATGCCGCAGACGTATCCGCCACCGTGTAGATATAGTATTACACCACCGCGTAATTCATCACGGGGTACTGTTAAAAGCCCTTTTACATCACCATCGTACCTTTCGCGGACTACTACGTCGTGCCTGCGAGTAAAGTGCATAAGGCGTCCAAGCTTGTCTTGCATACTGCGTGCCGTCTCGAGCTTGGAACCGTCTGTTATCGGCTTTGTCAATTCGAGCTGTGAGCGCAGGATCTTTTCAGTTATATTCATAATTCACCGTTAAAAATCATAATTGAATTTTGCCATTCTGACAAAAATGCATACCATAACACACTTATCATACAACAAAAGCATAAAAAAGTCAAGCGCAGTTTTTTCCATTTTTCGATCCGTCTATTGACTATCGGCTGAAATTCGTTTACAATGATATTACCAATTTACTCGAGAGGTACGTATGGATTTTCGTGACAGAGAAAAGATGAAAAGGCTGGAAAAGACCTTTGAGCTTAATTTCAGACTGACAAGGCTTTATGCCAATTATCTTGAGCACTACAGTGAGATAATCAATGCGGAAATGATGCATGCACTATGCGGTGACGGTTCGATAGATGAGGCCGATGGCTTTGCCGCCATTTTGTGCCAGATATTCGGTCTTGACATAGACGGATCTGCCGACGAGCGTACCCTTATAAGGGACTATATAACTCCGTCTGTCAGAGTGATGGATGCCAATAGGTACAGAAATAACCTTTATTATAAAAATATCGTGATCCCGGAGGTCAAGAAGGGAAGCTGGGAGCTCAGACGTGAGAAATACCCGGCATACCGAGGAGTTATTGCAGACGATATGATTCTTTGCGAAGGATTTCGTGAGATTCCGCCGCTTGGATTTTTCAAAGAAGAGTTTGAGTTTCCGGCAGTTCTTGAGGACGGTAACGAATGGATGACACTAACACCCGTTGACCTCGACACCTCCGACGAAGCTATAGAGAGAGCACACGGTAAGGTGGTTACATTTGGACTCGGTCTCGGATATTACACGTATATGGTCTCGGAAAAGGAGAATGTTGAATCTGTCACTGTAATTGAAAAGAGCCGTGATGTTATAGCGTTGTTTGAGGAATATATTTTTCCTCAGTTTGCACATCCGGAAAAGGTGAGAATAGTGAATGCCGATGCATTTGATTATGCTGAAAACACTATGCCGAGCGAAGGCTTTGATGTCGCCTTTGTCGATACCTGGCGCGATGCTTCGGACGGAGCGCCTATGTACAAGAGAATGAAGAAACTTGAGCATCTCAGCCCTGACACCGAGTTCATTTATTGGATAGAGAATTTTCTTATCTCGAGACTTCGCGCGGAAAAATTCGTACAGAACAAGAACCAACTTGATGACGGTGCGGATATCAGCTATGAGGATGTTGTGAAAAGCATCAGCCTCGAGCATCTTTTAGATTGATTAATACGCAAAGCAAGTCCCGCTCTGATTTATCAGGGCGGGATTTTTTCGCTGTTTGATTGTATAGTTGTGTAATAGTTATAAAAAAAAACGGATAATCTTGGTGGAATGGTCATATTGACACGCGAGCATATTAATGGTAAAATATTATTGTAATATTATAAACATTTTTGAATTACTCAAAAAGGAGAACCACCAAATGAAAAAATATGCCAAGCTTTTGTGCTCGATTTTGGTTATCGCGGCTCTTTGTACATCACTTCTGTTTACAACAGGAGCGGAAGAGACTGAGCCCTTTGTAAAGAGCTTTGAACCTACTGATTACAGTGGCGGTCAGAACATTAACAACGGTACTACCATCGCTAAGAGTGACGTACCCGGCAACCGCGTTAACTCTATAGGCACGATGAACGCTGGAAATTCCAAGTTCGTCAGTATCGCGCAGGGTAACGGTAGTGACAATCATATTGTCGCATATGCCAACAAGACGATCAACGAAACTTATGCATCCAGCAACAACCTTGCTATCAGTGTAGGTACTGCTAACAGCGATCCCTTCACGGTAGTTGGTGAGGATGCCAAAGGATATTACGTAATCGACTTCGATATAGCTACTTACGGAAACTTTATTCCAAATGTTGACGTCAGCGTAGTATTGAGACGTGCTTCCGATACAGCAGGATTCCCGTTCTCTGATGAAATTATGATCGGTAATTATCTTACCGCGGGAGACTCCTGGTCTCACATCACGCTTATCGGAGATATTGCAAACAACGTTATCAAGGTTTTTGTTAACGGTGAGTTTGTAGCAAACGGTCCTCTTGCTGTAAGAAACGATTCAGATCCCAATAGGCTTGCTAACGATACTCAGGTAAAGGCTCTCGGTTACAGAGTTGAGTTTACCAGAAATAATGTAAATGCCAATATGACGGCAGGAGATAACACAGCTTTCGATAATTTTGCTCATAGACTTTACATCGATGACAGTGAAGCTCTTGAGCTTGCCATCAATAGCGGATCTCTTACCTCTTGGGAGGGATACACCGCAGGTAGAGGCGGAGAGAAGCTTCCTGTTCTTGCAACCATTGAAGATAATGAATACAGAAACTTCAAGGATCTTGAGCGCGGAATTTCAACTAACGATACCGTGAACGTAGAGTTCTTGGCACAGCCATTTGCACCTATATCCTTCTGTGTTAATGCCAATGTAAACACCAATGGTATGGAGCAGTCTAAGCTCTTTACTCCTGTTAACGGATGTCGGATAGTATCGGTTAATGGAAATATCGTTTCCACAACCGCTCCTTTTGTATCCAATCTTACTCAGAGTCACGTTGTTCCTGTAAATGCTCCGAATATTATAAGGCTTCCTCACGCAGATAACGTATTTTCTGAGTTTGCAGCAATCAATTATGATAAGTCCGGCGGACGTACTATGTACGTTATTTCCGACAGCTATACCAACTCGACATATATAAATGAGCGTGTTCACAGCGGTATTGTCAACGATTCGTCCAATACCTATAACGACTGGTATCCCACAGGTAAAAAGATACCTTACGTGTTGAACGTAGATCAGCATATAGTTATTGATTTCGATATCGCTATGAACAGTAGCGACACTCCTTATACCTTAAAAACCATTACACGCACCTCTGCCAGCGGTGCAGCATGGAGTGGTAATAACGACATCAGTCTTAATACTCTTTATCAGGGCTATGAACTTGGTGAGTTTGTGCATATAACGATGGTTCTTTCTACCGATACTAAGGATGCTACCGTTTTCGTAAACGGTAAGTATGTCCTTACCAAAGACGATAACATCACCGATAACACAGATCACTACTTCCAGGCTATCAGAGGCGGCGGTAATTCTTCCGCAGACGTTAGCTACACCAACATTTCAATGAGAGTATACCAGGACAGCGCCATTACTGCTGCAGTAGCTAATCGTAATATCGCGCTCTGGTCAGGTAATTTGTACAACGCTGATTACAAAATGCCCTCTCAGCCCTCTATCGCGGCGGTAGACGGTGTTGCTTACCACAGCGAAGAAGCTCTTGAGGCGGTACTGTACGGAAATAAGACAACTCCCGCGGTTGTAAAGATTCTTCATGCATTTTCTGAAACAATAACTGTTAACTGTGATGCTGTGATCTACACTTACGGCCAGGATGTTAAGTTCGTTGACATCAATGGCAGAGACCTTACTCCTGACCAGAACGGTATCATTACACTCGATCTTCCATACATGGAGGTAAGAACAGAAGAGCAGGTTCCGGTTACCGGCGGATCTAATCTTTCCGCAGTATTCAATGCTGTAAATGCAAATGTAAACGGCAACCTCTTCAACGCTTTTGTACCCACAGTTGGAAACTGGGGCGCAGCAGGCTACCGTAACGCATCTCTCCTTACCGATATTGATAGCGGCAGTATTGTATATCGCGAATCTGCTATCCTCAATTCGGAAGGAGGCTTGAATACGGATTCTGCGGAACAGGTTTCTCTCAGATTTACCCCCGTATCTATGGTTTACGAACCTGGCAGAGCTTCCTATATTGTAGTTGACTTTGACTTTGGTACAGACGGCGCGTTGATCGACGATATCGCGGTAGGACTTGTTCCTGTTTCCGGCGCGTCCGTATCCGATAACGCAATTCTTCTTAATAATCTCGGAATGATAGACGGTGACATGGCTCATGTAACTATCGTCTTCGATTTCACAAACAACTGCGCTTACGCATTTGTTAACGGTCTGTTCGCATGCTCCGCAGAGGGTGGCGCGATAGATAACAATGAGGCATATCTTGCAGGCACAGAGCTCAAGGTTGACAGCTTCAGCTTCTTCACCGAGGATAAGCTCAGCACTGTTTGCTTCGACAATGTAGCTGTCAGAACATTTAGCTATGCAACAGCTGAGGATGCCCTTATCGGTACTATCGATTCAGGTGATATCACTGATTGGGCAGACAGCATTTACACAGCTGATTACAGAGCTTCAAAGCTTCCTACTCTTGCAGTGGTTGACGGCAGAGAATACGGATCTATCGATACTCTTAACAAGATTCTCGCAATCGAGACTAACTATGCTAAGACGGTTGAAGTTAAGTATATTCCTGCTACTGCGGTAAAGATCAGATCCGAGGCAACCGTAGAGACCAACGGACTTAATCTTAATCTAGACTGGAATACCGGACTTTATGAGTTCGATCCCGGTATTGAGAGATACAAGGGTACAAGAACAGGTCTTGCATACGCAAGCACAAGATTCATCTATACTACTGTAGGTACTACTTATACCTTCAAGACGATCAATGCTGATAACTGTTGGAGCAATTCTTCCGTAGCAATCTGGACTTACAAGATATCCAATCCCGGCTCAACAATAACCTTCCACGATTACGACGTAGTCTTCTATCCTTACGGTGAAAAGATGGAGCCCATTGTTAACGGTGTTTATATCCAGAACGGTGTGCTTAACAGAGTAACATGGTATAAGGTGACAATCACCTCCAGCAAGAACTACAGCATTTCCGCTGTTACCGATTATCCCGTAGCATCTCCTACAGAGGAGATGAAGATCTACACTGCTAAGCCCAGAACTGAGAATATTAACTATGCGGCTACCGATATGCTCTATAGCGCAAATATCAGCACCAGCATAGACTTCAAGTTCTTCGTTAAGAAGACCAAGTACGTTGACGGTGTGTTGGTATCCGCGGTTGATACCGATACAGGTGAGACCACTGTTATCAACGGTGAGGAATACGTAGTATTCAGATACGAGCTGGCACCTCATGAGATTGATAAGGTTATTACCGTTACCTTCCAGGTGAGAAGCGGTGCGGCGCTATATACTCAGAAGCAGGAGATTTGCTTTGTAGATTACCTCCGCAGACTTCTTGAGACCGACGCGGCAGATAAGTCTCTTATCGTTTCTCTTCTCAATTATGCTAACGAGGCACACGCGCTCTTCGATGCAAACGGTGAGAAGATGAGCTCTGTGACAGCACTTATTGAAGAGTACTCCGAGTACCTTCCTTCCGAGGAGCTCACTGAGAAGCTTGATACCTCCGCACTCTCAAGCGTTATCCGTTCCGCGGCTCTCAGACTTAACTCTGTACCCGAGTTCGTATTTAAGATAGCGAGAGGCTTCAGAGGTACTGTAACTCTCAGCTACAACAGATTCGGCGAGACAGTAGAGTACAGCGTCTACGTAAATTCCCTTGCTAGCGAGCAGATACTTACGCTCAAAGGACTTGGCATATTCGATGTAGCTAATGATATTACTATCACAGTTACCGCACACGGTTCTGATGATTCCGTAGTATGTCAGTACAACCTTGCGACCTATGCTCAAAGCCTTGAGGACAATGCATTTGCGGTTGCGCTTTACAATTACTCAAAGCTCGCTCTTCAGTACCATACTGAAAATGACACATCTTATCCCGCTTAACTAAAAAACCAAAGGCTCCCGCGCATCGCGCGAGAGCCTTTCTATATATTGGAAGTAAAATTGAAGGAAATGTCAAAGAAGCCAATCAAAAAGCAATATCAGACAAAATCCTGCAAGCAGAGCATAGGTAGCGCCGTTTTCAGCTCCGTCAGCGTGTGTGTCCGGGATTATTTCATCGCTTATTACGTAGAGCATAGTACCGCCGGCAAATGCGAGAGCAAAGGGGAGAATAAAACTTGCGAGGGTTACGGCAAAATAACCGATAACAGTGCCCACGACCTCGATCAACCCGGTGCTGAATGCTATCAGCAAAGTTTTTGTTTCTTTTACCCCTACAGATAACATTGGCGCTATTATTACCATACCTTCGGGAATGTTTTGCATAGCAATACCGCCTGCTATAATGAGTGCTGATGATATATCTCCGCTGCCGAATCCTACGCCTGCCGCAATTCCTTCCGGGAGATTGTGAAGAGCTATTGCTACTACGAATAGCATCACTCTTTGCCGCCTCAGAGCATCAGGTGTGCTACCTACTTCTACAAATTTGTGTACGTGAGGCACCAGCTTATCAATCAGATTCAGGCACAGCGCACCGGAGAATATTCCGCCGGCGGTTATTAGTACAGCATATTTACCACCCATATCTATTGACGGGATTATAAGAGCTATGACAGCCGATGCGAGCATTACTCCCGCGGAAAACGCCAAAACAACGTCAGAAAAACGGTGAGTGATATTCTTAAATATGAAGCCGAGGATAGCTCCAAGCACGGTAGCTCCGCCGACTCCGATAGCGCAAAGTAAAACTATTTTCATTTTTAATGTCCTATTTTTTCTCTTTTACAGCATATGAAAAAACTGTATTTTAGGTGATAAAAATGTGTTTAGTGGCGTGCAATTTGTTGAGCGAAACAAATACTGCATAAATAAAAAAACAGGACTCTTTTCATTGAGTCCTGTTTTTTATTTACCACGAAATTCGAAGATAAGTTTACAAAATCACTCTTTTTCTGATGAACTTTCGTTTTCTTCAGTATCATCATCCATGCTTCTATTATCAAGAATGTGGAGATCCTCAATACGTCTGCCGTCCATTTTAAGCACGCGGACAGTAAGACCAAGCTCCTCGAAGGAATCTCCCTCCTCGGGGATTCTGTCAAGAATGCTCATAGCCCAGCCGTTTACGGTCATGGCATCGAGCTCTTCATCAAGGTCGATGTCAAGCTCATCAAAGAGCTTCTCAAGGTTAGCCATACCGGATACTATGTATTCTCTCTCTCCGACCTCTTTGATCTCTTCGATTATCTCGTCGTGTTCATCCCAGATTTCACCAACGATCTCTTCGAGGATATCCTCAAGAGTTACGATACCTGCTGTAGAGCCGTACTCGTCGGTTACTATGGCCATATGCATTTGTTTTTCCTGCAGATCCTTGAGTACGTCGTTTATTTTTTGAGTCTTTGTGACGTACATAACGGGCTTTACGATTTCAGAGATTGGAATACGTGTGTTCTGCGCATCGGAGAAGAAGTCCTTGTAGTATACGATACCGTGAATATTGTCGAGATCGTCATCATAGACCGGAATACGGGAATATCCGGACTCCGTAAATACCTTTTCGAGATCCTCTTTACTGATATCGGAGCGCACGGCGGTAATGTCAATACGGGGTGTGAAGATATCTCCGACCTCGAGCTCGTTGAATTCGATGGCGGATTTTATAAGCGTGCTTTCCTCTTCGTCGAGGTCACCCTCTTCTGCGGCTTCCTCAATAATGGATATGAGCTCTTCTTCCGTCATACCCTGATCTTCGCCGGATTTGAATATCTTGGACAGAAGATTCTGCAAGAGCTTGAAGATAAATGAGAAAGGGGTGAATAATACTACAAGCGAGTTGATAACGGGAGTAGCAAAGAGTACAAATTTCTCAGGAGCCTGCTTAGCGATGGTTTTGGGAGCTATCTCGCCGAATGTGAGCACAAGCACTGTCATTACTGCTGTGGAAATGGTAGGTGCAAATGCTTCAGCCGAGCCGCCTGCGAGAATTTTGCCAAAGTAAAGGGTTGCAAGCGATGCTGCAAGGATATTTACAATGTTGTTGCCGATAAGAATCGTGGAGATAAGGGTATCGTAATTTTCAGAGAGCTTGAGCGCACGTGCGGCACGCTTGTTACCCTTTTCAGCCAGATTCTTGACTCTGATCTTGTTGAATGTGTTAAACGCGGTCTCCGTGGCAGAGAAATACGCCGACATCACAACGCAGAGTAGGATAATAATTAACATAAGTCTTGATCTTTTCTCTTTACGAGAAATAAATTCCTTTCGAATGTATAATATTTGTTTTAGTTATTTCAGTTATAATGAAGTATGGAGAAGAGCAGCAAAAAAAGGCGTAACCAACTACACAAGTGGCTAAGCCTGACAAACACAAAATATTTTCATACTATGACAAGTTTCCCCGTCGCCGTCGTCCATAATGTCCTCCATAAATTTATGCCCGAGAGCATATACGTTAAGTATTTTAGCATAATTGACTGATTTTGTCAATAGGTATGTTGATAATTGTGTGAGAATGTTGAAAAAATCAAGAAATAATTACACAAAAAACGGGAGATAAAAAAGGAACTTTGCATACTTTTCTCACAAAAAAATATACACTGTATTGACATTATATACGCGCAGTGTTAAAATATATACTATGTACACGCGCATAAAGCCCATACTTTGGGCAGAAAGGTCAGGAAATGATTAAAACTTTACTTAAAAGCGTAAGGGAATACAAAAGTGCATCTATAGTTACGCCTCTTTTTGTGTTCTTCGAGGTAATTCTTGAATGTATAATTCCCTTTGTTATCGCGGAGATGGTAGAGCTTATCGAGACACAGGCGACAGTCAATATATACACCGTGCTTAAGTACGGAGCTGTTGTTGTGCTTCTTGCTTTGTTTTCTCTCGCATTCGGAACGATCGCGGGACTTACTGCCGCGAAAGCGTCCTGCGGATTCGCAAAAAATCTCCGTCACGATCTCTACTACTCGGTGCAGGACTTCTCGTTTGAGAATATCGATAAGTTTTCCACCTCATCACTCGTAACCAGACTTACGACAGATGTAACTAACGTACAGAGCGCATATATGATGATGATACGTATGGCGATACGCTCTCCGTTCATGTTCATATTTGCTATTGTGGCGGCATTCATAACGGGCGGCAGCCTTGCATGGATATTCGTTATAGTTATTCCGATTCTCGGCTTTGCCGTATTTGGAATTGCTACAAAGGCGATGCCCATGTTCCGCCGCGTGTTTAAAAAATACGATAACCTTAATGCCTCCGTGCAGGAAAATATTAAGGGCATGAGAGTTGTAAAATCCTTTGTCAGAGAGGATTATGAGAAGGAAAAGTTTGGCACTGCATCCAAAGAGGTTTGTCTTGATTTCACTAAAGTAGACAGACTACTTGCCTTTAACAGCCCGGTGATGCAGCTTTGTCTCAATATCGTTATGGTATTCATTCTCTCCATCGGATCTCGTAAGGTAGTGACCAGCGGAGGCGAGGCTCTTAACGTGGCTCACCTTTCGGCTCTTCTTACATATGGATTTATGATACTGTCAAGCCTTATGATGATATCGATGGTGTTCGTTATGCTCACTATGTCTATTGAATCTGCACGCAGAATCACCGAAGTATTAACGGAAAAGTCAACTATAGTTTCCAAAAAAGACGCTATTACAGAGATAAATGATGGCTCTATCGAATTTACAGATGTGAGCTTCAAGTATTCTAAGAATGCATCTCGCTACGCGCTTTCTAATATAAATCTAAGCGTTGCATCGGGTGAGACGCTCGGTATTATAGGAGGTACAGGATCTTCAAAATCGACTCTTGTACAGCTCATCTCACGTCTTTATGACGTTACCGAGGGAACTGTTAAGGTAGGCGGTGTCGATGTGCGCGACTACGACGTTGAGGTCCTTAGAAATAACGTAGCGGTTGTACTTCAGAAGAACGTGCTTTTCTCAGGTACTATCAAGGAGAACCTGCGTTGGGGTAATAAAGAAGCGACAGATGAGGAAATGCGCCATGCGTGTCACCTTGCCTGCGCTGACGAATTTATAGATCTGTTCCCTGACGGATACGATACCTATATTGAGCAGGGCGGTGCAAACGTCTCCGGCGGACAGAAGCAGAGACTCTGTATTGCCAGAGCCCTTCTCAAGAGACCGAAGATACTCATTCTTGATGACTCCACAAGCGCGGTTGATACAAAGACCGATGCTTTTATACGTAAGTCAATGAGGGAGTATATCCCCGAGACCACAAAGCTGATCATCGCGCAGCGTATTTCTTCCGTTCAGGATGCAGATAAGATCATCGTGCTTGACGGCGGCAGAATTGTCGCTATGGGCAATCACGAGGAGCTTCTCCAGAGCTGCGATGTATATCGCGAGATCTACGTTTCACAGAATAATGCGGGAGGTGAAGAAGATGGCACCAAGTAGAAAACCGCGCCCCCGTGCTAAAAAAGGAACGTTTAAGAGACTCCTCCGCGAGCTCTTCTCGTTCTATCCGAGGCTTCTGCCTCTGACAATCTGCTGTATCATTCTCTCTGCGGCTATCGGTGCTATTCCGGCACTCTTTATGCGCCAGGTTTATGAGAGAATAGGCGAAGCGCTCGCGGCCGGTGCTCTTGTAGAAGACACTGTATGGAATGACGTGTGGAGTGTCGTCAAGAGCGATATCTTTAAGTCGGTTATCACACTCGCCGCACTCTATTTAGCATCCCTTGTATCGTCCTTTACGTATAACCAGCTGATGGTTACGATAACTCAGGGAACACTCAAAAAGTTCCGTGACAAGATGTTTGATAAAATGCAGGACTTGCCTATCAAGTATTTTGATACTCACAATCACGGTGACGTAATGAGTTACTATACCAATGATATCGATACACTCAGACAGCTCGTTTCTCAGAGTTTACCGCAGCTTCTTATGACAGGAATAACCATCACCGTTCTTGTGTGCGTAATGCTCACGCTTTCGGTATGGCTTTCCCTTGTAGTATTTGCAGGCGTTACGCTTATGTTCTTCGTGACCGGTAAGATAGGCGGCGGATCAGCCCGTCATTTCATCCGTCAGCAAATAGCTGTGGGTAAAACCGAGGGCTATGTTGAAGAAATGATGCACGGTCAGAAGGTTATCAAGGTATTCTGCCATGAAGAAGAGAGCAAAGCTGATTTTGATAAGGTCAATGATGAGCTCTACCGTGAGGCTGTCCAGGCTAACAGATATGCCAACACCTTAGGACCTATTCTCGGCAATATCGGAAACGTGCTCTATATTCTTGTTGCAATAGCCGGCAGTGCGCTCCTTATCTCCGGACTTAAGAATTTTTCATTTGGCGGAGCAGAGAATGCTTGGTTTACTGTTGCTCTTGTAGTTCCGTTCCTTAATATGACAAAGCAGTTTACAGGAAACGTCGGTCAGGTATCCCATCAGATAAATTCTGTTGTTATGGGTCTTGCGGGTGCATCGAGAGTGTTTGAGCTTCTTGACGAAGAGCCCGAGACTGACGAGGGATACGTAACTCTCGTTAATGTGAAAGAGATCGACGGTGTAATCGTTGAATGCCGTGAGCATACCGGAAAGTGGGCGTGGAAGCATCCTCACAAGTCTGACGGAACCGTTAGCTACGTTCCTTTGATGGGTGACGTACGCATGAGCGGTGTCGACTTCGAGTATGAGGAGGGAAAACCCGTCCTTAAGGATGTTACTTTGTATGCAGAACCTGGTCAGAAGGTTGCGTTTGTAGGTGCTACCGGAGCCGGTAAGACGACTATCACTAATCTTATCAACAGATTCTATGATATTGCCGACGGAAAGATAAGATACGACGGCATAAATATTAACAAAATCAAAAAGAGCGAGCTTCGTAAATCGCTCGGTATAGTTTTGCAGGATACCAACCTCTTTACCGGTACGGTAATGGATAACATCAGATACGGAAAGCTTGATGCGACCGATGAGGAATGTATTTCTGCTGCTAAGCTTGCCGGAGCTGACGACTTTATCACCAGACTTCCGGACGGATATTCTACTATGCTTACCGGAAACGGAGCTAATCTTTCTCAGGGACAAAGACAGCTTATAGCAATCGCAAGAGCTGCTGTTGCCGATCCGCCGGTAATGATACTTGACGAGGCTACCTCGTCCATCGATACCAGAACAGAGCAGATAGTTCAGCGAGGCATGGATGCTCTTATGAAGGATAGGACAGTATTCGTTATAGCGCACCGTCTCTCTACCGTTCAGAACAGTGACGTCATAATGGTGCTTGATCACGGCGTTATTATTGAGCGCGGATCTCATGATGAGTTGATTGCTAAGCGTGGACAGTACTACAGTTTGTACACCGGAGCGTTTGAATTGGAATAACTCGTTTATGACAACTTAACTTGTCAAAAAACATCATAAATCCACGAAAGGAGACCGAATTATGCAGACTTGCGCTTTCACAGGTCATCGAAAAATTGAAGATTCACACAAGTCGCGTATAGACGGTCTCCTTGACCGTGCGATTGCATTTGCCTATGAGAGCGGTTGCCGCACTTTCGTTACAGGAGGGGCTCTCGGATTCGATACTCTCGCAGCAAAGGAGGTTATTCGCTTCCGTATGTCACATCCTGACGTCAAGCTCATCATAGTTTTGCCTTGCAAGACACAGAGTAGCACTTGGTCTGCCTCACAGGTCAGCCTTTACGAGTATACTCTTTTTAATGCCGACGAAATAGAATATATCTCTGACGAGTATACCGACACCTGTATGAAGGAGAGAAACAAGCGGTTGGTTGAACTTTGCGATATGTTGATCGCATACGCTTCAAGGCCCTACAGCGGAGCGGCACAGACCGTCCGAATGGCATCAAACGACGGCAAGGTTATATACAATCTTTATCCGTCGCTTGAAAAAACATGACTTTGTTGTTAATGTTGGTTCAAAATACACCTATAAATCTTAAATTTCACTTGACATTATCCTGTCTTTATGATAAAATTTAATGTGATGAAAAAATGAGAGGTGTCCTGTATGTTCACGTCAATCTTTGATTCCGTTATGAAAGAGGCTTCGATGGTGCCTATCGTTGAGGCGGTTACGAAGTTTTATAATTCTCTTGGTCCGGCAATTCCAATAGTTCTTACTGTGCTTTGCCTCGTGGTCGGATTCTTCGGCAGACGTATGACAGACGTCGTACGGTCGGTCCTTCTTTTCGCTATAGGCTTTGTGGCATCTATCTATTGGATAAGCCCCTTGATCCAGGATGTTATTCCCGCGATCCCGGGATATGCGACAGGAATCGCAGTCGGTGTATTCACTGCGGTAATGTCCAGATTTATCTACAATACCGTATATGTTGGAGCGATCGGTTTTGACACTTACAACATCTGCATGAATGCGATGTTCTTTACGGCAATCACTTCGGCTACCCAGGGTAATATGGCGCTTTCAATTACTGTAGCCGTAGCGGTTTCTTTGGTTGCCATACTTATCCGTCAGTATCTTGAGATGGTTATCACATCAGTTGCAGGCGGTATCGGTGTTGCCTTTTTCTGCACTCAGATCTTCGGCTCAGGATTCAATCCCGATATGATGCCGGGAATAGTCGTTGTCGGTGTACTTATCGCTGTTCCTATGTTCATCTATCAATTCTACAATAGAATACGTTATTGATTTTGGTCAGAAGAGCCTTGCACAAGTCTGCAAGGCTCTTCCTTTTTATTCCTTAACATAGGTATGCAGAGCACATCACAAAAAAATATAAATATAGTATTTAAAATCAGTTGACTTTTCGCGCGCTGTGTTGTAAAATAATATGTGTAAATACAGCGTTTCGGAGGAGCTATGGACAAGTCACAGAAATTAAATCTGAAAAAAACAGCAAATAACGTCAGACTCAGCATAATTGAGTCTGTTTACAATGCAGCGTGCGGTCATCCCGGAGGATCTTTGTCGATTGCGGATGTTCTTACGTATCTGTATTTTGCAGAGATGAAGATAGATCCCGCCAATCCCAAGGATGAAAAACGAGACAGATTCGTGCTTTCTAAAGGTCATACAGCTCCTGCGCTTTATTCCGTTCTTGCTGAACGTGGCTTTTTCCCGAAAGAGGAGTTAAAGACACTTCGTAAGACTCATTCCCGTCTTCAGGGACATCCCGATATGAAAAGTGTTCCCGGAGTAGATATGTCCACAGGTTCACTTGGCCTTGGTTTTTCTACCGCTTGCGGTATGGCGCTTTCAGCTAAGGTTTCCGGCGATAGCTATAGAGTTTATTCGGTTATCGGAGACGGTGAGAGCCAGGAGGGACAGATATGGGAGGCAGCTATGTTTGCTGCTCATTACAAGCTTGACAATCTTGTTGCCATACTTGACCTGAACGGACTCCAGATCGACGGTCCTATCACCGAGGTTATGAATCCAACACCTCATGATGAAAAGTTCAGAGCGTTTGGTTGGCACGTCATTACCGTCAATGCTCACGATTTTGATGAGATAGAGACAGCATTTAACGAGGCAAAACAGATAAAAGGCAAGCCCACCGTGATTATTGCAAAATCTGTCAAGGGTAAAGGCGTATCGTATATGGAGAACGCTTGTGAGTGGCACGGTCAGGCACCTAAGGAGGATATGTATCTCGTAGCAGTTGCCGACCTTAAGAAAATTGAAGAAGAATTGGAGCGAGGTGAGTAAGATGGCAGAAAAGAAGGCTACCAGAGAGAGCTACGGCAGAGCGCTTGCCGAGCTTGGTGAAAAATACGATTTTCTTGTTCTTGATGCCGATCTTGCTGCGGCTACTAAGACAGGAATGTTCAAGAAAAAGTTCCCCGAGAGATTTTTTGATTGCGGTATCGCAGAGGGGAATATGATGTCTGTTGCAGCGGGTATAGCTGCTACGGGCAAGACTGTTTTTGCATCATCCTTTGCTATTTTTGCGGCAGGACGCGCGTTTGAGCAGGTGAGAAATTCCATAGGATATCCTCATCTTAACGTCAAGATAGGTGCAACACATGCAGGTATAACGGTAGGTGAAGACGGTGCTACCCATCAGTGCAACGAGGACATCGCGCTTATGCGTACTATTCCCGGAATGACAGTTATCTGTCCCGCGGATGCAAGTGAGGCATATGCGGCTGTTGAAGCGGCTATCACTACTGACGGTCCTATGTATATGCGATTTGGCAGATTTGCAGTTCCGGATCTTACTGCTGAGCTTTTCCCCGATTACAAATTTGAGATCGGAAAGGCCGTTTCTTACAGAGAAGGACGTGACGTTACCATTATTGCTACAGGCTATATGGTCCATCTTGCACTTGAGGCATCTGATATGCTTAAGGAAGAGGGCATCGATGCTGGCGTCATAAATATACACACGGTGAAACCTATCGATAAGGAAGCTATCGTTAAGGCTGCTGAGAGAAGCGGAGCAATTGTTACTGCTGAGGAGCACAACATTATCGGCGGACTCGGCTCTGCAGTAGCAGAGGTTGTTGCGGAGTCTCATCCTGTACCCGTGCTTCGAGTAGGAGTCGAGGATTCCTACGGCAGAAGCGGTAAGGTGCCTGAACTTCTTGAAATATACGGACTTACATCAAAGAATATTGCAGACAAGGCGAGACTCGCCGTAAGTCTTAAAAATAAGATTTCGTAAGGAGAAGGATATGAAAAGAGTACTTTTAAAATTATCCGGTGAGGTATTGGCAAACAACTCCGGTGAAATCTATGATTCTGCCTATGTAGATAAGGTCGCTTCCTCGATAGCAAGATGTGCTGCCGAGGGATATGAGATGGCTATAGTAGTCGGTGCCGGAAACATCTGGCGCGGCAGACAGGGCGGTGAGATGGATCGCATCTCGGCTGACAGAATGGGCATGCTTGCTACCGTTATCAATGCTATCTGTCTTAAGGAGGCTATTGAAAGAGCAGGCAGAAGTGCCGCTGTTATGACTTCTGTTCCTATGACTCCCTTTGCGGAGCCCTATACCTCTGAGGCTGCTGTTTCCCACCTTGAAAAGGGAGATGTGGTAGTATTCGGTGCCGGACTTGGAATTCCTTTCCTCTCGACCGATACAACGGGTGCTGTCAGAGCCGCAGAGATTGGTGTTGATGCAATCCTTATGGCAAAGAATGTTGACTACATATACACAGATGATCCGAAAAAGAATCCCGATGCAAAGAAGCTTGAGCGTGTGAAGGCAACAGATGTTCTTGCCATGAATCTTAAGGCTATTGATGCCACCGCTACCGCTTTCTCCCTGTCTACGGGAATTCCGGTACATGTATTCGGACTTAAAGACCCCACGGATATCGAGAGAGCCGTAAAGGGTGAAATTGACGGAACGGTCATAACCGCTGAATAATTAGGAAAAGTAAAAAATAAAATATATTGCAGAAGGAGCAAAAGAATATGAAACTTGATACTAAAGAATACGAAGTAAAAATGCAGAAAACTGTTTCCAACTACACCGAGAACCTTTCTACCATTAGAGCGGGCAGAGCAAATCCCGACGTGCTTAAGAAGATAAACGTAGATTACTACGGTTCTCCCACAGCTATTTCCGCTATCGCAGAGATCAAGGTTGCAGATGCTCGTACCATCGTTATTACCGCTTGGGATAAGTCTGCTATGAAGGGTATTGAGAAGGCTATTCTCACCTCCGATCTCGGCATCAATCCTCAGAACGACGGTTCTTGCATCCGTCTCTCTTTCCCTCCCACAACCGAGGAGCGTCGTCGCGAGCTTTCCAAGCAGATATCAAAGATGGGCGAGGATGCAAAGGTTGCTATCCGTAACATCCGCCGTGATGCTAATGATAAGGTAAAGGCTCTTAAGAAGAATTCTGAAATGACCGAGGATGAGGCAAAGTCCAGCGATAAGAATACCCAGGATCTCACCGATAAGTATATCAAGGAGATTGATAATATTACTGCATCCAAAACCAAGGAAATAATGGAAATCTGATTTTTTTGGGTATTTTCCACGTATTCTACCAAGCTCGACGTACGTATTTGTACGCCATCGGGTAGAAGTACGTGACAACTACCTCAAAAAAACGAGTTTTTCGGACATTTCTCCGGATTCAACCAAGTTTGACGTACGTATTTGTACGCCATCGGGTAGAAGTACGTGACAACTACCTCAAAAAAACGAGTTTTTCGGACATTTCCACGTATTCTACCAAGCTCGACGTACGTATTTGTACGCCATCGGGTAGAAGTGATATACGGCTACTTTGAAAATCATTCAACGAACAGAAAGTGAGAACGTCTATGATCGAGAAGATCAATAAGAACGAGGTACTTAAAAAGCTCGAGAAGATAGAGAAAACTAAAATTGATATTCCCGGTTTTGACGGTAGGCTTCAGTCTGTCGGAATCATAATGGACGGTAACGGCAGATGGGCAAAGGCTCGCGGTCTTGCAAGAAATGAGGGACACAAGGCAGGCGTTAAAGCCATTGAGGGTGTTATCAGATGCTTAAACGATCTTGACGTTCATCACGTTACGCTCTATGCTTTCTCTACTGAAAATTGGAAGCGTCCGAAAGAGGAAGTCAACGGTCTCATGGAGCTTATCTATGAGTATCTGAAGAGAGTTGAGGAGGTCAACGAAAAATACGATACCTCCGTCCGCTTCATAGGAGATAAGTCCGCCCTTCCCGCAAAGCTTCGTAAAAAATGCATAGAGATAGAGAATATGTCCAAAGGACATTCTCATATCATCAATGTCGCTCTCAATTACGGTGGCAGAGATGAGATTGTTCACGCAGTCAACGAGGCTATAAAAGAGGGATGCAATCCCATTACGGAGGCTGACATAAGCCGCCATCTTTACACCTGCGATTCCCCCGATCCCGATCTTATCATAAGAACAGGTGGAGATCTCAGAATATCCAATTTCATGATATGGCAGTGCGCATACTCGGAGCTTTACGTCACAGACACTCTCTGGCCCGATTTCAATAGGGAAGAAGTGATAAAGGCGGCAGAGGCATTCTATAAGAGAAAGCGCCGCTACGGTGGACTTAATCCTGAGGATACGGTTAAGTGATTTAGAGTTAGAAGAAGGAACGTTAAATGAAACAGAGAATAATAACCTCGCTCGGTATAGGCGCTGTAGTTATACCGATCATGATATTTTCAGCATATGTTATTTACCCCATATTTTTAGGAATTATCTCTGCTATTGCCGCATGGGAGCTTTTACGTGTATTCGGATTTGACAGGAGATTTGAAATATCCTTGCCTTCTTACCTTGTGGCAGGACTTCTCCCCGCGTTCGCTCACGATTTCTTCATCCACGGTGATCAGATATCCTACATTCTCATTGTCGGAATAGTGATCTTCACGTTCTTACTCTATCTCGCAACGATTTGTGTTATAGGTAAAGAAGTGGTGATGAGGCGCAATGAGGAGAAAACGGAGGGCGGAAAGCAGAAAATACTCGGATTTACCGATGTCGCTGCGGTATTCATGTCCGTGACTTACGTATCCGTTTCCTTTACCTCGATGGCTATTACAAGATATATGAAGCACGGAAACTACATTTTTGTTCTTGTCTTCGTTGCTGCTTGGATGTGTGATATCTTTGCATACTTTACAGGCAGAATATTCGGAAAGCACAAGCTGGCTCCTAACCTCAGCCCCAAGAAAACTGTCGAGGGGTCTATCGGAGGTATAATCTTCGCGATAGGCGGCTGTATGCTTTACGGCTTCATCGTTGAGTCGATCACCGGTATTAACGCAAGATATCTTATACTTGCCTTGATAGGTCTCATACTTTCTGTGGTATCGCAGATAGGTGACTTATGGGCATCTCTTATTAAAAGAGAATACGGAGTTAAAGATTACAGCCGAATGATGCCCGGACACGGCGGCATTATGGACAGATTCGATTCCGTTCTCGCAATTTCCACAGTACTTATGGCTTTATGCATGGTATTACCACCCTTTAACTGATATCTGATATAGTTGATCTAAAACATTTTTTCGGGGGCGTCGCGCTGTCCTTGCATATTGCGGGATTTTGCACGGGTGCCCCCGATAGTGACTATTTTCTGCCAATCGGCAGATTGCACGGAGGATGATATGGGAAAAATAATATCGGTTCTCGGAGCTACGGGCTCCGTTGGAAGACAGGCTTTGGACGTCGCGCGCGAGCGCGGCTTTTCGGTCGATTTCCTCTGTGCCAACAGAGATGTCTCGGCGGTCGAGGAGTATGCGAGAGAGTTCCACCCGAGCGCTGTCGCGATGGCAGACGAAAATGCCGCACGCGATCTCAGAGTAAGACTTGCGGACACCTCTGTCAAGGTACTCTCGGGAGAGGGAGGAATAGAGGAGGGAATCCTCTCATCCAAGAGTGAGGTGGCAGTCAACTCCATTATTGGAGAGGCTGGACTCATACCGTCTTTGACCGTTATAAAGAGCGGAAAAAGACTCGCTCTTGCAAACAAGGAGTCACTTGTAATAGCAGGTGACATCGTAATGGCAGCGGCACGCGAGGTGGGATGTGAGATCATTCCCGTAGACAGCGAGCATTCCGCCATTTTCCAGTCGCTCAAAAGCGGTAAAAATAAAGAGATAAAGAGAATATTGCTCACAGCATCGGGCGGCCCGTTCTACGGTATGACACGCGAAGAATTGTGCGGAGTAACACTTGAGCAGACCCTTGCTCATCCGACATGGAAGATGGGTAAGAAGATTACAGTGGACAGCGCCACTCTTATGAACAAGGGCTTTGAGATAATCGAGGCTGTGCATCTCTTCGATACTCCCGCTGATAAGGTAGAGGTGGTAGTACACAGAGAGAGCATACTTCACTCGGCTGTGGAATATATTGACAATAGCGTAATAGCTGAGCTTTCCGTTCCGGATATGAGAATGTGTGTACAGTACGCGGTGGATTATCCCGACAGATGCCCATCCGTGTCACGTCAGCTTGATCTTTTTGAGGTCGGCACGCTCACCTTCAAAAAGCCGGATACCGAGGCATTTCCTTTCCTCAATCTTGCCAGAGAGGCAATAACTCTCGGAGGAGCTGTCCCCGCAGTAATGAATGCGGCGGACGAGGTAGCCGTGGGTGCTTTTCTCTCAGGCAGACTTTCCTTTACGGATATATTCCGCGTGGTTACAAACACTGTACACGGTATGCGTGATGCAGCATCTATTCGCACTCTTGACGGAATTATAGCCGCTGACCGAGAAGCAAGAAGAAAAGCAGAGGAGCTTTTAAACAAGTAAATTATCGCCATATGGCGCACATATATTAACCTAACCCGGAGGATATAGATTTGGGAGCAATACTAACCGTAATTTTAGCCTTGTTAGTATTTGAATTTTTGATTTTTATTCATGAATTCGGACATTATATTACAGCACGTATTTTCAAGGTAACCATAAAAGAATTTTCGCTTGGATTCGGCCCCGAGCTTCTCACCTACGAGTCTAAGAAAACGAACATTAAATATAAGCTTTGCGCATTTCCGCTCGGCGGATTTGTTGCTATGGCAGGCGAGGATGAGGAGTCGGATGATCCGAATGCCTTCCACAGAAAGCCTGCTTGGCAGAGATTTATCATTACCGCCGCAGGAGCTACAGTAAATATCTTGGCCGGATTCTTGGCTATGATAATTATCGTTTGCTTCAGTGATATCGGCAGTACGACCTATGCATATCCCGTTGAGGATGCCGAGATTGCGCAATACGACTATATTGATACGACATACCGTTCTAAGGATTACGGTCTTATGGACGGCGATGAGATAATCTCCGTAAACGGTAAAAAGGTCAGAATAGAGGATGAGCTTTCTTATCAGATATCCAGATACGGACATGAGCCTGTTGATCTTGTAGTGATCAGAGACGGAGAGCGTGTTGAGTTAAACGATGTCAGATTCCCTATTGCAACATCACAGGATCAAGTGTTCGGTATGCGGGATTTCTACGTATATCGCGCCGAAAAGACCTTTTTCAAGATTTTCCCCTTGTCCGTGCGAAAATCAGCACTTGTTATGAGAATGTGTTGGGAATCCATCATTGATCTCATAACCGGTAGATATAATTTCAAGGCTGTTTCAGGTCCCGTTGGCATATCGGTAGCAATAAGTGATGCGGCAAAGGTAGGATTTCTATCCTTCCTAAATATCGTCGTTCTGATAAGTATGAATCTTGGATTTATGAATCTGATTCCTTTCCCGGCGCTGGACGGCGGAAGACTTCTGACCATACTTATCGAAATGGTCACAAGAAAAAAGATCCCCCCGAATATCGAGGGCATAATCAATGCGATAGGACTTGCGATACTCTTCACACTTATGATAGTGATTTTATTTAAGGACACCTTTATGCTGATATTCTGATTTTTCGGCATACTGCGGAGGAATAATGAAGACTTCATTTGACAGAAAGAATACAAGAGCGGTTCGTGTAGGACAGCTTAGCATAGGCGGTGGAGCTCCTATTCACATACAGTCTATGACCAACACCGATACACATGACGTTGATGCTACTTACAGTCAGGTTATGCGACTTGCCGAGGCAGGAGCGGATATCGTACGTATAACCGCGCCCGATCTTGAGGCGGTAAAGACCTTTGAGAGCCTCATCGCGCGCGGAGTGAAAATTCCTTTGGTCGCAGATATACATTTTAACCATGAGATAGCTATTGCAGCTGCAGAGCACGGCGCATCAAAAATAAGAATAAATCCCGGCAATATAGGTGACGACAGCAAGGTCTTTCGCGTTGTGGAAGCATGTAAAGCAGCGGGAGTGCCCATCAGAATCGGTGTAAATTCCGGATCACTTGAGAAACACATACTTGAGAAGTACGGCGCACCGACTCCGGAGGCATTAGTTGAGAGCGCTCTCTACCACGCAGATCTGCTTGAGAAATTCAGCTTTTCCAATATCGTTCTGTCGGTAAAGGCATCAAGCGTTACTGATATGATAACTGCAAACAGGATATTGTCCGAGCGCACCGGTTATCCTCTTCATCTCGGTGTTACCGAGGCAGGAGGTGGCAATTCCGCTATAGTTAAGAGTAGCATCGGTATAGGAACTCTCCTTTCCGAGGGTATCGGAGATACCGTCAGAGTTTCTCTTACGGATGACCCTGTGGAGGAGATATATGCCGCAAAAGAGATACTGCGCACCGTCGGAATGGCAAAAAATCCGGGACTTGATATAGTGGCATGTCCTACCTGCGGAAGAACAAAAATAAATCTTATAGGACTCCTCGCAGACTTTAAACACAAAGTCAGGGAAGAGGGACTTGACAGCCTTAATATCAAGGTTGCTCTTATGGGCTGCATTGTAAACGGTCCGGGAGAGGCAAGAGAGGCTGA
Source organism: Clostridia bacterium (assembly GCA_017508665.1). Taxonomy (GTDB): domain Bacteria; phylum Bacillota; class Clostridia; order Oscillospirales; family CAG-272; genus UBA1740. The sequence goes on along the minus strand of JAFVYL010000035.1, from coordinate 93,622 downwards.
CCTCGGTATTGCCGGCGGCAAGGGTGAGGGCTTGATATTCAGAAAGGGCGAGATTCTCAGAAAGGTCCCCGAGGACAGGCTTATAGATGAGCTTATTGCCGAGATAAAGAAAACATATTGTTGACTGCAAAAAAAGAAATTTTAAAATAAGTGTTCGCATACCAAAGATAAACGGATGCGACAACGGGATGATCCCAAGGAGAAAAATATGCAAACCAAAGGCTTCTTTGAAGTTTTTACAAGATACGCTCCCACTCCGGAAAAGCGCAGGCTTCTTGAGAGTGGTAAGAATGCTAAATTCAGATATACAAAAGCTCCTATGCGAGTTGAGGTTGAGATAAGCTTCGACAGTCATTGTGATGCGGAGCTTCTGTATGAAATAGAGGACGAGTGCCGTACTCTCTACCGTGCAGAGAGCTTCAAGATAATACCTCACTTTCCGCCCGAAGAATATAACACCTCGCGTTTCGACGAGATAACCTATGAGGCGGCTAACTGCGGAGCTGTGACACACGGATTCTTTACGTATGCTAAATACATAGACGAGGGAGACACTTTACGTATTGAGCTTCCTTTTTACGACACGGGTATAGAGTTCGTCAAGAATGCAAATACAGAGACTATACTCTCCAACATACTTTTCAGCCGCTACGGCATTAAGAAAAAAATTGTAATAAGTGCCGGTCACGGTGCAGAGGATCTCGAGCGCGAGATGGCTAAAAAGCGTGAGGAGATCCTTATCAGAGCTGAAGAAGAAAACAGGGAAAAGCAGAGAAGAGAGAGAGCGGAGGCAATAGAGCGCCGTGAGGCTGAGGCAAAGGCTCAGGACCCCCGTTACGGCTTTGAGTCGAGAGTAGGTATTTCTTCGCTTGCAGGTAAAAATGAGATAATCGGCGACTGTCTTTACAAGATGGGCGCTACAATATACAACGTCAAGGACGGTGAGCTTCTTTACGGTGAAGGATTTGATATAGTAAATCCAACACCCCTGTCCGAGATAGAAAAAAGCACTCAGAATACCGTATTTCTCGGCACTGTCTTTGATGCAGGAATGAAAGAAATACGCGGAAGCGAAAGATTCACCTTTACTATAGGAATATCTGACGGTGCTTGCGGAACTTATATTAAATTTGTGGCTGAGAATGACGAAAACATGGGATGGTTCAAGGGAATTAAGCCCGGTGTGGACCTTGCGGTTTTCGGAAAGATGCGCAGAGATAAGTTTGACAATGAGCCACAGGTTCTTCCGAGGGGCATCAAGAAAATATCCAAGGACTACCGACGCGACAACGCGGACGAAAAGCGAGTGGAACTCCACTTGCATACCAATATGTCACAGATGGATGCTATTATTACTCCGGGAGAACTCGTCGACACGGCTATCCGCTGGGGGCATAAGGCTATAGCCGTAACCGATCACGGTAACGTCCAGGCATTCCCTGAGGTTATGTTGGCACTTGAGAAGGCTCAAAAGGCAGGCAAGGACAACGGTCTGAAGATACTTTACGGAATGGAGGCGTATTACGTTAACGATACGGCAAGATGCGTTTTCGGTTCGAAATATCCCGCCTTTGACGATGAAATGGTAGTGTTTGATATAGAAACCACCGGTCTTTCAAACCGAAATTGCAAGATCATCGAAATCGGCGCGGTCAAGATAAAAGACGGTCAGATTCTCGACACTATAGATTTCTTTGTAGATCCCGAGGAGCCTATCCCACCGGAGATTACAGAGCTAACATCTATTACAGACGATATGGTAAAGGGGCAGATAAAGGAGAAAGAAGCAATCGAAAAGTTCCTTGCATTTGCGGGCGACTCGCTTCTTATTGCTCATAATGCGAACTTTGATGTCGGCTTTATCAGAATTGCAGCTGACAGACATGGCATTCCCTTCGAAAATACATATCTTGATACCGTAGGACTTTCAAGATACGTAAATCCCGAGCTCAAGCGTCATAAGCTTGATGTAATAGCCGAGCATTATCAGTTGCATGAGTTCCACCATCACAGAGCTTCCGATGATGCTGAGATGCTTGCGGAAATCTTCTTTGTCATGATGGACAGACTTAAGAGCGAAGGTATAAATACCTTTGAGAGAATGGTTGATGCAATGAGTGAAAACTCAGACCCTCTGAAGCTGCCGACCAACCATATGGTTATTTTTGCAAAAAATAAAGAGGGACTTAAAAATCTCTACAAGCTCATTTCCTTCAGCTATCTCAATTATTACAAGAGATTTCCCAGAATTCCAAAGACGGTGCTTGAGGATTACAGAGAGGGCTTAATTATAGGATCTGCCTGTGAGGCGGGCGAGCTGTTTAAGGCTATAATTGACAACAAAAGTTCTCAAGAAATAGAGGATATCGCATCGTTTTACGATTATCTTGAAATACAACCCATAGCTAATAACCGATTCCTTATAGCAGACGAAAAGGTTAAGGATGACGAACAGTTAAGGGATATAAACCGTAAGATATACGAGCTCGGTAAAAAGCTCGGTAAGCCCGTATGTGCAACGTGTGATGCGCACTTTGTGAATGAGGAGGATGAAATATACAGACGCATACTTCTTTCGGGTATGAAGTTCTCCGATGCGGACAAGCCTACTCCTATTTTCCTGCGTACAACAGATGAGATGCTTGAGGAATTTAAGTATCTTGGCGAAGACGTGGCGCGTGAGGTAGTAATAACCAACCCCGGCAGGATCGCAGATATGTGCGACTATATACGTCCTATCCCCGAGGGAAGATACGAGCCCGATCTTCCGGGAGCGAAGGAGGAGCTTGTCAACTCGTGCTGGGCAAGAGCTCACGAATGGTACGGTGATGAGCTTCCCGAGATAGTTGAAAAGCGTCTTGATAAGGAGTTAACGTCCATTATTAATAACGGCTTCGCCGTGCTGTATATGATAGCGGTAAAGCTTGTTGCATATTCCGAGAGCCTTGGATATCAGGTAGGATCCAGAGGTTCTGTTGGCTCGTCATTTGTTGCGACAATGTCGGGTATATCAGAGGTTAATCCTCTGCCGCCGCATTACCGTTGTCCCAAGTGCCGCTACTCCGAGTTCTTCACCGACGGATCGGTCGGCTCAGGCTTTGATCTTCCCGATAAGGCCTGCCCCGTGTGCGGCGAAATGCTGTATCAGGACGGCCATGATATTCCCTTTGAGACCTTCCTCGGCTTCTACGGTGACAAGTCACCCGATATCGACCTTAACTTCTCCGGTGATGTGCAGGGCAAGGTGCATAAGTACACTGAGGATCTTTTCGGTGAGGGACATGTGTTCCGCGCGGGAACGATAACGGGCCTTGCGGATAAGACGGCATGGGGTTACGTTGCCAAGTATCTCGACGAAAAGGAGATAAAGATACCGAAGTCTCAGCTTGCCTATATGGCAACGAGGATCATGGGTATAAAGAAAACTACCGGTCAGCATCCCGGAGGTATTATAGTAATTCCCAACGAGTATGACGTTTATGATTTCAGCCCGATCCAGCACCCTGCAGACGATCCTAACGCCGATACCGTTACGACACACTTCCAGTTCTCATATCTGCACGATACGATACTGAAGCTTGACGAGCTCGGACACGATATTCCTACTAAGTACAAGATGCTGGAAAAGTATACCAACACCAGTGTTCTCGACGTTAAGATGAACGACAAGACCGTTTACGAGCTGTTTGAGTCTACACGCCCCCTCGGTATTACACCCGATGATATCGGCGGCAGCCAACTTGCTACCTTTGGCATACCCGAGTTCGGCACGCGATTCTTACAGCAGGTGCTTGTTGAGGCAAAGCCTAAGAACTTTGCGGACCTTCTTCAGATATCCGGACTCACTCACGGTACGGACGTTTGGCTCGGTAACGCTCAGGAGCTTATCAAAAACGGCACGTGTGACATTTCCGAGGTTGTAGGAACTCGAGACAGTATTATGCTTTATCTTATTGCTCACGGACTTGAGAGTAAACTCTCGTTCGATATAATGGAGTCGGTAAGAAAAGGTAAGGGACTAAAGCCGGAGTGGGAGGCCGAGATGCTTGCTCACAACGTACCAGATTGGTATATCTGGTCTTGCAAAAAGATAAAATACATGTTCCCGAAAGCACACGCGGCCGCATATGTTATGTCGGCTATACGTCTTGCGTGGTATAAGATATATTACCCCATGGAGTTCTATGCTGCATTTCTGACGGTTGCTCCAGGAGGCTTTGACGGTGAGATTGCAATAGGCGGTTACAAAGGTGTCAACGCCGCAATCGCTGCCATTGAGCAGAAGGTAAAGGAAAATCAGGCTACGGCAAAGGATAATGAACAGTTATCGACCCTCTTCCTTGTGCGCGAGGCTATGGCAAGAGGTGTGCAGTTCCTTGGAGTAAGCCTTGAAAAGTCTGATGCTACCGCATTCCTTCCGGAGGACGGCAAGATACGTATGCCATTCAATTGCTTGCCGGGACTTGGAGATACTGCCGCACAGAAGATAGCTGAGGTCAGAACCAATTACGATATACATTCCATAGAGGAATTAAGACTGAAGACGGGCGTATCAAAGACTGTAATAGAGATCCTCAGGCGCAACCGTGTGCTTGACAATCTTACAGAAACAAATCAGATGACACTGTTTTAATGCAATTTTAGGAGGTTCAAATGTTACCTGTTTTTCCTGAAGGATCAAGAGTTGTTTTCATAGGAGACAGCATTACTGCAGGGAATATATCTCTCCAATGGATCATACGCGCGTATAAGCAGATGGAGGGATATGAGAATATCAGATTTTTCAACTGCGGAGTTGCCGGAGGCACAGCCGAGTTCGCCGTAGAGTCGTATGAGAAGGATATAAAAAGATATAATCCGACACACGCAGTTGTATCATTCGGTATTAACGATTCAAGGAGAGAATTTCTTCTAGAAAATCGTGATGAAAAGAGGCTTGAGATTCTTACCGAGGCGTATGAGAAATACAAGATTAGTATGTCAAGGCTTTTGGATATGCTTCTCTCGGACGGAGTTGACGTTATTCTTTCCACCCCGTTCCCCTACGATGAATATTCTGACAGCCCTGAAGCACCGCTTCCGGGTGGCTATGCGCTTATGCTCGGATATTCGGAATTCGTTAGACTTATTGCAAAGGAAAAGGGCGTAAAGCTTTACGATGCAAATGCATGCATCTCCAAGGTGATGGCATCGGAATCGGTATTTTCAAATGACCGAATCCACCCGCACTCACACGGCTATTATGTTCTTGCGAGAGAATTTCTTGGTCAGCAGGGGATTGACGTAGGAGCTGAATCACCGCTCCCCGAATATTTCACCCGTTGGCACTCATATGTCGCAAGGCTTCGTAAAGTGCAGGCTGCAGAATGTATGATCGTGCGCTCACTCGGTCTGACATTTGAGTCACCTACCGATGAGAAGATGGAGGTTATGTCGGAAAGAGTTGAAAGTGAGAACTTCGGCCGTCCTGTCTTTGAGAGCTTCTACCGTGCTTACGTGGCTGACAAGCCGCACGAGGAAGAACTTTACAGCCTTATAGATGAGGCGTATGAAAACGAAATAATGTAATAAAAAAGCTCCGTCAACAGAGAAAGAGTATGTGTCTTAGATCTGCCGACGGAGCTTTTTAATTGAGAAATAAAAGTAGGATAAGCATTATAGCGCACTCCTTATCTCCCTCCTTAGAGAAAAGGAGGAATGCGGCAGTTGCCAAAATAAGCAACTCCTCTTTGCCTATTTTTTGTAAATTAAAGTTTTTATTTTTGAGGATATTTGATACTATTCCGGTAAATGGCAGTTTTAGTGATGAAGATGATGCCTGTTGCGAATCCTCTGTTTTTGTATCTGCTGACGTATGTACCGCTTCTTCCTCCGTCGGCCGCTTTAATGCGTTCGTACCGCATCCTATATCCGCATCACACTCGCGGCTCTGTCCAAATGATGTCCCGCCGTAGTGCTCCGGCACAATAATGTTGCTTGCATCGTTGTAGCTTCTTGTATACATTGCTCGTATCCCCTTATTGCTTTTTCATCATTACGTCAATGACGTCAAGAATGGATGACATTGAGTCCATGGCGACTCTCCTATTCTCAGACAGGTACGGCTTCATAGCATTGAGCAATTCATGACGGTGAGTTCTCATTGTCGGTACAGCTACTGTCTCTTCCGCAGTCTCTTCAGGGACAACTGCAGGATTTTCTGTATCTTCGGGAGTGCTTTCGATCTCCTCTTTTGGTTTTGCTAAGGCTGATATCTGCTCTATCAGCGATGGATTCTGCATTATAAGATTTATTATGCCGGATAGATCTGGGGTGGATTGCATAGATTAGTTACCTCTGTATTTGGATAGTATTTTCATAGCACTTGCGACGTTTATCTTACCGCCGTCTCGCACTACTGCTCTCAGTTTTTCAAGTTCAGTGTGATCGGGAGTCTTAGCAGGGAGAGAAAAACCGTGACTTTTTCCTATTTCTACAATTTTTTTCCACAATTCATCGTCCGGAAGTATTACCAATTCGTTCAGTTTATCCTTGTCGAGTCTCATAAATTATCCTTTCTGTGTGGAAGCATTATTGCCTCTCTGATTTATCATATGAGATGTAGTGGGAAAATGTTACGCGCAGTATTTTCCGATTTTTTCGTCGGTTGACTTGCTTTTTTTATTAATATGTGGTAAAGTAATATATAAACTGTTTCAGAAAGGAGATACGTCTATGCGCATGCCGCCCAAAAGGCCAACCCTAAGCGATGGCATTGAGAAGCCCGGAAAGCTCTCGGAGCTTCCGTCTTACATATGCAAGAAGGTTAAAGGCTTCTTCTCGCGTCTGTTTTACATATTCTCGTTGGTATGGCAGTCCTCACCGCTTATTCTGATAGCGATGGTCATCCTCTGCATTCTTGACGGTGTCCTGCCTGTCTTCGGTGCATATATTTCAAGCTATCTTCTTAACGAGATCGCGGATCTGATCACAGAGAAAAATCTGGGTATTATATCGAGTGACGTCTTTGTCGCTATGCGGCCTCTCGTTTTTCTCTTTACGCTTAATCTCGTATATCTCTTCTTAAAGAAGCTGTTTTCCAAGATATCATCTATGGTTACTGGTATTGCCGGAGAGCTTGTTGTAAATCATATTAAGCTTTTGCTTATCGGAAAAGCTAAGACGCTTGATACCCGTTCTTTCGATGATCCGGAATTTTACGAGAGACTTGAAAATGCGAATAGGGAAGCAAATATGCGCCCTATAAGTATACTAAACGCTACATTTTCATTGATAAGTGCCGTTATTAGTGCATTTTCATTTGTTGTAGTGTTGACAAATCTAAGCCCTATTGCTCCTGTTGTGGTCGTTGTTGCGGCGCTGCCCGGAGCTATTGTCAGCCTCTATTACAGAAACAGAAACTTCAGATATATCAGATTCCATTCCAAAGAGCGCAGACAGATGCAGTACTACTACTCTCTTATGGTAGATAAGGACAGAGTACAGGAGATAAAGATACTTGGACTTGCAGATACCTTCACCGCTAAATATAAGGCTGCTTTTGCGCAGTATTACAAGGGCCTGAAACATCTTATTGTAAAAGAGGGTGTCTCGCAGATGCTTGTGAGCCTTATAACTACCGCAGCCAATTGTTTGCTATTCGTATTCGTTGCATATTCGGTTATATTTGGGGGCGGCAAGGTTGGAGATTACTCGCTCTATTCCGGTGCTCTGACCTCTATAACCACTTACGTTGCCACTCTTCTGACTTCTACGGTCACCATATATGAGGGAACACTCTTCATTGATAATATGATAGAGTTTATGAAGGAAAAAAGAGAGATCGTGCCTAGTATTGACGAGCCGATAATCCCGAAGCGCGGCATAGAGCACAGGGTAGAGTTCAGAAATGTTTCCTTCAAGTATCCCGGTATGGATCGCTACGTTTTGAGAAATGTTAATCTCACGTTTGAAAACTCCGATTCGGTAGTTCTTGTCGGACTTAACGGAGCGGGTAAGAGTACGCTGATAAAGCTCCTGACCAGACTGTATGATCCGACCGAAGGAGAGATATATCTCGACGGGCACGACCTGAGAGAATACGATCCCGAGGCTCTCTACGATATCTTCGGCATCATCTTCCAGGATTTCGGCCGATATGCTGAGACTGTTGCTGAAAATATCAGATACGGTGATGTTGACAAGGAATATGACATTTCCGATGTAAAGGCTGCCGCGAGACGCGGTGGAGCAGAGGGATATATAGAGTCTTTGCCTAAGGCTTATGATACTCCTCTTACACGTATGTTTGAGGATGACGGACGTGAGCTGTCAGTCGGTCAGTGGCAGAAGCTTTCGGTAGCCCGCGCATTCTATAAGGATTCCGAGATACTGATTCTTGACGAGCCTACAGCCGCCCTTGATCCTATTGCTGAGAACGAAGTATTCAAACAGTTTTCCAAGCTCTCACGCGGTAAGATAGCCGTGTTTGTTTCACATAAGCTTTCGAGTGCGGTGAGCGCAAGTAAGATCGTTGTTCTTGACGGCGGTACGGTTGCCGAGATCGGAAATCATGATGAGCTCATAGCTCTCGGTGGCAAATATTACGAGCTCTTTACCACACAAGCTAAACGATATGCGGGAGAGCAGTAATCTTAAAGAAAAAACGCGAAAAATATGATAAAACAAAGAAAAAGCAGATGAGGTGCGGATAAAATCCGTTTGTCATCTGCTTTTTTATTTAATTCTACGCTGCATTCATGTCGGTTATTTCCGAGTAGAATTTTTTACCGGTTATATAATAGTATATAGTGTCAGCAGTATTTTTCACTTTACCGTCAGAGAATGGGGAGTCAAGTCCTACCGACTCGAGTCTTTCGGTAAAGCTGAGATGCTCTGATCCTCTGTTGATCAGTGCCTCATATAGCTTAAGTCCTTCACCTGAAACTCCGGTTTTTGTACTCTCGGCAAAGAATATATCGAGGGATACGAGAGCTGAGGTAACGTATGATTCTACGTAGAAGGGGTAAAGCATAGTGTGCGTGACGGTCACGTCGGATAAACTGATATTTTTAGGTACACCGTCGCCGTACACGGCTCTGAATGCTTCGTTTGCGACACTCTCAAGCCTGTCCTTGGTTATTTCACCGTCAAGTGAATATACTGCATGCTCAAATGCGGCATAGAAGCCCTGCGTCAGTATCACTTCGTTAATAAGGCTGAATATCGTAAGGTTTTCAAGATATTTATATTCCGGTGTATGAATGTGTCCTTTAATCTTAAGAAGCGTCAGTAGTTCAAGTGCCTGTGACGATATCTCCATCACAGCGAGTGATTCTTCGCTTCCGTAGTTGATATACCCGTCGAGGAAATGACCGAATTCGTGAGATAAGGTGTTGTAATCTCTTAAAAATTCGGATGAGGTCATAAAGATAAAGGGAGATGCATTTTTGTCAATATATGTCGTGAAAGCACCTTCGAAGCGGTTGTCCTGCTTTTTCGATATGTCATAAAGACCGTGCTGGAGCATATATGAGAACGCATCCGCATATTCGCCTCCCATCTCGGAGTAAACCTCGTAAAGAGTATTTATGAGAGTTACACGCTTTAACGCGGGCTGGTAATTGGTGGAGAAATAGTTGTAAAACACCTCCATGTCAAGTTCGCTTGCAACAGGAGCAAAGTACTCTCTTATATCTCCGAGCAGGCTGATCATATCGCTCGGGGAGTAGTCATACCCCATAGTCTCATATGCTAACTCGCTGTAGCTTGAATATCCGAGCTCCGCGGCAATATCGCGTCTTACTTTTACAAGCTCAACAAAAATGCTGGTTGCTTGCTTGTTAAACTCTTGTGTATACAAATTCTCTATGAGGTGTAGCACAGAGGCGTATGACATGTCATCATTCGCAAAATACTCTCGTAGCTGTGCCTTTACTTCATCGACCGTGCCTTTAAATATTCGGTCTGTTCCGGTACGCTTGTAGGTTATCTCTACGTTAGAATGATTAAGAGAAGAGTATTTACTTTCGAGCGTAGCTTCGGTTTGTATGAGTGCGACAACACTATCGGTGTAAATTCCACCGTCTGAGTATTCCTCAAGGCTGTAGCCAAAGTAGTCTCTTTCAAAGGTCTCTCGGTGATCTGATTTTGCACACGCGACGAGCAGTCTTTCCACCGCTTGAGAAAGCAGGGGATAGTATGTTCCTACGTACCCGTGTTCGTTTTTCCACTTTTCGGAGGCTGAATCCTTGGCATAATTAATTTCGGAAAGCGCGCACATGGTTTTTATATTTGTGAGGGTGCTCTCGAGAGAACGAACCTCTGCGATTATATCTGCCGGTGTTTTCGTGTTACCCGTTACAGCTTCGGATATTCTGTCAAACGAGTCTATTGCGGACTGTATATCCGGTCTTACATAAAATAAAGTATCGTAGTCAACAGTGCCTCTGCCGTAATCCTTGTACGTGGGTACTACAACTGTGGGCTCGGTGTTTGTCGGCTTGTTGGGATCATTAGGTGTTGGTGTGACGTTTTCGTCCGGGCGTTTGCGTTTACATGCTGACATCAGTCCCATCAGCATACATAAAAGCAATATTATGGCGGTTAGCTTTTTCATACAGCCTCCGTGAAATTTGTGTGATTACATTGTATATTATTTTGCCGCATTTTTGATTGATAAAAGGTTAATAAAAGCGAAACTTGCTGTAAATATTAGGAAGCATCGATTTGAACTAAAAAAACACATAAGGCGCTATGCGTGTAAAGAAAAATGAGGATGAAGCTTAGCTGTAACACCCTCATTTATGTTTATTCGGCCTATCTTCCAAGACTTGCTGCACCGATTATTCCGGCATCATTTCCGAGAGTAGCGGTTACTATTTTAGTTTTGTTTTTGCCGGTTCTGGTATACTGATCGCGTTCTACGATCTCGGTGAGAGGAACTGTCAGATATTCTTTTTCATTGCACACGCCTCCGCCTATACAAAGCACGTGAGGTTGGAAAATATTGACCATATTGGTGATACCCTCAGCGAGATAACGGATGTATTCATCGCACACTTCTTTAGCGAAAGTATCACCCTCCTTCATTGCGGAGAAGGCAACTCTTGCGGATACAGAGCCGTCGGGGCGCTGCATACCGTGCATGAGAGATTTTATTCCCTTGAGCTCAAGCTCGGTCATTTTTTCCTTTGTCATTTTGGAAAGGGCGGTAGCGGATGAATAAGCCTCCCAGCATCCGCGTCTGCCACATGTACACTGCCTGCCGCCGGATACAATAACGGTGTGGCCGAGTTCTGTGCCTGAGAAATTGACTCCGCCGGCAAAGATCTTGCCGCCGATAATGACTCCTCCACCCACGCCTGTGCCGAGTGTGATCATAACAGATACGTCAGCGCCTTTTGCAGCACCTGCGAGAGCTTCGCCGAGCGCGGCTGCATTTGCATCATTCGCTATGTATACTCGATCTATGGGTGAGTATTTCTTGAACACCTCGCAGATAGGGAAGTTTGACATCTGGATATTATTGGAGTATTCTACATAACCCGTATCCGGATTTACAGAGCCGGGCGCTGCTATGCCCACGTAAGAAATTTCCGAGTGTGATATGTGTGCCTGATTGCAAAGTGAATCTACGAGGGCAGCCATGTCCTTTACTATAAGCTCGGGTACTCTTGAAGCGAGGGTGGGGACGGATCCTTTTACGATTATATTGAGATTTTCATCGCAGATGCCTGCCGCGATGTTAGTTCCACCGAGATCAATACCGACTGTATACATATATTTTCTCACTTTCTGCGTGTTGTTAATGAATGTATTTTACGGTGCGTTAAACACCAACATATATTTTATATTTTTTTCAGCTATATGTCAAGCGCAAAGGCGAAATATTTTTGTGCGAGAGCACCTGCGCATATTGTGTTCATAAAAAATTAACATATATATAGAAAATAATTGTCTGTAGCTATTGAAATCTACACAAAAATAGTATACAATACATTAGAAATAAAAATTAATTACAAGAGGCAAATAAATGACAAAATTCGTATACGCAGATAACGCGGCTACGACTCCGGTTTCGCGAGAGGTAATCGATGCAATGTCGGTGTGCTTCGAGAGCGCATGGGGAAATCCATCGAGCCAGCACGGTAAGGGATATGAAGCCAAGGCTCTTATCGACGACGCCAGAGCGAGAATCGCGCGCGCATTCAGATGTAATGCAAATGAACTTTACTTCACCGCCTCAGGCACTGAGGCTGATAACTGGGCTATAAAAGGCGCAGCTATGAGAATGAAGAAAAAGGGAAGAACTCATATAGTTACTTCAAAAATTGAGCATCACGCGGTGCTTCACACCTGCGAGGCGCTCGAAAAACAGGGATTCACTGTCACTTACGTAGGAGTTGACGAATACGGTATAGTAGATCTCGACGAGCTCCGCGATGCAGTTACCGAAAACACGGCGCTTGTAGCGATCATGTTTGCTAATAATGAGATCGGTACTATTGAACCCATAGAGCAGATTGCTGAGATTGCACACGCAAAGGGGGCTCTCTTCTTTACCGATGCTGTTCAGGCGGTCGGAGCAGTGGATATAGATCTTTCCCAGCTTAAAGTGGATATGCTTTCGCTTTCCGGTCATAAGTTACACGCCCCCAAGGGTATCGGCATGCTTTACATCAGAAAAGGTGTAGTTATTGATAACCTTATCGACGGTGGCGGACAGGAAAAACGTAAGCGCGGCGGTACGGAAAACGTACCATATATAGTTGGACTTGCCAAAGCGATAGAGATTGCTCAGTCACGTATTCCCGAGCTTGATGAGGTAAGACGTAAGAGAGACAGACTGATCTCTGAGCTTACAAAAATACCGTATTCAAAGCTTAACGGACATCCTACCTGTCGTTTGCCCGGTAACGTAAACGTGGGATTTGAATTCATAGAGGGCGAAAGCATACTCATGTGGCTTGATATGGCGGGTGTGTGCGCTTCTACGGGTTCTGCTTGCTCTTCGGCATCTCTGGATCCGTCTCACGTGCTCCTGGCGACCGGTGTTCCGCATGAGAAGGCACACGGCTCTATAAGGCTTTCTATCACTCACGAAACTACGGATGAGGATATAGATTACATCTTAGAAGTGTTACCGCCCATTGTTGAGAGGCTCCGTAATATGAGTCCTCTTTGGGAAGAAATTGTAAACAAAAATAGACAATAAACATTATAATTGATTTAAAAACGAGGAAATACAAAATGCTTTACAGTGAAAAAGTTATGGATCATTTTACCAATCCGAGAAACGTTGGCGAGATTGAGGATGCTCAGGGCGTCGGTGTAGTTGGTAACGCTAAGTGCGGCGATATAATGAAGATATACCTTGAGATTGATGAGAATGATATAATCACCGATTGCAAGTTCAAGACCTTCGGTTGCGGTGCGGCAATTGCTACATCTTCTATGGCAACCGAGCTTATTAAGGGAAAGAGTGTGAAAGAGGCACTTGCTCTGACAAACAGCGCGGTTGTAGAGGCTCTTGACGGACTTCCGCCCGTAAAGGTGCATTGTTCTGTTCTTGCAGAGGAGGCGGTAAGAAGTGCTATTGCGGACTACTACAAGAGGGTAGGCAGACCTATCGACTTCGAGCTTCCCGAGGAGCATGACGAGGAAGAGGTAGTCGAGGAAGACTGATACAGAGGGGGCGTCTTGAAAGAGATGCCCCTGTAAAATAATATTTAGGAGGTGAGCCTTGATGCGAGTACTTGTTGGAATGAGCGGCGGACTTGATAGCACATATGCGGCGTTGAAGTTGATAAATGAAGGCCATGATGTCGAAGGTGCCGTAGTTATAATGCACGAGCATACCGAGATCAATGACTCAAGAGAAGCAGCGCAGGCACTTGGGATTGTGCTCCATGAGATTGATGCCGCAAAAGAGTTTGACAAGGTCAAAGATAATTTCGTAAGCGAATATTCTCGCGGAAGAACACCAAATCCTTGTATAGTGTGTAATCCTTGGGTGAAGTTTAGGGCTCTTGCCGATTTCGCCAGAAATAATGGCTTTGATAAAATAGCAACCGGACACTATGCAAGATGTGTCGGATATTTTGATAATGGTGAAGAGCGTAGTACACTCGGCCGTGCCCGTGATGTGCGTAAGGATCAGACCTATATGCTTCACAGATTGCCTGCTGATATTATGGAAATGCTTTTGTTGCCACTTGGCGATGAAATAAAGGATGAGGTTAGGGAAAAGGCGAGAAATGCGGGACTCAGAGTTGCTGAGCAGAGAGAAAGCCAGGAGATCTGCTTTATTCCCAATGGCGATTATGCCGCATATATCGAAGATATAAAAGGGCCGTTTCCCGAGGGGAATTTTGTGCTGGATGACGACGGCAGTATAGTAGGACGTCATAAGGGACTTATCAGATATACGGTAGGTCAGAGAAAAGGACTTGGCGTCGCATACGGCGAGAGAATATTTGTCAGCAAAATAGATGCAGATAAGAATGAGATCCATCTTTCAACGGTAGGCAGTTATTCTGATCGTGTCGGTATCTCGGATATAGTTTTCTTAGGGATATCGGAGCCTGCCAAAGGAGAGCAAAGACATGTTGAGGTCAAGCTCAGATACCTTGCAAAGCCTGTGGTAGCAACCGCGATCTTTCTCGGTAATAGCAGGGCAGAGCTGGTGCTCGATACACCTGAAAAAGCGGTTACATCGGGACAGTCTGCGGTGGCTTATGACGGAGATGTTCTGCTCTTCGGAGGCTTTATCGATTGATTTTATTTGTTTATGGAATATGAAAAAGGACTCTTAAAACTATATACTTTACGAATCAAAATCGGTGTTGTGATGTATGTCACAGCACCGTTTTTTTGATAAAACTCTACTTGCACAAGGAATTTTTTCAAAAAACAACGTAGAAAATTGCGAAGAGTTTTTGTACAAGTTAAACAAAAACATTTAAAAAGCATATTTTTCAACTGAAAAATGATTTTTTGATTTTATTTTGAGTAAATTAAATTTACTTTAACCTATAATTTGTGTGTTTTTGTGGGGGGATAAATGTTGTTTTTAGTAATTTTAGCTTACTTAAACAAAAAAACGACTATTGACTTTCCACAAAAACGTGTAAATAATCATTTACAATAAAACTTCCTCGTTTTTTTGATGCGCAGAGCGAGTGCGTCTTTTAATATATAAGAAGGATTTTCAACTGTTGACTTTTTCACGCGCTTGTGCTATAATTCTTACGTGTAATTTATGGCGTAGCGCATAGGACTGTGCAGTCTGTAAGGACTGCGCCGTTTTTTATCGCGTGCATACGCATAGGTTCAAATTTATTTTGGAGGAAACAGAACATGAAGAGAAAGCGTTTTCAGAAAGTCTTGTGCTTTATACTTTCTGTGACGACGTTGCTTGGTTTTGGCGGTGTGACAGCCGGTGCGTCTTCTGACGAGATATCGTACAAAGACTACTATGATCCGGATGCTCCGTACAGCGCCTCTACCAAAGAAGAGATGCAGGCTCTCGTAGGTACACTCTCCTACGCTGAGTACCTTGACGGTCTCTACGAGCAACGACTGCAGTACATTGAGGATAGAAAGACTCAGAACTTTGAGACTATCTCATACGATGTGCTTCACCCGGTTGACGGAACATATGAGATCGTTTCCGGCAGTAAGGACTGCCAGGATTCGATGAGTGCTGATCCCGATGCTTGGGTTAGTTTTAACAAGGAAGAAAACCAGGACAAATCGGTTTATCTTCCCGCAGAGGGCTCTACCACTTGGCAGGTTACCCTCAGCGCAGAGCAAGCAGGATTTTATTACATCAAAATTGAGTATTATTCGGTTAAGTTCGATGATGACATCTCTGCGATAGAGAGAAAGCTCAAGCTTGATAATGATAAAACTCCCTTTAAGGAAGTAAGCTCGATCAAATTTGACAGAGACTGGGCCTACACTTACGGTGACTTTGATACCGTTGTAGAGGAGGTTCCCGGCGTAGCAGACTCATACAGCGTAAACTATGAGCTCCGTGATACCGAGGGTCAGCAGGGTTACTACAAGATAGTTACCGAGATCAAGGGCGGCATTAAGACCGTTAAGACCTACAGAATAATGCAGGATATCAACGGCAACTCCATGTCTCCCCAGTCTGAGCCTGAGGCAAAATGGTCTACATACTACGTGAAGGATTCTTCCGGTTACTATGACGGATCCTTGGAGTTCTACTTCGGAGAGGGTACAAGATCTCTTACTCTTGAGGCTATCCGTGGTTCTATGATCGTTAAATCCATAGAGCTCGTTCCTGTTACCGGTCTGACCACCTCTGTTGTTGATAATCAGATAGTGATCAATCAAAAGAGCCTTCCCAGCTATGCTGATACAATCGCACAGTACAAGGCGAATAACCTTTACAAGGCCCCTGTATTTGATCCTACCGCTAACAAACAGCAGAGCATCAGAATTGAGGCTGAGTTCCCGGACTTCGTATCCGACTCATCTGTAGCGGCTACCAACGATAATACCTCTGCCATCAACTATCCCATTTCGCATAATTCTCAGCTTTATAACGTAATAGGTGAGAACAGCTACAGTGCTGTGGGACAGTGGGCTGCTTATAAATTCCAGGTTAATGAGACAGGCCTTTATAACCTTGGTATGAGATTTAAGCAGGATGCACTTCAGGGTATGTACATCTGCCGTACCATCAAGATCCACGGTGGACACAAGGAAGGCGCTACTGTTCGCTACGGTCAGCCCGACGGTACTCCCGAGGTTCCCTTTGCTGAGGCATATCAAGCTGAGTTCAACTACGATAAGAAATGGCAGTCTTCCTTTGTTTCAATGGACAACACCAATTTCCTCTTCTATTTCGAAAAGGGCGTTGAGTATACCATTTACTTTGAGTGCTCGCTCGGTACTCTTAAGGAATACATTCAGAGAGTAGAGGCTTCGCTTGAGAAGATCAACTCCTGCTACCTGAGAATACTTCAGCTCACCGGTACAGATCCCGACGAATATCTTGACTACAACTTCATTTCTGTTATGCCCGACGTACTCAAGACTCTTCTTCTTGAGGCTAAGGAACTTATGGCTGTTAAGGAAGGCCTTGAGGCGCTTTGCGGAACTAACGGTTCTCACATAGCGACACTTGAGACCATCGCTATCCTTCTTGATACCATGGGTGAGGACGACGGTATGAATATCGCGGCCAACATGGCTACTCTCAAGTCTTACCTCGGTACTCTCGGTACATGGATCAACAGCTCTAAGGCGGCATCCATGATGGTTGACTCCATATGGGTAGTTCCTGCAGTTCAGTCAGGTGACGAGGTCGTTTCACAGGGCTCATATCTCCCCAAGGCTAAGGCGGGCTTCTTCAAATCTATTTGGTTTGAGATCCTTTCCTTCATCAGCTCCTTCTTCGTTAACTACGATCAGATGGGTCTTACCACTATTCCCGACGAGAATACGCTTAACATTGACGTATGGCTCGCTACAGGACGTGACCAGTCTCAGATCTGGCGTACGATGATAGACGCTAACTCTAAGGAAGGCTTTACATACAACACGGGCACGGCGGTTAGCCTTAAGCTCGTAACCGGAGGAACGTTGCTTCCTTCGATATTGTCGCGTAAGGGTCCTGACGTATACATCGGACTTGGTGCGGCAGACGTTATCAACTACGCTATCAGAGAAGCTGTTCTCAGCGTAGGCGGCAAGGCTGCAAAGGAGCATCTTGACGCTAACGGCAATCCTATTTTCGATACTACCTACTATTCATACAGAGATGCAGCAGGAAACGTTGTCACCACTCCTGAGCACAGAGCCGGTGAAGATCCTGTATTCGTATCTCAGACATTTGATAACCACGTCGCGGGCAACTTTGCTCCCGCAGCTATGGATACCGTAACTCTTCTCGGATCTGCTTACGGCGTTCCTCAGACAATGTCCTTTGCCATGATGTTCTATAGAATGGACGTGCTTGCCAACCTTGGTCTGCGCGTTCCCGAGACATGGCAGGAGCTTCTTACAATTCTTCCTGTTCTTCAAACAAATAATATGTCCATCGGTGTATCCTACATTGACGCTCTTGACTTCATGATTTATCAGTCGGGACAGAGCATGTGGAAGTATACCGATCCCGAAAAGTATGATCCCATGTACGCAGGTGCAAGAATCAATCTTGATAACGAGACAGTTCTCGAGACCTTTGATTTTACTTGCCGTCTGTACACAGACTTCTCGTTCCCTGTAGCTTACGATGCTTCCAACCGTTTCAGAACGGGTGAGATGCCCATCATAATCGGCGGATACTCGGGTATTTACAATACACTCACTGTATACGCAACCGAGATCGAAGGTCTTTGGGAGTTCTGCTCACTTCCCGGTATGGAGAGAGAGGACGGTACGTTCAACTACGACTCTCTTGCAAACGTCAGTGCATCTGTAATTCTCTATGGTTGCGGTGAGGATAATCCCGAGGAGCTTATCGCATCCTGGCAGTTCCTTCAGTGGCAGACCGGTGCGGAGGCTCAGGCAGATTACGGTAACAGAATGGTTGCCTTGATCGGTCCTTCCGCTAAGTACGAGACTGCAAACCTTCATGCTATCGACAAGCTTTCCTGGACAGCTAAGGAGAACAAGGCGATTAAGAACCAGATGGCTCACTTGTCTTCTATAGTTAACTATCCCGGATCCTACATTATCAACAGATATACTCAGTTCGCTTTCCTCGATGCAGTTAATGAAAGCGCAGATCCTATCGATGCGCTTAGCAGCTATATAGAAGCTATCAACTCTGAGATTGCACGTAAGCGTGAGGAGTTCAAGGATGCCGGTCTCTGGGTTCCCCAGTCACCGGATGATGAGCCCCCGCAGCTTGGATCCTAAGACAATCAAGTAAAGGAGAAAGATTAATGTCGCAGAAAACAGAAACTAATCGTCCGGTAAAACGTTCGGAAGTTTCTAAGCTCAGATGGACGTGGCAGGAGATGAAGAATAACAAGACGGCATACTTTATGTTAGCACCGTTTATGCTGTTATTCATCATCTTCACGGTCCTTCCCGTTGTGCTTTCAATTTTCCTGAGTCTTACCGACTTTAACATGTTGCAGATGCCTGATTGGCGTGGCATCGACAACTATATGCGACTGTTTCTTGATGACGAGATATTCATTCTCGCTATCCAGAACACGCTCGTATTTGCCGCTATAACCGGCCCTGTGTCCTATATTCTCGCTCTCTTGGTTGCATGGTTCATCAATGAGCTTCCTCCCAAGATCCGTGCGGTAGTAACACTTGTATTCTACGCCCCCTCTATTTCCGGTAATGCGTACCTCGTATGGAAGACCCTCTTCTCATCCGACTCTTACGGTTGGGCAAACGCGGTGCTTATCAAATACGGAATTATAACAGAGCCTATTCTCTGGTTCCAGGATGCTGATTTTGTAATGCCTCTTTGTATCGTAGTTGCTCTTTGGACATCTCTCGGTACGGCATTCCTTTCCTTCATCGCCGGCTTCCAGACGATAGACCGCTCTATGTACGAGGCAGCTGCGGTTGACGGTATCAAGAACCGTTGGCAGGAGCTCTGGTACATCACCCTTCCTACTATGCGTCCTCAGCTTATGTTCGGTGCGGTCCTCGCTATTACGAACTCCTTCGGCTTCGGCGCGGTAGTTGATGCGCTTTGCGGATTCCCGTCTGTAGACTATGCAGCGCATACGATAATGCATCACCTGAGTGACTACGGTGGCGCTCGATATGAAATCGGTTATGCATCGGCAATAGCCGTCATCCTCTTTGTTATAATGTTCTCGAGCAACATTATAATTAAGAAGTTGCTCTCGAAGGTAGGTGAGTAAGTATGGCAAAAGAGAAATTACAAAAGCTCAGAACCCGCGGTCACCGAGTAGTTCTTAACAGATCTGCCGGCGGTGATACCGGTATCACCATCATGCTTACCTTACTCGGACTTTTCATGTTCGTACCTATGTATTACGTAGTAGTTCAGTCCTTGAAGCCTCTTGACGAGCTATTCATGTTCCCCCCGAGATTCTACGTAATCAGACCTACTCTCGAAAACTTCGGTGACCTCTTCACTCTTATGAGTGACTCTTGGGTTCCGTTCTCGAGATACATATTCAACACGGTATTCATTACTATTTGCGGTACTCTCGGCAACCTTATCTTTGCATCTATGGCGGCTTATTCGCTTGCAAAGCTTCGTTTCCCCGGCAGAAACGCGATCTTCCAGATCATAGTAATGTCACTTATGTTCCACTCAACAGTAAACCAGGTAACTCACTTCATCATTCTTTCCGCATTCGGATGGATCGATACTTATCTCTCGATAATCGTTCCTTCCATGGCGGGCACGATGGGTCTTTACCTTATGAAACAGTTCATGGAGTCCTCGGTTCCTGACACGGTTCTTGAGTCCGCGCGTCTTGACGGTGCGAGCGAGTTCCGTATTTACCTCACCATCGCGATGCCTATGGTTAAGCCCGCATGGCTCACGCTTATGGTTGAGTGCTTCAAAAACCTTTGGAACTCCGGTTCGTCCATTTACATTCACTCCGAGGAGCTCAAGACCTTCAACTACGCTATTCAGCAGATAGTTTCGGGTGGTATCGCACGTTCGGGCGCAGGTGCTGCATCCACGGTTGTAATGATGATGGTTCCCATTTTGATATTCGTATTTAACCAGAGCCAGATCGTTGAGACGATGGGCTCCTCGGGTATGAAGGATTAAGGAGGTATTTGATGAAAAATATTGTTAAGATACTTATACTCTCACTTGCCTTCGTACTCCTCTTCGGTACTGTTTCCTCCACGGCATACGTTGCGTATGACACCTACACCTACTCTATAAGCGGTAAGCAGATGCTTTCTCCCACAGCGTATTCTACAAATATCGCGATAACCTCTACGGATATGGGACTTGGCGATGCTCCTATCGTTAATGCAGCAGATATGGTAACCGATAAGGACGGAAACGTCTATATCTCCGACTCCGGAGATAAGGATCACCCCGGCAGAGTAATAGTACTCAACAAGTACTATCACGTTATCAAGGTGATTGACAGTTACGAAGATGATGCGGGCCAGCCCGTAAAATTCAACAACCCTAAAGGCATATTCGTTACCACAAATGAGAATAGCGAGAATTTCCTCTACGTTTGCGATAACGGTAACAAGAAGATAATTGTCTACAACATGGATTATGAGCACGAGAGAACTATCAATGCGCCCAATCACGCACTTCTCAGCGCGTCGAGTTTTGCTCCCAGTGCTATCGCAGTTGACCTCTACGGAAGAATTTTCGTAGTTTCTGACGGTATATTCGAGGGCATTATAGTTCTTTCAAGTGACGGTGAGTTCACAGGATTCATCGGTGCTCAGAAGGTTTCCTATACCATTATTGATATAATATGGAGAAAGTTCCAGACTAAAGAGCAGCTCGCTCAGCAGAACAAGAATATTTCCGTAGCATACAATAACCTCACAGTTGACAAGGATGGCTTCGTTTACGCTACATCCGATAAGCTTAGCGAAACAGAGCAGTTCAAGACAATTAAATCCAAGGCTCCTGATTACTCTCCTGTAAAGAAGCTTAACGCTACAGGTCACGAGATCATGAAGAGAAACGGATTCTTCGATCCCGGTGGAGAGGTTGACATCTTCAAGCCCGAAGAGGTTTCAAAGATCTCTGACGTAGCACTCGGACCGGAGGGAATGTGGACCATTCTCGACTACAAGCGCTCCAGAATCTTTACCTATGATCAGCAGGGTAACCTTATCTTCGCTTTCGGTGACGGCGGCGAGACAGGTAAGGGCGGTGATCTTCTCGGAAACGGTGAGAAGATTCAGGCAATCGCTTATCAGAACGTAGATAAGGTAGATTCCGTAACCGGAGAGCCGATAGTTAATCAGGAAACCGGTAAAAACGAAAAAACCTCATACTTCCTCGTTCTCGACAGAACGACGGATAAGAATAAGGCTAACACCTATAAGCTTATGGTTTATTATCCCACAGAGTACTGTGAGACCATCATAAGCGCTCTCCGTAATCAGAATGAGCACAATTACGATACTTCTATCAAATATTGGGAGGAGGTTCTTACAAAGAATAACAACTTCGACCTTGCTTATATAGGTATCGGTAAGGCGCTCTTCAGCCAGGGTAAGTACAAGGAAGCATACGAGGTGCTTCAGAACGCTTACGAAACCACTTATGCTTCTAAGGCATTTGCCGAGATGCGTAAGGACATTATCGGTAAGTGGATACTTCTGATAGTAGTAATCGCTATTGCTCTTGTAATATTGCTTGTTAAATTCCTTGGTTACGCTAAACGTAAAAATAAGGAAGCGATCCTTAAGGTCGGACGCAAGACCTATTGGGAGGAGCTCCTATATCCCTTCCACCTTTGCTTCCATCCCTTCGACGGCTTCTGGGATCTGAAGCATGAGAAGAGAGGCTCAGTAAGAGCCGCAACCACTATTCTCGGTATTACCATTCTTGCAATGTTCTATAACTCCATAGGTAAGGGTTATCTCTTTAATCCCGAGGATAAGTACAGCACTATATTCGTTGCTATATTAACAGTAGCGCTTCCCGTAGTTCTTTGGTCGGTAGCTAACTGGTGTCTGACCACGCTCTTCGACGGTGAAGGAAGCTTCAAGGATATTTATATAGCGACTTGCTATTCACTCTCACCCCTTCCGCTGTTTGTAGTTATTTCTACACTTCTTACCAACGTTCTGGACACTACCGGCGCATCCATGGTTTCTCTTGTCATGGTCATTGGATTCGTTTGGACTATTATGCTCCTGTTCTTCGGTACTCTTGTAACTCATGACTACTCACTCGGAAAGAACTTTATCACTATTCTCGGAACTATCCTTGCGATGGCCGTTATTATCTTTATTGCCGTACTCTTCTCGAGCTTGGTAATTAAGATGGTGACCTTCGTTATAGCCATATTCAAGGAAGTCGGAAACAGAATGTAACAGAGGAGGAAATGAATATGAATTTAAAAAGAATATTATCGTCCGCCTTGGTCGTTGTAATGATGTTTTCGGCAGTGGCGCTCCTTATTCCCGTAAAATCGCAGGCGGCACACTATGCTGTTGTGAATGAGGAAGAGTATAAAAGCTCTGACGAGATAAGAGCGATAGTTCAGAGTTACAGAAAAGCTACATTCACGTCCATAGACGAGATGTTCGAGTACGATAAGAAAGAAGGATATCTCGACTACGTTACCAATGCAGCATATTCTATCTATGTAAACAGATATACCGGTGTTATGTACTACAGAGACGAGCTCACCGGCAAGATGCTTACAAGTAACTCTTACAACTTCAACGGAGCGGATATAAAGTCTGCTTCTCCCTGGGCCAGCCAGATATCCGTTACCTATTCTAAGGTTACAGATACTACTATCGAAGAGACTCTTCACAGTAGTGAGTGGGCTGCCGAGAGAGGACAGATCAAAGTATCCAAGATAGAAAACGGCCTCAGAGTTAACTACGCTGTAGGTACTACCGCGAGCCGTTGCTTGCTCCCCGTATGGATTGAAGCGCATGAGTTTGAGAACGACATTCTCAGACCTATCTTCACTTATCTTTACGAAAAGATGATCGAGAATCTCGGCGAAAAGTACGCGCTCAATTACTTTGAGGGAACAAGAAAGAGATATTATGCTCCCGATAAGAAAAAACCGAACAACAAGGTGTTCTTCGATCTTGATGATAAGTATTACATCGAGGCAGATGTTTATGCAGATAGATATCTCCATGATACCTCATTGAGAAACTTCTGGGCTGATATGGGCGAGATGCTTAGTGCATACGAGGCAACTAAGGGCAATAAGACTATTAAGTCTCCTGAGGCTGTAGAGATTCAGAATCTTCAGAACGAGATCGAGATACTCTTCACTGCATATCAGACCTACAACCCATCTCACCCCAAGTTCAAGCCCGGTGATAACACACCTCAGAAGGTGCTTGACGGCTATTCTCTCTATGTAATTCAGAAGCCTACCTACGATCAGATGGCAGATAAGGCAAAGACTGTTAAGAAGTATTGCCCCGATTACACCTTTGAGAAAATGTATGAGGATGAGGAGTTCTGCGACTACGAGCATAAGTTTGAGTCCAACCCCATTTTCAGATGCGCTCTTGAGTACACCTTCAACAGTGATAACTCCTTGAGTGTAAGACTTCCTTCCAATTCTATAGTATTTGATGAGACAGAGTATATCCTTAAGAGTATCACTCCTCTCAAGTATTTCGGTGCTGCTAAGTTCAGCAACGACGGATATATCTTCATTCCCGACGGAAGCGGATCTATCGTAGAGTTTGAGGACTTCAGACAGAGTAACGTTACTATGTCAGCAGGTGTTTCTTTCTATGGAAACGATTATTGCTATTCTCAGATCACAGGCGCTCATCAGCAGCCTATGACAATGCCCGTATACGGTATTGTATCTGACACTTATAAGCCCGTTTCTACCGAGTATGATCCGAATCCTAAGGATTATAAGCCCGACTTCGGTTATTTCGCTATTCTTGAGGAAGGCTCCTCGATGGCGACGATAAATACTCTGTACGAGACCACTCTTTACAGAGAAGGTACTGTATACACATCCTTCACACCTTATCCCTCAGACATATTCGACCTTTCCGATACCGTATCGGTTGGTGAGAGCAAGTTCTATACAAAGGTATCCGAGTCTAAGTATTCCGGATCCTATGTGACAAGATACGTTATGCTCCTGGAGGATAAAGCAAGCTATATTGGAATGGCAGAGTATTACCGCAACTACCTTGAGGAAAACGGTACTCTCGCAGCTCTTACCGGCTTGAACAGTGATCTTCCTCTTTACCTTGAAGCACTCGGTTCTCTTGAGGTCATTGAGAAGATCCTTACATTCCCGATCAACGTATCCAAGGCTATCACAACATTTGATGATATAATCACAATGTACAATGAGCTTGGCAGAGCTCAGGCTCGTCTGCTTGAAAAGGCTGCTGAGTATGATGCCCTCGCCGATGCAGAAACGAATCTTGACGTTGCAAAGTCATATAGACAGACCGCAGAGAATTACAGACGTCTTTCAAATGAGGTCGTTAATATTGATAATGTAAACTTTAAGCTTACCGGATTTGCTAACGGCGGCCTTGCCTCCACCTATCCTACCAAGTTGAGATGGGAAAGAGTGCTTGGCGGTAAGCGTGGCTTCAAGAATCTTCTTGAGGTAGCGGCTCAGAATACCGACAGTGATTCCACCTTCGGCATTTATCCCGACTTTGATTTCCAGTATATCACCAACACTTCGCTCTTTGACGGAGTAGGTAAGCGTAATACGGTTTCTCGAATGGTTGATAACCGTTATGCTTCCAAGCAGGCGTACAGCAATATAACCGGTGAATACGATACTATTTATTCTATGATCGTATCTGCGGATGCTCTTGACAGACTTTACAACAAGTTTATTAAGAAGTACTCCAAGTATGATGCGACCGGAATATCGGTGTCTACTCTCGGTTCAGATCTTAACTCTAACTTTGACGCTAAGAATCCCGTATCCCGTGATGATGCTCAGGGTTACGTAACCGATCTTCTTGACAGGATTTCCAACGAGAGCAACTACAACGTAATGCTTTCTCAGGGTAATATTTATTCTGTAAAGTATGCGGACCATATTCTTAACGTCTGCACAGATTCCAGCTATTACAGATATTCCTCTTATTCAATACCATTCGTAGGTATGATCCTTCACGGATACGTTAACTACGCAGGTGCTCCTCTTAACTATTCCGGTTCTCCCGACTATGATCTTCTTCGTTCTCTCGAGAGCGGTGCATCACTTTATTACATCGTCGGATACCGTAATACCGACATTATGAAGGATGATGAGGAGTTCAATAAGTACTATTCTGTAAGCTATGACAGCTGGTTCGACGATATAGTAGAGAAGTATTCTATACTCAATAAGGAGATCGGTGGTCTTCGCGAGTATAAGATTACTGCTCACGAAGTTCTCATAGGAGAGAGAGTTATCGACGATAATGAGCGTGAGGCTAACCTCAAGGCTCTTATGCAGGAGTTCGTTGACAGACTTGACAGCGCGCTCCACTCTAAGATTGATGCCTTACTTGCCGAGATCCGTGACCCCAACGGTGACGGTGACTTCAGCGATAACGATCCTAATAAGAGAATCCGTGTTCAGTATACAGATGATCACGTAGATATCCTTTTGGCAATCGCCGCTAATATGTTCGAACTTAAGGATCAGGAGACACTTCCCGACACCTTCAGGGCCGATATCAAGCGCGTCTTTGATAAGTACAAGGACGAATACAAGATTAGCGGAAATACAGACGGCATAGTATTCGTAGACGTTATTGAGGATGCGGCTGCCGATAATAATTGGCTCAAGGCATTCAATTACGAAAGTAAGTATCAGTACGTAACCGGTTCTACCGCACGCGATGATAATGAGTACGATCGCACCGATTACACTGTTGATAACGATCTTATCGTTATGGTAACCTACGAGCATGCTGACGGAAGAAAGACTTCCTTCATTATTAACTACAACCTTTATTCTGTAGAAGTTACACTTGAGGATGGCGATATCACTCGCACGATTCCCAAGTACGGCTTTGTAAGAATCGATCACACTAATTAAGGAGGGGTTATGGAAAAAACGTTAAATATTAAAAGACGCCGTCCTGCCTCTCTCGAGAAGAGAAAGGCGAGAGCAGGCTACGTCTTTGTTCTTCCTTTCATTCTCGGAATTGTGCTCATTTATTTGCCGATTCTTCTTGACTCACTGTGGTTCAGCTTCTATAATATGCAGCCCGGAAAATACGGTACTTATAAGTATGTATTTAAGGGATTTGAGTATTATAGATTTGCTTTCACCGGATCTAAGGATTTCGTAGGAAATCTTCTTTCCGGTTTGCAGCAGCTTATATTTGAAGTTCCGGCAGTAATCATTTTCTCGCTCTTCGTAGCAGTTGTTCTTAATCAGAAGATGCTTGGTAGAGCGGCATTCAGAGCTATTTTCTTCGTTCCGGTTATTATTTCCACAGGTCTTATGGACTCCATAAACGGTAGCGACAGAGTATCGTCCGAAATGAGTGGCGGTATTGATGACGGTTCCAACCAAACGGGTATTATCAGTGCCATGCAGGTTGAGGAACTATTCCGAGATATGGCTATCGGTGGTCAGCTTGTAGGTAAGGTGGTTGATCTTGTAAATAATATTTACAACATAATCAACTATTCAGGCGTACAGATGCTTATATTCCTTGCAGGCTTGCAGTCTATTTCCGACTCTATCTACGAGGCGAGCCGCATCGACGGTGCAACCGGATGGGAAACCTTCTGGAAGATTACTTTCCCGATGATATCCCCGATGATTTTGGTTAACGCGGTGTATACGATCATTGACTCATTTACGAGATCGTCGAATATTACGATGAAGTACATAAAGACAGTCAGTGAGACCGGTCCCGCTTCTGCAATGTATTGGATCTACTTCATATCCGTAATACTTATTATTGCGGCGGTAGCAGGTGTGGCATCTACCTTCATCTTCTACCAGAGAAAGGATTAAGGGGGTGCGTTATGGAAATGACTAATCAGACGACTACTCCTATAGTAACCAAAGAAACCAAGAAAAAGATACAGGTTGATTACGAGGGCAAGCTCACCGTAAAGGAAAGACTTATGAAAAAGCTTTCCGAATCCAATACTTGGATCAAGGCGGGAGTTAACGTTCTTCGATTCATCCTTATGCTTGGTATTTCCTTCGTTATTATATATCCCTTCATAGCGAGAATTGCAGGTTCGTTCATGACCTACAATGACGTTATAGACTCAACAGTTGCGATAATTCCCAAGACACCAACGCTTGAGATATACAAGGCTATTATTGCTGAGAACAATTACTTTGAGGCGCTTAAGAATACAGCACTGCTTTCTCTTATCTGCGCTCTTATACAGACTCTTATCTCATGTTGGATAGGATATGGAATAGCAAAGTTTAAGTTCAAGGGCAACAAGATCATAATGGCTCTCGTTGTCTTCACTATGATAGTTCCTCACAATGCGCTCAGCCTTTCGATGAAAATGCACTTTGCTCAGTTCGATCTGTTCAGCGTAATTACGTGGGGCAACAAAGGTGTATTCCAGCTTCTTTTAGGCAGGAAGCTCTCTCTTACCAACAGCTTTACGCCATATATTCTTATGTCACTTGGCGGCCTTGCATTTAAGAACGGTCTTTACATCTACCTTATGCGTCAGTTCTTCAAGGGCGTTCCGGATGAACTTGAGGAGTCCGCGTACGTTGACGGATCGGGTGTATTCCGTACATTCTTTCAGATCATTCTTCCTCTTTCCATCCCCATGATGATAACGATCTTCCTCTTCTCATTCTCATGGCAGTGGACTGATGAGTTCTATGCAGGCGTATTCCTTCCTGCGATGCTCGGAAGTGACAGTAAGGTGTATATGATGCCTGACGTATATCAGCTTGTATACCAGATGCCTCAGGTAATCAGTAAAGAGGGCATGGCAGGTGTAGACATTTACAAAAACGTAATTGGAAACACCGCGGGTATGATGATCATTATGCCTTTGATTATCATGTATCTCTTCTGTCAGAAGTATCTTGTACAGGGTATCGAGCGTTCCGGCTTGGTAGGTTAAATTTCGATCAAAAGAAATTAAAATTTAATTTTGGTGCGCAGAGTTAACAGCTCTGCGCACTTTTTATGTGCCGTTGACGTTACTGCGGCAAGTATCATTCCAGAGGCGTCATATCTTATTGACATACTGTCAGAATTAATGTATAATATTCATGTAACGGTGCGAAAGTCGTATATATGCGGCTTTTACGCTAAGACAAAAGCCCAAAAGCCGATATTTATTCGCCGTGGGAAATGAGAGAAAGAACTGTTTAATATGATTAAGACAGAATTGGTATTGCCATACAGATACAGCACCGATACGGTTAAGGAAGCTATATCTGAGCATTTACCTGTATGTAAAAACGAAATAAATGAAATAAGATTATTAAAGCGCGAGCTCGTTATCAATGATGGCAAAACCCCTGTATACAAAACTACGGTAGCATTTTCATTGGGGGAAGAGCGCGAGGCAGGACTGCTGAAAATAAAAAAGCGCGTATCTCCTTTTGACGGAGAGATTTTCAGCGCTAAGCAGTCGCATTTTGATAAAAGACCTGTTATTGCCGGAGCAGGACCTTCCGGACTTTTTGCCGCTTTAACACTTGCTGAGAGCGGTGCGCGTCCTATAGTTATAGAGCGTGGACTTTCTGTTGATGAGCGAAGAGAAAAAATCAACACCTTCAGTAAGCTCGGCATACTTGACATCGAGTGTAACGTGCAATTTGGCGAAGGTGGCGCGGGTACTTATTCGGACGGTAAACTAAAAACCGGTTCAAAGGATAAATATAAGCTCAAGGTCCTCGAAGAGTTCATAAACGGTGGCGCTGATGAAAGTATAATGTATTCTACGTCAGCACATCTCGGCACGGATAAGCTTCCCGGGATCGTAAAGGCAATAAGAGAAAAGATAATATCTCTTGGCGGTGAGTTCATCTTTTCAGCAAGACTTACCGACATCACCGTCAAGAATGATACTCTCGTTGGAGTCATGTACGAGCGCGACGGTCAGACACTTACGCTTGATACCGATACACTCATACTTGCGATAGGACATTCAGCGCGAGATACTGTGTGCCATCTAAAAGAAAAAGGCCTTCATATGAAGGCTAAGGGCTTTGGTATCGGTATGAGAATAGAGCATCCGAGAGAGTATATAAACAAGATAATTTACCGTGATGCCTCATCCGAGGTCGTGGAGAGCGCATCCTATCACCTTGTGACGCATCTCCCCTCGGGTAGGAGTGTATATAGCTTTTGCATGTGTCCGGGCGGTGAGGTAGTAGCTGCTACAAGCGAGGCGGGTGCTATAGTCACTAACGGTATGAGTGAGTATGCGAGAATGGCAGATAACTCAAACGCGGCTATCTTAGTATCGGTTACACCTGAGGATCTCAGATCCGATGATCCTTTGGCAGGTATTGAATTACAGCGGCAGATAGAGAGTCGCGCATACGGATTGAGTAATTCATACAAAGCTCCCGCGATAAAATTATCCGATCTAAAGACGGGTAAGTGCGGAGGATTTTCCGGGGTTACTCCCAGCTATCCTATAGGCGTTATCGAGGCATCCCCCTACGATTATATGCCGGACTATATACCCGAATCTATAAGTGCTGCTATGCCGGACTTTAATGATTGGCTATCGGGATATTATTATCCGGATGCAGCTCTTACAGGCCCTGAGACAAGGACTACATCTCCGATAAGAATTGAGAGAGGGGATGACGGATGCGCCCCGAATTTCGACGGTGTATATCCTACGGGAGAAGGCGCGGGTTATGCCGGAGGCATAGTTTCATCTGCTACTGACGGAATCAAAATGGCTGAAAAAGCTATAGAAAAACATCTAAAATGACAATAAAAGTTCTCAAATAAAAGGTTAAAGCCATAACTTTGCAATCAATGCATCGTTATGGCTTTAATCATTTTATATTCAGAATATTAGAATGCCCACTCGCCGTCCCTGAAGATCTGAACGGTCTTACCGTCAGAGGTAGTAGCAACTATCGACATGTCGGCAGTACCTATCATGAAGTCCTCATGTACTATAGAGTCGTTGATACCGAGCTTGTGGCACTCTTCCTCAGTCATATTCTCATAGTCGCGGATAAGGTTGGTAAATCCTCTGCCGAGCGCAAGATGGCACGCCGCATTTTCATCAAAGAGAGTGTTGTAGAAGAGAAGTCCGCTCTCGCGAATAGGAGAGGAGTAGGGAACAAGAGCGCATTCACCGAGGTAAGCAGCATTTTCGTCCATATTTATAAGCTCGCGGAGTGCTTCCTCATTCTTTTCAGCGCCGACCTCAACAGCCTTGCCACCCTCAAATTTGATCCAGAAATTATCGATGAGAACACCGTTGTAGCAGAGAGGGCGCGAGGAGTAGACAATGCCCTCAGCCTCGCCCTTCATAGGAGAGGTGAATACCTCCTCCGAGGGAATGTTGGGATTAAAATATATTCCTGAGCCGAGTGCACACTCGCCTCCGCCCTGGAAGGTAGCTTCGGGGATAAGACCTACGGTGAAGTCTGTGCCGTTGCTCGCGGTGTAATGGAGACTCTTGATTCCGAGAGAGTTAAGATAATCGCATCTCTTGAGCAGATCCGCATTATGCTTATCCCATGCAGCGATAGGATCGTCGTCAACTCTGGAGGTGTTGAGTATAGCTTCCCAAAGGAGCTCTTCCGCCTTGCTTGCGCGCTCACCGGGGAAAATCTTCTTAGCCCACTTTTTACCGGGCACTGCAGCGATACACCACTGATATTTGTTTTCCATTCTTGCTCTTATGGGCTTTATGATCTTAGAACGCATAGCCATAGACTTGGCGAGCTTCTTCTGATCTACGCCTTCAAGCTCATCGGGATCCTCTGAAATGAGGTAAATCTTGCAGGGGAGAACCTCTACTTGATGCTCCCATCTCTCTATCTGCCATTTGTCAAGCGATCCGAGTACGTCGGTCTTGCAGTACTTAACGTGTGAGCGAGTGAGCGGACCGTAGGAGAAATCCACGGTTACCTTCTTTGCGCCTGCCTTGTAGCATTCGTCAACAACCATCTTTACGAACTCGGGTTGGTCGAGCTCTGCGGTGATGTATACCTCCTGTCCCTTCTGTACGTTTACACCGCATCTTGCGATGAGGTTAGCATATTTTTTAAGTCTTGTTTTTGTCATTTTTTATATCCCTTCATTGTAAAAATCTTTGATTTGTCATATTTTTCGACATTTTCCGAAGCTTATATCTCGCGGAGAACACGCAGGAGAAATTCCCATACTCTCTCAAGCGATGAGAGCGAAAGTCTTTCCTCTGTAGTGTGTATATCGTAGTTGTTAGGGCCTATCGATACGCAGTCTATGCCTTCGAGCTTCTCGGAGAAAATACCGCACTCAAGTCCTGCATGAATTATAACTATCTCGGGAGAGGTGCCGTACATATCCTCGTACACCTTCTTCATTACCTCGCGCAGATGCGAGTCCTTCTTGTACTCCCACGCGGGATATTCTCCGCGGGTAGAGTAGCTTGCGCCGTGCTCGGATGCAATTTCTTCAAGTCTGTGGCTGAGCTTTTCCTTTTCCGTACCCTTTGCCGATCTTACCGAGAATGAGACCTCGGCTTTGTCTGACTCAAGCTTTAAAATACCCATATTCAGCGAAGTTTCCACAAGCCCCACGACGTCCGTGCTCATGGCAATAATTCCCGAGGGAAGCTTGGCGAGTAGGGAAATAAGACGGGAAGAATCCTCGACTGATACTCCCGCTACCGGATAGTCGATCTTTTCTACCGAAACCTCAATGCTTGGCTCTATATCGGCATACTTATCCTTTAGGCTGTTGCCGAGCTTGGTTATGAGAGCTGTGTGATCGTAGCTTGATGAGAATACACATTCGGCTTCGCGCGGTATAGCATTGTCGGCATTTCCGCCGCGTATATCCTTGATGCTTATGTCGCCTATGCTGGATATTATTTCAACGAGTGCTTTATTAGCGTTTACTCGTCCCTTATCGATCTCAACACCGCTGTGACCACCCTTGAATCCGGATACCTTAACTCTAAAAGAGTTATCTCCTGAATTCGTACGGCGAACGGGAAGGGTAATATCGCTTCTCATACCGCCCGCACAGCCTACGGTAAACACTCCCTCCTCATCGGAGTCGATGTTTATGAGCAGTCTGCCCTTTATCTCATCGGGGTTTATAGCTACCGCACCGAGCAGTCCTATTTCCTCGTCCGAGGTAAATACCGCTTCAAAGTCAGGATGCGGTATATCGTCCGAGTCGAGCACAGCGAGCGCATATGCCAAAGCGACTCCGTCATCACCGCCGAGCGTTGTGTTTTCAGCGCGCAGAAAGTCACCGTCACGGTACAGCTTTAAGCCGTCCTTCTCCATATCAATATCAGATCCGGGCTTTTTCTCGGCTACCATATCAAGATGACCTTGGAATATTATACCGGGCCTTCCTTCGTATCCCTTTGTTGCCGCCTTACGTATAATTACGTTGTCAGCAGCATCCCTTGAATAGTCTAAATTTCTTTTTTTTGCAAAATCAACAAGGTAATCCGCAATCATTGAGGTGTTTCCCGAGCCGTGGGGGATGGCAGAGAACTCCTCAAAGTGGCGCACAACCTTTTCAATGCTCTTGTGATCGCTTATATTGAGCATTTGCACCTCCGTATAGGGTAAAATTGGTAATATAAATATATTTTATCTCAAATGCAAGGATTTTTCAACAGTTAAATTGACTTTTTTTCAGATAAGTGGTAAAATATATGTGAATTTAATCACAGAGGTGACTTATGAAACACACAGAAGGTCTTTTTGAATTTATAAAGAACTCCCCGAGCGCGTATCACGCTGTGAACACCGTGCGTGAGATGCTCGAGGCTGAGGGATATACAGAGCTTTACGAGAGCGACCGCTGGAAGCTCGCCGTAGACGGCAAATATTACGTTATACGTAACGGCACGAGCTTGATTGCCTTCCGTACGGTGAGGGATGCGCGTGGATTTATGATCTGTGCATCTCACTCGGATGCTCCCACGTTCAGAGTAAAGGTTACTCCCGAGGCGGTAGGCACTTATACTCGTCTTGAAGTGGAAAAATACGGCGGAATGATCTATTACACTTGGCTTGACAGACCTCTTTCCGTGGCGGGTAGAGTTATACTCAGAACTCCCGATGGCGTTGAGTCAAGACTTGTTAATCTCGATACAGACCTGCTCACTATTCTC
Source organism: Clostridia bacterium (assembly GCA_017508665.1). Lineage (GTDB taxonomy): Bacteria > Bacillota > Clostridia > Oscillospirales > CAG-272 > UBA1740. The sequence goes on along the minus strand of JAFVYL010000035.1, from coordinate 59,703 downwards.
AGTCTTGCAATTCATCTTAACAGAGGTGTCAACGACGGTGCAAAGTTCAATCCTGCCAAGGATCTGCTTCCTCTGTATTCCTCGGGAGCTGAAAAGGGTGACCTTGTAAAGAGCATAGCTGAGCAGCTTGGAGTTGACATCGAGAACATTCTTTCACATGATCTCTTCCTTTATAACCGTGATGGGGGCAGAAGAGTAGGTAAGGATGGCGAGTTTATTCTTTGTCCGAGACTTGACGATCTTGGATGCGTATACACCTCCACCGTCGCTTTCCTTGCGGCAAGAGGCGCTCAGTCACTCCCCGTGCTTGCGATCTTCGATAATGAGGAGGTAGGCTCTGAGACCAAGCAAGGCGCTGCATCCACCTTCCTTCGTGATACTCTTCTCAGAATTTCGGGCAGCGATCAGTCGCTTGCAGTGGCACTTGAGAACAGCTTTATGCTCAGCGCGGATAACGCTCATGCAAAGCATCCGTCATACCCTGAAATGTCAGATCCCGACAATGCTCCCGTTCTCAACTCGGGTGTGGTCATTAAGTATAATGCCAGCCAGAGATATACCACCGACGGGCTCTCAGATGCTCTCTTCCGTACAGTATGCAAGAGAGCGGGCGTTAAGGTGCAGACCTATTGCAACAGAGCGGATCTTCCCGGCGGCTCTACACTCGGCTCTATATCCAACACGAGAGTGTCAGTTCCCACGGTAGATATCGGCTTGCCTCAGCTTGCGATGCACTCGGCAAACGAGACTGCAGGCGCACATGACATTGACAGTATGATATCCGCTATTACAGAGTTTTACTCTACAACAATGGCTAAAAAGGGAACTAAAGTTTACTTTTAATTAGTATAAATGCGCTTCTTTTTGGGCAAAACAAAAAGAAGCGCAACTTTAGCATAGCGTTCTTGCTCGAAAAAATCAAAGGAAAAGGAGGATAGGCATCAGAGATATGAAAAAGTATTTGTCGGGATTTGCCCGCGTTTCATTTATAATTACTGTTGTCTCGGCTATCATATACGCTATGGCCCGCGCCTGTGCAAACGTTGCTGATTTTCTCAACGGTACACTCTCCGTCGCTATACGGTTTATACTCTCCTCTTTAAGCTATCCTTTGCCGTTTTCCGTCTTTGAGTTATTCGTCGTTTTATCTCCCGTGATACTCATCCTGACAGTCGTCATACTCGTCAGACGTGCTTCTGACCGTGTCGGAATGATAAAGAGCGTATTCTCCTTGCTCGCTGTAATAGCTCTTGTTTTTACCTCGTATATTTTCACTCTCGGTATAGGATATCACACCACGTCAATATCCGAAAAAACGGGCATAGAGGACGATGCGGATATTGCGGCCGAGGAGTTATACTTTACCGTATCCGAGGTCATATCCGAGCTTAATACCCATGCATCTCTGATTTCTCTTACAGGAACTGAGACTGTAATGCCATATTCTGTGGATGAGATGAGCGCAAGGCTGATCGAGGCATATGACGTGATGAACGCAAAGTACTCTCTTCTGACCAATTATACCTCACGTGTGAAGCCTGTGTATTTCAGCACGGTAATGTCAGATCTCGGCATATCGGGAATCTACAGCTTCTTTACAGGTGAGGCAAACGTAAATGTTGAATATCCGGATTATTGTCTGCCATATACAGCCGCGCACGAGCTTGCTCACCAGAGGGGAATAGCGCGTGAGAATGAGGCAAACTTTGTGGCTTTTCTAGTTTGCATTTCATCCGATGACGTCTATATCCGTTACAGCGGATATCTAAATATGTATGAGTATCTGGCATCCGCGCTTTATAGCACAGATCAGGATCTTTATCGCGATACTGTCAAGACACTTTCCCCGATTGCGATCGCGGATATGAGGGCAGCGAGCGAGGTATATGATAAGCATAAGGACAGTCCGCTCGGCAAGATCAACGACAAGCTCAACGATACCTACCTTAAGGCTAACGGCACGGACGGTGTCATATCATACGGCTATGTCGTCAGACTCGCAGTTGGATATTATCAGAAGCTGAATGAAGACTGATCTGATCGGCAAATAAGATGTGTATTTTCAAGCTTTGCTTGAACAGAACGGATAATATTAAAAAAACAAAATTTATCTCCGTATAGGTTAACCTTTTCTCCCTCTGGGAATAAGATGTAATATATCTTTCCCTAAGGGGGATTTTTTATGGGTAAATTTACAATTAACGGTGGCAGACCGCTTGTCGGCTCGGTGAGAGTAAGCGGATCTAAGAATGCCGCCCTGCCGATAATTTTCGCCACTATTGTAACAAGTGGAGTATCACGGTTTTATAATATGCCGGACATAACCGACGTCGACGATGCCCTCGGCATAGTAAGAGAGCTCGGGGCAAAGATATGGCGCGAAGGAGAGGTCACCTTTATTGATACAAGGCAGATGCATTACGGCACTCCGAGTCTTGCAAGGGTGCGCAGAATTAGAGCCTCGACTTACCTTATCGGAGCTTGCCTCTCGAGATTCAGAAAGGCTGAAATTCTGCCATTCGGAGGTTGCTCATTTTCTCATAGACCGATAGATATGCATCTTGACGCGGCAACGAGATTCGGTGCTCGGATAAACGGTAATATTCTGACGGCAGATAAGCTTTCCGGTGCGGAAATATCCTTCAGACTGCCATCCGTAGGAGCTACCGTAAACTCGCTTATACTCGCTGCAGGCATCAAGGGGGAGTCGAGACTTATCGGAGCGGCGAAAGAGCCGCATATCAGAGCACTAATTTCGTATCTGGAGAGCGCAGGTGCAAAAATCAGTGAATCAGATGGGATTATAACTGTAATAGGCGGTGAATTACACGGAGGTGTGGGCGTAATACCCGGAGATATGATAGAGGCGGGTACGTATCTTGCCGCTTCCTTGGTTACGGGCGGAGAGGTACGTGTGTCCGGCTTTGATACCTGTGAGCTGAGCGCATTTACGTCACCTCTGAGGTCCGCCGGAGTTATAGAGGACCTATCCGGCGGAGGTGTAGCTTTGTTCGGCAGACCTCGCAAATCACTATCGGTCACCACGGGCGCATACCCGGCATTTGCCACCGATCTTCAACCTATTTTCTCAACGGTATTAGCAACATCGCGAGGAGGTAGTATTGAGGAGCAGGTGTGGAGATCTCGATTTGGATATCTTGATGAACTCGCAAAGCTCGGGCTCTCATATTCGCTTGAAGGCAACCGTGCTGAAATTTTTCCGAGCTCGATTATGGCAGGATCGCTTGCAGCAACAGATCTGCGCGGAGGTGCGGCAGCGGTGATACTCGCACTTTCGGCAAAAGGGAAGAGCGAGATATCGTCAGGCGAGCTTGTGCTACGCGGATATGATTCATTTGTAGAGAAATTGCGGGGAATCGGTGCGGATATAATATACGAGTAAAAAACATATTGACAAATCGTTTGATTGTTTATATAATGTTGGTATAAATCTTTTTAACGGAGAAAACAATGAAAAGAATTGTGACGATACAGGATATTTCCTGTGTTGGAAAGTGCTCTCTCACGGTAGCTTTGCCGATCATTTCCGCGGCAGGCGTTGAGACGGGAGTAATTCCCACGGCTGTGCTTTCCACTCATACCGCATTCCCGAAATTCACATTCTGCGATCTCACTGACGAGATACAGAAGATATCCGATACCTTCTCGGAGCTTGATATAGATTTTGATGCTGTGTATACCGGTTATCTCGGCTCGTTCGAGCAGCTTTCGCTCGTCAGCGATTTCTTTGACAGATTTGGCGGCAAGGCTAAGATCATTATAGATCCCGTTATGGCGGACAATGGCAAGCTTTATAAGGGATTCACTCCCGAATTTGCCGCATCTATGGCTAAGCTGTGCGCAAAGGCCGATCTCATTATGCCCAATCTCACCGAGGCATCATATATGCTTGGTATTCCTTATAATCCCGACTATGACGAGGCTTATATCAGAGACGTATTAAAGCAACTCACCGACCTCGGCGCAAGATCCGCGGCTCTCACAGGCATAGGCTTCAAGGATGATGAGATAGGCGTTTACTTCTATGATGGAGATAGCGGCGAGTATTACTCTTACTTTAACGAGAAGCTCCCGGCGGCATTCCACGGCACAGGAGATATCTATGCATCGGCTACCGTAGGTGCTATGATGCGCGGATTTTCTGTTCCCGAGGCATTGTCCATAGCCGTCGATTTTACTTTGCTTACAATGAAAAAGACTCTTTCCGATAAGGATCACCGCTTCTACGGAGTTAACTTCGAGGAGGCACTTCCTTACTATATCGAGCGAGTTTATTCCAAATAAAAGTCAAAAGCGAAGTGCAGAAAAATGCACTTCGCTTTTTAGTATCCCTTGTACCGTGCTCAAAAATTACGAGTATCTACGTCTGCTTCTCTTCGTTCTCTTTTTTCCGAGCAGTGAGAAGATAACGGACGTTGCTACAAAGGAAAGTGTATTTAGCAATGCTCCGAGATTGAATGTACCGCGCTTCCACACGAGTCCGATGATCATTATTATGAAAGCGGCCATAACTGCCGAAAGCACACCGATGAGTATGCCACCCTCTCCATTAGCCTTCGAGGTTACAAAGCCGGATATCGCTCCTGATAAAAGCAACGTCACAAGTGACATAATTCCTACCAGCGCGGTAGGGTTTCTTGTGAACGAGGAGACAAGAGCGAGAGCAAATGACGTCATTACCGTTATAGTTAATGCGAATACCGTGCCAAGAAGCACCGTTGCGGTGAGGCCGAGTTCTTTTCTTTTTCGTTTTTTCATTTTCCCTCCGAAAACAGTTTTTTATTATATAATACTGTCCTGACTGAGAAAATATGTTAGTTTGACCTTCTTAATGCACAAAATTCAGGCGAAATATGAATAAATTAATATACGTCGGATAATGTTTCGCTTATCACGTCGGTACTTCCGTCTGTTCCGGTTACGGTAAGCGTAAATGTAGCTCTGTATTTGCTGTGTCTGTCGGCAGAGCAGTTGCAGGAAAATGTGTCTGTGGAGTTTGTCGAAGATGCGTTCCATACAAATATCTCCTGCCAGATTCCGAGCACTCCTTTTACCTCGACTCTAATGCTCAGATCAGCTCGCGCAAAGCTATTGTATCCTGTATAATAAACTGACATATCGCAACCGTCAGACGAAGCGGCAAAATAAAAGTCAGCATTTGCAATATGAGCAAGACGGGGCTGAGGCTTCATTTTTTCATTGGCCATGACGGTAAAACCGCTCAAGCACGTTGCGATGAGAAGTGTGAGCACGAGGAGAAAAATTGTGATTTTTTTCATAGTGTTGTCCTTTCGATTTTTTGTATTGGCTGTTGTGTAGCCATATATTATACTCATTTTTTCTCAAAAATTCGACAAAAAAATGAAAAAAAGTGCTTCTTTTTTTTGAAGCACTTTTTATCTTATTTTTCATGTATTCCGTTTATTATTCTCGCCACGTCTTCGTTTGTTAATTCGAGCTCTGACGTCAAGTCGAAAATATAATCATTCATATACCATAAGTAGTAATGCCAACCCTTTGAAGTACTGTAATATATTTCAGTACCGTTTAGTGTGAGAGTGGTCTTGTATCTGTCATCTCCGTCAATAACTACAGTGGTAGCTGATACCATTTGACCTATGATCAGTTTTTTACCCTCTGAATTTTCATAAACGTGCTTGATATTTTGTGGAGTCGTGAGTGTATCGGTGCATGTATATCCGCACGGTATGTAAGTCATAGCATACTCTGTTTCTATGGTTTCCGGCTTGTCGGATTTATCACTGTAAGTCAAAGATACGTATGAGTCAGAAATAGATTCCCAAAATTCCTGCACCTTTTCGTGATATACAATAGCAAGAGCACAACTGGTAAGAATTATTGCCGCTGAAACTAAAATAGCAATTATCCATTTCGCTCTTGGTGTGAGCCTGCGTTTTTCTCCGATTTTACCGTATATGATAGTCCTCATAGCAACTGAGTGACGCGGAGAACATTTTACTTCGTCATTATAAGCATCTGCAATACGATCGACTCTGCTTGAAAAACCGTCACTTATCGCCTGTTGGAATAATTTTAGATCGCTTTTATTCATTTTGCTTTATGCTCCCGTAAGTAATCTAATAAATAGAGTTTAGCTCGTTTAAGTCTCGCGTATACGGTTTGCGTGGAAACACTCATGAATTTAGCTATTTCATTGGTACTCATTCCTTCGCAGTACGCTAAGAAAAGGGTAGAACTATATATTTCGCTTAAATTCTCGATTGCCTGAACTACATTATCGTATTCATCCTTGATGCAGATTTCTTCTAAAATGCCATGTTGCGATGATTCGAACATACTTTCGTCAAGCTCAAGAAAATCATCTTTAAATTTAGTCAGAGTGTAAATCTCATTAGTGAGAATGGTGAAAGAATAATTCTTTATTGATTTTTCATCACGATTAAAGTCGAATTTATGAATGTTTTTAACTATCTTTATGAAAGCATTCTGCACAGCATCTTCTGCATCATAGGTGTAATTCTGTCTTCCCATTGACATCAATTTGCTAATAGCATATTTCATCATATGGTCGTGGTACTTATTGTATATGTACTCTATTTTAGACTGGTCAGATTCATCATTCGTCAGCGTAAGTAGAAATTGTAGCATAGAAATCCTTAAGTGGTTTTTAAGGAAATTATATCACGAAAACAAGCTTTTTTCAAGTGAAACAAAAATTTTTTAACTTTTTTTGAAAAACTTGTAGAATTTTTCCCGAAAAAACAGTATTATATATAGAAACTCAAAATTAGAGGTGAAACCGGTGTACTTTTGAGTGTGTGAGGGGCACGATTTCTGCCTTGATTCGCGATGCGTGGGCGTATGTTGACAAGTATTTATCGCGATGGTATAATTACAGTAGAGTTATTTATCTCTGAATATACTTAAAAAGTTTAATCGCCCACATTTCTTATTCGAGGAGGTTATATGAAAAAAAGTTTAAAGTTAGTTATCAGCCTTGTACTGTGCCTTGCGGTGGTGTTATCGTTTGTATCTTGCGGTCTGATTTATCAGCCCAAACGCCCGGCTGGATATACCGGTGGATTTAACCCAAATCCAAAATTTCATGTAGGTCTGGAGATATACTGGGTTGAAACGTATGAAGAAGCTATGGAAGCTATAGAACATCTTGAAGCTTATGACAACAAAATTGGACAGTGTATTATGTCGAGCTACGAAAATGAAGCTGTTGATGCAAAGTATTGTTTTAAGCTCTACAAAGGAAACACCCAAAAACGTAAAAAAGGACAAAAATGGTATGATCATAAGTATTCGAAGGTAAATGTAGTATATTTTGGATTTTTGGATAATGTGACAATTGAAGAGTTAGAATATTCGTTTTTTGATAAATATAAATCGTTCTCAGTAGATATTGATTATAGTAAAGTCAATGGAAGTAAACTGTTGGAAATTTCACACACATGCGAAACACAGGAATTTTTCGACGGTGAAAGGAAAGTTAATTGTTTGATAATAGATACTGAAAGAAACTGCTCGGTTGCAGAGCTATATTATATGAACATTAACGATCATTGGGAAGAGCTCCCGGTGGATTTCCATGAGGAGTTTATTAAAAGTATTGTGCCTATAGGAGGATAGTATGAAATATATCAAAATACCGATTTGTATAGTTATAATAACTTTGCTTTTTGTTACTGAATATCCTAAAAAAGTTTAATCGCCCACATTTTTTGTTCGAGGAGGTTATATGAAAAAAAGTTTAAAGTTAGTTATCAGCCTTGTACTGTGCCTTGCGGTGGTGTTATCGTTTGTATCTTGTGATAGTATAATATACTACTCCAAGCCTCGCCCTAAAGGATATACTGGCGGGTTTGCGAGGGAGCCTCATTGGTATTCAGGTCGAGAAATATATTGGGTTGAAACGTATGAAGAAGCTATGACAGCAATTGAGCATTTAGAGGCGGCAGGTAATAAAATTCCTTATGGAGTTATTTCAAGCTATGAAAACGAAATAGTAGATGCTAAATATTGTTTTGTCTTAGATATACACGGTGCAAAAAAACTTAAAAAAGGTCAAGAGTGGTATGACCGCAAAGAAGTACGTGGACTCAAAATTTTTTATATTGGATTCTTAGATAAAATAACCATTGAAGAATTGGAATTCTCGTATTATATTTCTTGTAAAAGTATTGCATTTGGTAGAAAAAATAAAAACTCAGATCTTGCAGAAAGTATAACTTACGAATGTTATAAAAATGGAGAAGAAACTGACGGATATACTTGTCAAGCAATTTTTGAATCAAGTGGACAATTATTCGCAGAAGTGAATTATTACTATTTTGATCATTATGCTGACCTTCCTGCGGATTTTCACGAGGAGTTTTTCAAAACGATTGTTCCGATAGGAGGATAGTATGAAATATATCAAAATACCGATTTGTATTGTTATAATAACTTTGATTTTTGTTATGGTTGGAGTTTGTGCCAGCGCATCTGCAACAAATTCTCACGAGAGTTGTGTGGAAGAGCATTTTGATTTTATTCAAGAAGAATCGGAATTAACAGAATATGATGTTGGTTTCTATCCATCTAATCCCATCGGAAGCTGTACCTATGTGGCTATGAGCCTTTTATTATCATATTACGATGCTTATTGGAACGATGGTTTTGCTCCACTTTGTCTTGAAACTCTTGGCACAATTGATAAATCTACCGGTGAGATACAAAAAGAATTTCACTTTAAGCTTGAGAATATTGATTGGTGGGAACTATATTATAGAGAAGATCTGGAGTTAGGTACCGTAGAAGCGCAAGAGGCGTATCAGCAATTTATATATGATAAGTGGTGTGAATATTTTCAGTTATACTTGATTCATCTTGGTATAACTGAGGGGTATCACAGCAATGAACTCACTTATGGTTTTTTCTCTTTTGAAATGGTAGATTTTTTAGAGTTTTACCTATACGATGTGTGTGGCTTTACTTCAAATCAAGTAACAGTACATAGATTGAGTGAAAATTCTCTACAGAATACAGATGAAGATTTGTTTAACAAAGCAAAAGAACAAATAAAGAAGGGATTTCCTGTTATATATGCTGGGTACATGGCCAATCTTGAAAATATTAAGCTGTTTGAATCAATACAGGATAATATAGGTGGGCACGCACTGTTAGCGTACGAGCTTACTGACGATGAAAGTGATATAATTCTTAGTCAATGCTGGAATGGGTATGATACTGTAACTTTTAAAACAACAGACTTCAAATACAATTCCTCAATAATATGGCTCGAAATAAATGAGGATGCATTTCCTCATATTTGCTCGGAAAGTTATAAGGATGCAACGGACAGCAGTGTAAAATTCTGTGTTTGTGAGATATATAGCGATCATCCAAACCATGTTCATAAAGCCACTTCGGGTGAAGATTCGTGCCCGTTAGCTGCAGAAACTGCTGTTTGCTATTGTGGAGAAGGAATGAAAGGACCGCACAACTATAGCATCAGAGCATATGAACCTTGGGAGCATTGGCTTGAATGTGTATGCGGCGCTAAAATAGCTCATGAAAATCACAATTATGAGTACATAGATATAACAGAGGAAACTCACACCAGATCTTGTTCTTGCGGATATAGTGTAGTGCTGTCTCATGAGTATTTCACTTCTTTAGGGGATCACCAACGTCTTTGCGAGTGTGGATATGTTAAAATAACCCCGCATTGTTTCAACTATGAGCAATTGTCGGATACTCACCACTTATCCATTTGCGGTTGCGGATATACTGTTGAAGAGTTACATAACATTGTTGTTGTAAATTATCACACCATTGCTTGTCCTGATTGCGGATACGGACAAACAACTTGGCATGAATATACCGCTGAGTCGATATCAGACGAAAAGCACTATGCAAGTTGTGAGTGCGGTGACGGTTATGAAGAAGATCACGATTTGACCTATCAGATATTAGAAAACGGTCACGCACTTGTATGCGAATGTGGCTACAGCTATGAGGAAGAGCACAGCTTGCTACATTGGAACAAATATGAGAATCATCACGTGTACGTTTGCGAGTGTGGCTACCGAGAGCAGTCAGAGCATAATATGGAAACGGTAGACTATCATACATCTGTATGCAGTGATTGCGGATATACGAGAGTTACGCCACACGAACCACCGTATCAGCAATTATCAGATACACAGCATCTCGTCAGTTGCGGATGCGGATATGAGGGGGCAGAGAATCACATCTTCACATACACAAACATATCTGCATCACTCCACAGAATGACATGTGAATGCGGATATACAGCGCTTGAGGTACATACCTTCAAACCTACTACCAATCCTCGATATCAGAGCTGTACCAAGTGCGGCTGTGTCCGCGATAACTTTGGGCCCGGAGGAAACGTCCAAATGGGTAAAAAGGAAGACGAGGAAACAGAGTAATTTCATGAAGAACAAATAATTAAAAACAAAAGCCGCTCGTACACCGAGCGGCTTTCTATTACTTTTGTTCGGGAGCTTCAGTCTCTGTCTTCTCAGCGGTCTGAGCAACAACGTCTGCGATCTTAACATCTATGCTTCTTACAGCACCCTTAAGGAAACGGATCTTGGTTTTATCCTTGGTGGTCTCAAGCACAAAGGTCTCTTCCTTGATGGATATAACCTTGCCGATTATACCGCCAATGGTAGTAACCTCATCGCCTACCGCAAGAGAATTTCTCATATCGGTAGCTTCCTGGTCGCGCTTCTTCTGAGGACGAAGAATGAGGAAGTAGAATACTAATCCGAAGGCTACGAGTGTGAGCGCAAATCCGCCCAATCCCATACCGGGGTTTTGAGTAGCATCAAGCAAAAAATTAAACATTATGGTTTACCTTTCTGTATTTTCTCTTTTTTAACTTCCAGTATTATACACTATAATTATTAACAATTCAAGTCGAAAACGTAAAAAAGACAAAAATAATTATATTATGACGTAAAAAACTACGAAGATAAAAGCTGTTTTATAAAAACACAGCGTTTTTCAGCTTATTTATTGACAAAGATAGTGTGATTTGTTAAAATGAAAACAGATAAAAATAAAGCGAGGTATTGCTATGGCAAACAAGTTCAAGAACTTCGGTGTTATGATAGACGTATCGCGAAACGCCGTGATCAAGGTTGACACATTCAAGTGGTATTTACCTATTCTGAAAAAGATGGGATACAACTGTGTTTTCCTCTATGCTGAGGATACTTATTCCGTAGAGGGTGAGCCGTATTTTGGATATATGAGAGGCAGATACACAGCCGAGGAGATGCGTGAGCTCGACGAATTCGCAAGTGGTATCGGTGTCGAGATAATTCCTTGCATACAGACACTTGCGCACGTTAATGCGACACTCCGTTGGCAGCAGATACCGATAGATACAGACGATATTATGCTCGTCGACGACGAGAGAACCTATGAGCTGATAGACCATATGTTTGCATCCCTCTCCAAGAACTTCAAGACTCGCAAGATACACGTAGGTATGGACGAGGCGTATATGCTCGGCAGGGGTAAGCATCTTGACATTCACGGATATCAGCCCATCAGCGAGATCATAAAGAGACATCTTGACAGAGTATGCGAGATTGCCCAAAAGTACGGATACGAGGATGTTATGCTCTGGTCGGATATGTATCTCAGAGCCTTCAACGGGGGAGATTATTTCCTTAGGGATTATATGAAGGTGCCGAAAGAGGTTATTGATGCTGTTCCCGACGGTGTGATTCCGGTATATTGGGATTATTACCACAAAAATGAGAGAGATTATGACGTGAACTTCGATGCTCATAAGCAGATGTCCAACAACACATGGTTTGCGGGCGGAGCATGGAGCTGGGGCGGATTTATGCCTCACAACAATTACAGCCTCATGACCATGAAGCCCGGTATTCGCTCTGCCATCAAGAACAAAGTGAAAAACGCCTTTATTACTATGTGGGGTGATGACGGTGCTGAGTGCTCCAAGGCAGCTATGCTTCCGTCTCTCTTTGCTATCTCCGAGTTTGCTAAGGGCAACGAGGATATGGATATTATCAAGACTAAGTTTAAGAGATTGACAGGCATTTCATACGACGATTTCATGCTTCTTGATGCACCTAATGACGTTAACGGAGCGTCCGGAGAGTACAGCGAACCGGTTAACCCTTCAAAATATATGCTTTATTCCGATTACTTTAACGGTTTCCTTGACGTTACAGTAGTAGGCGGTGAGGGAGAGAAGTATAGAGAGCTTGCGGGAAAGCTTTCAGCTGTTGCAGCAAAGTCGCGCAAGTTCGGTTATCTCTTCAAGACTGCGGCGAGACTCTGTGAGGCTCTCTCGGTCAAGTTTGAGCTCGGCTACAAGACCAGAGCAGCGTACAAGGCAGGTGACAAGGATGAGCTCCGCCGTCTTGCTGAGAATGATTATAAGGAGGTTGAGAAGCTTATAAAGGCTTACCACCGTACCTTCGAGGAGCAGTGGTTCTATGAGAACAAGCCCTGCGGCTTTGACGTACAGGATATACGTCTCGGCGCGACGATTCAGCGTACCATCTCTTGCCGACGCAGACTTCTTGACTATGTAAACGGCAGGATAGACTCTATCCCCGAGCTTGAGGAGGACCTTCTTCCTTACCGTAACGTTGAGAAGAAGAGTACCTATTGTAACGACGGTAGATATTATCTTACGACAAACTCCCTCTGCTTCTTAACCTAAGCCGAGCGGACAAATTAAAACACAGCGGCACCGTGCAAGTCTCGGCCCGCTGTGTTTTTTACTGTCGAATTTAAGCATAGCTTTAATACTTGCCGATAGGGAAGTGTCAGATCCTTAGCCATCTTTTGCGCGCCCCTATAAAAAAACCGCCGTTACCCGAATGGGTGCGGCGGTTTGGTGCTTTTTAGGGCTTTCTGTTTTTCTCGGCTATAGCGGCTATGTGCTTAACGACCTTGCTCGGATAGAGCCACCAGTCTCTGCACCATACACGCACGATCGTCCAACCTCGTGACTCGAGGAATCTTGGCTTGTATACGTCACGCTCAAGGCAGGAAGAGGATGCCTTGAAAGCATCTGTATCAAGCTCAACACCGACGAGATACTTATCGGTTTTCTGGTCATATATAGCGAGTGAAATTCGGTTATTCTCATTTCCAAGACCGGTATCGACCGTGTAACCGAGCTTTTCGAGTCTTTCCTTCATCTGCACCTCGATAGCTGCAACGCTTGTGAACATAGCCTCCGGCTTTGGCTCTGCGGTACGGAGCTCGGAGAGGACTACTGCCGCTCCCTCGTCGTCGCAGTCGGACACGGCTCTGGTGTACATGAGGTATTTCTGAAGGAGCTTCGGGCCGAGGTTCTTGGAGTTGTCTACCTTGAGCTCCTCGGGCTCAATGCTCGTTACAATGATAATCTTGGATTTTGCTCTGGTAATTGCTACGTTAAGACGGTTTTCGCCACCCTCTTGCGATAGCGAGCCGAAATTGGTATAGAGCTTTCCGTCCTCATTGGGAGCATATCCGATAGAGAAGATGATTATATCTCTTTCGTCTCCCTGCACGTTCTCAAGGTTCTTGATGAAGAGGCTGACGTCCTCGCCGTTCTCCATTCTGTGAGTCTCCTTGAGAATATTTGAGCGGAACTCCGCATCCTTGGCTGCGGCCTTGTCGATTATATCCGCGATATGACTCTGCTGGTCGCTGTTGAATGTGATAATACCTATAGATTCATTATGCTTGCGCTTAGCAAAAATGTTCCTCAGTATTTCTACTATCTCATATGCTTCTTCGGTGTTTCTTCTGTCTATCCATCTGCCCTTGACCTTGTGTCTTTCGATGGGACGGTTTTTAAGGTTCTTGGATATATTGGGAGATACACGGAGATTTCCGCCGTAGAATGCATAGTTTGAGAAGTCTATAAGCTCTTGATGTCTGGAACGGTAATGGTAGGTAAGATTTGCGCTATCGTATCTCGACACCGCGAGGTCAAGCAGACTGTCTACCTCAAGTGCCGCCTGTACGGAGTAGTCGTCGATAGTTTCCGGATCTGCTCCGAGATAACGCTTCATAAAGGTGGCAGAGGGACGCAGCTGCTTATCGTCTCCCGCAACCACTATGGATTTACCGCGATAGATGGTGGGTATAGTGCTCTCGATAAACACCTGTGATGCCTCGTCGAAGATAACGATGTCAAAGAGATTCTTGGTAAGAGGAAGAAGATTTGACACGTTTTCGGGTGAGAGTAGCCAGCAGGGGAAGAGAGTGAGGATATACTTTGAGTACACCTCCATAGCTTTTCTGATAGGCCAGAACTTTGATTTTTTGGATATCTGATACAGATAATCCTTGTTGTCGGTTGAAGTTTCATAGAGCTCATCGTACTCGTTGCTGTTTTTACCCGCGCAGAGCTTGTATGCCACAGAGAGCTGCTGTTCCTTGAGCTTGTATATCTTCGAGGTGACGTTGTAGTAGTCGACGAGTCTTGCGAGATCGTCCTTACATTCATCCTCAAGTCTGATAACCTCGTGGTATATCCTTATTTCGAGGAGCTTGTTGATTATTTCAAGATAATGTGAGTAATTTCTGCATGAGGCGAAGGCAAAGTTCAGTACGGCAAGCTTGTTTTTGTCAAGGCTTTCGAGATGCTTTGTCACGTCACGCACGGATATGTAGTTGTCGAGTGCTTCGTATACGTTCTTTACGTAAGCCGTGTTGCCTCTGAGCACGTTATCGATGACCGCGATATATCCGTCCTCGGTGAGAACTCTGCGCAGGCACTGATATTCCTTGGCAAATTTGTTTATTGCCTCAAAGGACTCGTTGAACTGTGCAAAGGTCTTTTTTCTCGACCGTGAGCGGAAGAGCTGTATCGGGTATTCGAGCTTGTTTTCAAACCTTACTATCTTCTTTAGCACCTTCTCACTCTTTAGAGTGGGGTAGTATGTGAGAATGTGTCTGTAATAGGGGTATTTGGATATTGGGAAAAGTCCTTTTCTTGATCTCTGTATATCCTCGAGCTCACACTTGACCTCGGTGAGCGTCCTGATGTCAAGGTCGGGCAGGGTACAGTCGATGATAGGATTCTTCTCTTTATCCTGCATAAAGTTGTAGTAGGTCGATGCCAGATCCATTGAGCGTATGCCGAAGAGGGCATCACTTAACTCCTTGTAATTAAGTGACATGAGCTCCTTGTTCTCGATGAGAGCAAGATAAGTGGAGTATTCGTTAGAGTTTTTGTTAATGTTGCAGGACGAGGTGTACATCTCGGCAAGAGACAGACCGAATGAGCGCTTGTCGTTGAGAAGATGGAAGATCGCCTCAAGATTTCCGACCTCAGTCGCGATTTTTGCCTCAATTTCGTTATAATCGGCCTCGAGTCCCTCTACGTTTGCTACTCCCGCCTCGCAGTTTTCCTGGTGCGCTGCAAGACACTTTTCATAGAAGGATTGCTTCTGCTTTGACTCGTCTGTGATATACATCGCTTTTGAGTTAAGCAGACCGAGACGGTTGTATACGACGTCGAGCGCCGCCTTCTTCTGCGAGACTACGAGTACTCGCTTGTGTTTGCAGATCGCATCGGTGATAATGTTAACTATAGTTTGCGATTTGCCCGTTCCGGGAGGTCCGTAGATAACCATATTGCCGGTGTTGTCAACCTTTTTTACCACTTCGGACTGGGCATAGTCGAGCATTTTTACTATGTAGCTGTTTTTTGTCTGAGTATTATGCATACTCTTTACCGCTTTGCGGCGCTTCGGTCTTACTTTGGTTTTCTTAGCAAACCTGAGCAGCTCGCTGACGGCATCGTTTGTGAGATTCTTTTTCTCAAGAAGTGTGTAGTCGTTATAGATGGAATTGGATAGAGAGAGTCTTGCCAAAACCGCGGAATGTCTTACCGATAGCTCGTATTTTGATTCCGGCTCCTTGTAGCTCGAGTATTTGTGCACGTTGCTCGAGTCGGAGCAGTCTATTTTTATATGAGCGGATGAAAGATACTTTATTACGGATTTTACCGACTTGAACTTGGACATATCGTCAAATTCAAGCTCCAGCTGGTCCACATCCATTCTTTTTGCTTGAGCATATGCATAAACAAGTGCGGGATTGATGCGGATAGGCTCTGTCTGATTTCTGCTTATTTCTACCGTCGTTTCATCTAATATATCAATCTTAACGGGGAAGAGTAAAAGCGGAGCTTTTATAAGTGTCTTTGCGGGGCCCTGAGGAATACATCCGAAAACGAAGGGATAGCCTACGTAGAGCTCGTATCTACCCGTCTCCTTTTCGATCTCCTCGACCTCTCGCTTGAGCTCCTTGATCTTCGTTACCTCTGTCTCTATGGCGCGGGTGGCTTCATCGCGGCGCTTTGCCGCAAGCTTCTTCACCGTAGCCTCATCGGGAGTTTGACCGTTGTTTTTATCATCTTCCTTGTCTGCCGATCTGCCGGCAAGTCCAAGATTGCGGAGAATATCGGACTTTTCCTTATTTGAGATAACCGTCAGCGGATGCTTTCCGCCTGACCAGATAAAATCTACAAAATCGGAAATTTTGTCGTCACGACCCTCGAAGAGACCGCCTAAATCGTAGGCACTCTTACGAGCAATGTTCTTGAGATAAAGGCATTTGTTATTTCCGCCGATTTCAATCAGGCGTTCTTTGTAGTAAGTGTAAATACCTTTTCCCATAGCGTGTCTCCTTTGTCGAATTGGGGCACCAACTGCCCTCTATTATCAATTATACCATACCCGTGTGAAAAAATCAACTGAAAAAACCGAAAAAATGGAAGAATTTTGCGGAGCTTAAACGGGCCTTTTTGACATTAGTTAAGCAAATCTCCGATAGCCGGTGCTTGCGTCTATTGTACAAAAGGTACAAAAGAGAAGAGTAAAATTTGCCATATTGACAAGTTGATTTTTTCGTCCTAAAATGTTATAATTATTTTGATATAAAATGCAATCGCGTTAATTAAGGAGAAAAAATATGAAAATGGCCAAAAGAATTTTCATCGCTCTTCTGATAGTTTCCGTATTCGTATCAGTTTTTGCACTCACAGCATCCGCTGCCGGCAGTAATGATATCGACTACGATTATCTGCTTGAATACTTCGAAGAGCCGGTCTTGTTTGAATACGACTTTACTGGTGAGGATATCCCTTATTCGCTCTTCACCAATTCGGATGATGCCAAGAGGATTACATCCGAGCTCGTATCAGATGAGAATACTCCCGTCGGTAAATATCTTTCCGTAACAGTACCTGCTTCTCAGGGCTTCTGGGAGGATGTTATCGCAAAGAACAATGTGTACTTCAATTGGAATGCTGAGGAAACTCCCTTAGACGACTTCATTCTTGAGATGGCGGTTTCCGGTCAAAGAGGTACGGGCGACGAAAAGCAGCTTCCCAAGATCATAGTATCCGTTGCTGATGAGACCTGCACGGATTCTGACGTAGGATCTAAGCTTGGAACTACGCTTCTTGCCGTTGATTACAGAGTAGGCCGCTTCTCTTATCTCAAGAGAACTGCTGATTCTGAAGGTAACGTGTACGGAGTATTTACCAATACCGAGTTTGTTCTTACCGAGGGCTCTTGGTACAATGTATACGTAGCATATAGTAGCGATGAGCAGACCGCTACCATTACCGTTACCGATCTTGCGGATACGACTAATACATATACTGTAAAAGATGCTTACCTTCCTTACACGGATATCAGAAATATCAGAGTCGGTGCACACGGTGTTGACGGTGCAACCGCTCGTGACAGCGTTATGAACTTTGCATCTCTTCGTGCGCTTGGCGGTAAGTATGACCGTGACGATGCGAACATGCAATCCGATGTTGAGACCGCTTTGCTTGATATGTATGCTGATTTCACCTCTGACGATGTCTCCTTTGAAGTAAAGGATTATATCGCAGGCGTAGCAAGTAAGCTTTTTGTATACGGCTTTACTACCGAGAATGAGGAGGCTGCAGCGGCATATGCCGAGCTTGTAAAGGGTGTTGTCAGCTATTGTAACGATCAGCTCGCTTACTACATAGAGACTTATGACAAGCTTGTTGACTATTCGGATAGAAGAGAGCTTATTAACGAGGCTCTCCGTTACGTCAGCTATATAAATTCTCCCGATTGTCCCGCTATTCCTGAGGACATCGCTGATGACGTTGCGCTCAATCTTGAGCTCGTTGAAGCTCTCAACGTTACACTCGACAAGATTGCAGAGAACTCCGTATTGCTCGTTTCCGCTGTAGGCAGCAATACCACTGTGGATTACGACGATTATCCCGCTGTACTCGATCGCTTTAATGAACTCCATATATACGGACAGTTTGCCGATCCTACCTATAATGGTACTCTTGACGCGTATGTGTTCTACGCGACTCTCCTTGAGGCAAAGGAACATATAGAGCTCAATGCTACGAGATTTATCGAGGCTGCAAACGTACTCAACTCAAGTGCAGACTTCAACACTCGCGCTCAGGCCTTTCTTGTTTGTAAGAACAATTACTACGACAACACCACGTACCCAGGACTTTCCGCTGCTCTTACAATCTACAACGCTCACTACAATACTATTAATACTCAGATAGAGAATGCTGAGAACTTCATCAAGTTTGTTCAAAAGGCTGATTACGCAGATTATATCCCGCAGAAGCTTGATCATCTTGCAGATGCGGAGAAGTATATGGCTTACTGCCTGACCTCAGATCCTTACAACGGTGTTATGGAAGCTAAAGAGCTTTATGACCGTGTAAAGGCAGAGGTACAGGAAAAGCTCAAGAACGCAGAGCTTTACATCAATGCTGTAAAAGAACTTGCATCGCTCAGCGGAGATGCGCTTCTTGCGGGTATTGAGAAGGCAGAGGGACTTAAGGCGGCAGGAAACGTTCTTGGAGTTGACGGCGTTAGTGAGGCTAACATTCAGCTCGACGAGATAGTTTCCAAAATGCAGCTTTCGGTTCAGTACAGAGATTACTTTGTAAGACTTGTTGACTCTATCGACACCGCTACCGATGCAAAACAGCTTTATAAGATACTCAAGAACGCAAAGAATGCAGAAAAGGATGCTGACAGCACTTACAGTGCGGTAGCTGATGCTTCCGCAAAGCTTGCTCAGGCAATAGCAGACTTCAATGCACAGGTTGCTGCCGCAAACGCGGAGTTTGAAAAGGCAAACGAGGTAGCCGCTAACGTAATGGGTATTGGCAAGCAGACCAATCCCGTAGCTGACCGCGTTATAGCTCTGATCAAGAAGTTCTTTGACGAAGAGTAATAAAAAATCAGTCGGTTGATATGCATACCGATTAACATACTGCAAACGGGTGATCCTCAGCTATGCGGACCGCCCGTTATTCATTATAATCATATTCCTGAGGAACATAAAATGAAGAATATAGAATATTTTTATCCCGGATTTACAAAGAAGGCAATTACGTTTACCATAGATGACGGTAATATGAAATATGACAGGATATTTCTTGATATATTAGAGCCTGCCGGAATAAAGGGGACTTTCAACCTATGCTCTCATATACACGAGGGAAGAGAAGCAGAGACGCTTAACTTTTACCGTAATTACGGAATAGCCAATCATTGCAAGTATCATCCTCTTGTCAACTACGATGGAGAAAAGTTTATCATATCCGACGACGAGTTTGATGAAAAGACAGCGGACAGTAGATTCTTGTATAGAGTCAAGGGGAAGGATGCCTTCTTCTGGCAGATGCAACCAAACGGTTGGAGAGAAATGGTGTTTGAGGACGACTATATTCGATTTGTTCAGGACGGACTAACCGAGCTCAATGCGATATTCGGTGAGGGACATGTAGTTGATTACGTATGGCCTTACCACGAGCCTAAGAACGCCAAGGCGCGCGATTTTGTCAAACAAACACATCGCTCTGCCAGAAAAACAGGCCTGACACGTGATACCGAAGGCTTTGCTTTGCCTCGTGACAGATATGCTTGGTCATACAACACCGATTGCAATGAGCTTCTTGCACTTATGGAAAAATATGAGGCGTATCCGAATGACGGAGAGCTGAAATTCTTTGCTATAGGCGTACATTCGATCGATTTTGAGAGAGCTGACAAATGGGACGATCTTCGAATTTTTGCTCAAAGATACGGTAATAGACCCGACGTATTTTGGTATGCATCTGTCGGTGATATTTTCGGCTATGAGGATGCGGTAAACACGCTCGAGATAAATGGTTGTGCAATCAAAAACACATCGGAACTACCTGTGTATATCGGCATAGACGGTGAGCGCAGAGTATTAAATCCCGGTGCTACAATAATATAAAAGGTAGGCAAAACTTAAATATCTCACGGAACAATAGGAAAAAGCAAGGGTAAGACGATTTACGGCGTGTCTTACCCTTGCTTTTTAATCTTCTATTTTTCCTGCATCAGGGTATTTTCCCGTCAGCTTAAAGCCGTCTATTTGAGAGCGGCACATCGCGTTGAATATGCGGTGCTTTACACCTTTGTTTGTTTTTTCAAGCTCGGCAAGTAAAATTTTCATATTCTCTCGCTCTGTTGCGTGATCCTCGGGGCAAAGTGATGCCATAACAGGCATAGGACGTTTTCTGACAAAATATTGCACGTCCTTTTCGGTAGCGTAGAGCAGAGGGCGTATCAGAGTAAGTCTTCTGTTTGAGAGATATGATTTCGGTGAGAAGCATCCGAGACGTCCTTCAAAGAAGAGATTCATCATAAAGGTCTCGACGGCGTCATCGTAATGGTGGCCGAGAGCTACCTTGTTACAGCCTGCGGCTTGCGCTTCCGCATGGAGAGATCCTCTCCTCATCTTTGCGCACAAAGAGCAGGGGTTGGGTTCTTTTCTCACGTCAAAAATTATTTTCGCTATATCTGTTTTTACAATTCTGTATTCTACCTTAAGTCTGCGGCAGAATTCGGATATTTCAGCATAATCAGCACCTTCAAAGCCCATATCTACCGTGATAGCGACGATATCGTACTTCTTAGGATAGAAGCGGCGCATTTCAGCCAGAGCGGCCAACAGGGTAAGGGAATCCTTTCCTCCGGATATTCCTACGGCGATTCTGTCACCGTCATCGATCATTTCATAGTCATCGACCGCGCGTCTTACAAAGCTGAGCAGCCTTTTCATTTCATTCATATATCAAACCTTTCGCCTCGGGCATATAATATACTGAGCATATATACGGAGGCACTTATGAGCATAAAAATTTATATAGATCAAGGACACAATCCGCGTGACTACAACACCGGTGCTGAGGGGAACGGATTTTATGAGCAGGATATCACCTATGAGGTAGGCAGGAGACTATATCTGCTTTTGTCCCGAAATTCCAATTTCGACGTCAGGCTTTCGCGTCCTTCAAGAGATACGGTGCTTGGTACTGACAATTCATCCAGCCTTACTGCGCGCGTAGCGGCGGCAAACTCCTGGGGAGCAGATGTTTTTGTTTCCTTACACACCAACGCATCGCTGAATGCAAATGCCACCGGCAGCGAGGCGCTGATATACAGCCGTTCCTCTGATGTGGCACTCGGACTTGCTGAGGATATACTTGAAGAATTGAATCTCGTGACAGGACTTCGCAATAGGGGAGTTATTGAACGTCCCGGCCTTTACGTATTAAGGCGGACGAATATGCCGGCTGTCCTCGTTGAAATGGGATTTATAACCAATCCCACCGATGCGGAGCTTATGGCTTACTCGCCCGACCTTTTTGCCCGTGGAATATACCGCGGAATTTTGAAATATTACGGAATGTCCTGACGCTTATTTGAGAGTGATACTGTCTATCGTGAGATATTCCTCTGCTACAGATACGCTTCTTGCATAGAAGTCGTACGTAGCTCCGCAGTTCTTGCAGTAGGCTTGCATACCGTCATCTGTGAAACGGAGATCGTACGATCCGTTGTCGCAGGGGCAGTGTACTTCACCCTCAGCTTCAAGATCGCGAAGAACAAAATTGAGAGTATCGTATATGGCAGGGTCGGGAGGCATAGAGTCCTCTCCAACGTCCTGAGGCTGTATATCTGATACAGTCTCGGCTTCAAGAGAAGCCATGATTCTTGAGAGCTCCTCAGCGGAGTTCTCAATTTCTTTTGAAATTGATTCGTCATCACCTATAAAGGCAATACCCATACCGGAATAAGGACAGCTGAACTTCGTCAGCTCATCACGCATCATTATCTCGGGTGATAATACGTAGGAATGGTTACTTTTACAATATACGCAAGGGACGGATAAGTTTATCTTTCCGTCATTCTGTCGCTTGATGTCAAGCGCGGATTCACCGCACTCGCACTTCAGTCTGAGCATATCGGAAACCGAACTGAGACCTCCGAGAAAACCGACGGTAGCTGTTGCACAGTCAGGGCAGCGATACGCTATTTGTGTTCTTTTAGTTGCCATGATTTACTTATTTAGCTTCTTCGATAGCCTCGAGCTCTTCCTTGGGCTCGATACCGAGTATTTCGCAGATTTTCACGAGCTCTTTTGCGAATGCAGTGGCACACTCGTAGTCTCTTGCTGTGGTGAATACACCGTCGGTTACAACGTCTGCGTCGGTTACTATTGCGTTGAGTAGCTCTCCCTCAAATCCGGGGAAGCAAGTAGCCTTGATATTTGTGAGCATGCCGTGTTTGCCGAAAATAGAAGGCGCTGCGCAAATTGCTGCGAGATGTCCTCCGTTCCGGAGAGTAGCATCGATGAATACTTGAGTTACAGGAGATGCATCAAGATTCTTTACACCGGGCATACCGCCGGGAAGAACAAGCATATCTACCTCATCGAGGGGGACTTCGGTAGAGCAGAGATCTGCAGCTACCTGTATTCCGTGAGTGCTGGTAACGAGCTTTTCATTGGTGACGCTTACCGTTCTGACGTCTATGTTGTGACGTCTCAAAACGTCTACAGGTGTTATAGCTTCAAGCTCCTCGAAGCCGTTTGCAAGTAATACGATAACCATGTCCTTAAGTCTCCTTATAGGTGTAAAATGTTTAATTTAAATACTTTTGATTAGCCGAGATCGACTCTGGAGAGTTTCTCGTGCCATTCGTCCATAGTGAGCAATACGTCACGCGGCTTTTGTCCTTTTGGCTCGCTTACAATACCGATCTCTTCCATAGCATCGATGTATTTTGCCGCCTTACCGTATCCGATAGACAGCTTTCTCTGTAAGAGTGAGGTGGATACTTTGTTTGAGCGTATAGCGAGCTCGACAGCGTCAAGGAATTGCTGATCGCTGTAATAACCGCACTCTTCACCGTCATCGTCGAGATCCTCTGCGGCATTACCGCCCTTCTTGTTTCCGCACTTCTGAGCGGCTTTGTTGATCTCCGCGAATACCTCGTCGTCGTACGTGTTTTCTCCGGACTGCGATTTGAGGAATTCCATAATGTTTTCGACTTCCTTATCGGATACGAAAGCACCCTGGACTCTGCAAGGCTTGGGCTTGTCGACCGTGGAGTAGAGCATATCGCCTCGGTTGAGCAGTTTTTCCGCTCCGGAGTTGTCGAATACTGTTCTGGAGTCAACCTGAGAGGTTACTTTACAAGACATACGTGTAGGTATGTTTGCCTTTATAGAACCTGTGATGACCTGTACGGAGGGACGCTGTGTACCTATAATAAGGTGTATGCCGGCTGCTCTCGCCTTTTGGGCTATTCTCATAATAAGGTCTTCGACGGGATCTCTGACCATCATCATAAGGTCTGCAAGCTCGTCTATGACTATGACGATCTTGGGTAGCTTGTCGCCGAGAGAGGGGTTTTCTGTCACCTTTTCATTGTATGCGTCAAGGTTTCTTACGTTGAACTGTTCAATAAGCTCGTATCTTCTCTCCATCTCCTCGACAGCCCACATAAGAGCACCTGCCGCCTGCTTGGATTCTGTGATTACGGGTATGAGCAAGTGAGGTATTCCGCTGTACATCTTGAACTCGACCTTCTTCGGGTCAACCATTATGAGCTTGACCTCATCAGGGCGCACTCTGTAAAGCATACTTACCATTATTGAGTTTATACATACGGATTTACCCATACCGGTAGCACCGCATATAAGAGCGTGGGGGTATTTTGAAATGTCGCCGAATACGGGATTACCCGCAACGTCCTTACCTATAGCGACAAAGGTTTTGGACTTTGCATTGATGAATTCATCACATTCAAGCAACTCACGCAAACGTACATTTTTAGGTTGCTTGTTGGGAATTTCAAAGCCGATTGCCGACTTGCCGGGAATAGGAGCTTCCATACGGACACCCTCCTTGGCAAGGTTGAGGCATATGTCGTTGTACAGAGAGGTAATGGCATTTACCTTAACTCCTCTTGCGGGTACTACCTCGTATCTGGTGATACGCGGTCCGCGGTCTACACCCTTAATGGATGCCGTGACGTTGAAGGATGCCAGAGTATCGATTAGTATCTTTGTGTTTTCGTTGATTTCGCTTGTGTCGTCGTCCGTGGCGGGATCGAGACCGAGAAGATCAATAGAGGGGAACTTGTAATTTGAAAAGTCCGGTTTCTTCTTTTCCGGCTTTACTTCTTTCTTTTCAGCCTTAGGCTTGGGCTCGTGTCTTACGGTGCTGTGCTCGAATGGAGGATCGTCGTCCTCTTCAATCTCATCGTCATCGACGTATTCGTCCTCCTCGACTTCGTCGGGAGAGACAAGCTCGTAGTTGTCAGCCTTGTCATCTTCAGGCTCTTCATCTTCCGGTTCATCCTCACGCAAAGCGGAGAACATATCCTTGTATCCCTGTACTACGGGGTTTCTTTCCTCGGGAGGTATCTCCTCTGTTTCAAATGCTGAGCCGTCATCCTCGGGGGGGAGTGTATCCTCTTCGGTATACTCATCGAATTCCTCGTCGGTATCGTCCTCATCATCGCCTTCGTATTCCTCAGTGCAGTCCTCATCGGTATCAACCGTATCTTCTTCATCGAAATACGGCTCGTTCTCTTCGACATCCTCACCGATATATTCTCTCTCTATCTTGAGAGTGCTGGCCTCATCAGTCTTTACCTCTTCAAAATGAAGGGGAGAGACTTCGGGCTCTGCGCTGCTATCGGGATTAGATACCTGATATGGCTTGAACTCCGGTACGAATTCTTCGGTCTTTTCTTCTTCAAAATCCTTGGTGGATGTATAGCTGAACTCTTCTTTTTCCTCCACGGGTGCAGGGTTCATTGTGTAGACTTGTACGGACTCGTCTTCTGGCACGTGCTCAGGAGATATCTTCTCGGTTACCGCAGGAGTGCTCTGCACGGCGGATGAGTAAGAAGTTGTATAGCTCTCTGTTTGACGTTTTTCGTAAAGTCTTATCTCAGGCTCCTCTACGTAGGGCGCGGAGAAGGGAATAGGCTCGCTTACCGGAGCGTCATATATATTGTACGGAGTATGCTTAGGAGCTTCCTCGACAACAGGTGTGTAGGAGTAAATGGTTTCCGGAGATGTGAATGCGGGCTTTGAGAAAATAGCTGTAACACTCTCTTCATCATCGCCAAAGCCTATAGCCGTGTAATTTGCCGGCTGTGTCTTTGGGGGTTCAGCCACTCTTTCGGTCTTGTCAAAGGTGAAGGAAGTGGTAGCTGTTTCCACAGCAGCTTTACCGAAGTTCTCATCGGTGCGCTCACGGAATTCAACCGTCTTAGGTGTTCCTGTAAATTCTCCGTCGTTTTCAACAGGAATTGCTTTGCGAGATCCTATTATCGCGGCCTTTCTTCTTTCGAAGTCAAGTATGCGTTTTTCTCTTTCAAGCTCTTCCTCGGTGAGCTCGGATATGTCCTCTTTCACACTTCTTGTGCTCACAGGCTCATCCTTGAGACTTCTTGATGAAGGCTTGGACGCTAACTCCTCGGACATCATCATCTCAAAAGGATCAAAGCCCTGTGTGAATACCGCATCCGCATTCTCGTCTGTCACATTCGCGGATTCCGATGTGCGGATATTATCTGTCTGTTCGACTCTTTTTGCACTTCTGCCGA
This sequence comes from Clostridia bacterium, assembly GCA_017508665.1. Classification (GTDB taxonomy): domain Bacteria; phylum Bacillota; class Clostridia; order Oscillospirales; family CAG-272; genus UBA1740. Next base: position 33,715 of record JAFVYL010000035.1, on the reverse strand, counting down.
TCTTACTATCCGGATCGTCATAGGTGAGATTTACAATGCGGCGTCTCTGCTCAGGAGCAGGCTCTTCATCCGTATCATCGGATTCCATAGCGGCATAGAATATTTCTTCAGCCTTCTCGCGCATAGCCATCTCTTCGGCTTCCTCCGGGCTTACGGCACTTTTATAGAATATCTTTTCGTGTAATGTGGGGTTGTCCTCTTCGTATGAAGTGTCTCTGGTTTCTTTTATACCAAGCTCGGATACGCTGAGCTTCTGCATACCGTTGTCTACTGCAAAGAAGTCGTCATCGGTGAGCTTACCGTTCTTTTCCTCTGCCTCGCGTCTGAGCTTATCGCTCTTTGCATTCACGATCTTTTTGAAGAATTTCTTGATACCTCTTTCGGTGTATGCGAGAATTATGACAGTGACCTTGAGTAGATTATAGAAGAACTCGGATACCTTGCCTCTTGCAAAGAGGTATGATACGTATATCGCAAGGACCGCTGCGGTGATGATCAAAAGACCGACTCTGCCGAATATCTTGATAAGACAGAATCCGACAGTACCGCCTATAAATCCGCCGCCCACGGATCTTTGTCCGTCGGTAAAGAATTCTACGGGGGCGAATGTAAGGTCAGCCTTCCAGTAGGTTATGGAGTATGCAATTGAGGATATAAGGATCAGGACTACAACCGAGAATATAACTCTCGACCAAAGTCTGTTTTCTTTCATATCCGAAAGGTAGAATACTGCATGCAGGGCAAGTAATAACGGCATCACGTATGCGCCGTATGAAAACAGTCCGAGGAATACCGTAGATATTCCGCGTCCCAGTGTACCTATGTCCTGTGTGATAAAGCAGAACAACGTAAATACAGCTAATGCGAACAGTATGATTGGTACCGCCCTTTGCATTCCCGTTGTATCGGAATGCTTCGCGGATGCTTTTTTCTTTTGTGCCATATATCTTAACCTCATTGGAATTTTTACTGTTTTAGATGGGGGAGTGTCAATTTTTGTTAGAAAAAGATAATAAAACTACCCTAAACTATATTCTACCAAATTTTTGTCAAGATTACAAGAGGAAAAACAAAATATTTTTAAAAAACTTCGCGCGAAAGCGTACGTGCTGGTTATATAAATAAAATATACGAAAAACCTTGACAAATCCTCGCGTGTCTGCTAAAATGTTTTAAGATAAAATTAAAATGCCGTAATATCGCGTTTTTTGCGGACGGCACAGGAGTGTATTATGCTTTTATATAATTCTCTTACAAGACAGAGGGATGAGTTCGTGCCCAGAGAAGATGGAAAGGTTTCGATATATACCTGCGGACCCACCGTTTATCATTTTGCACATATCGGCAATCTCCGTACATATGCTATGGAGGACGTGCTTGAGAAATATCTTCGTTACCTCGGTTACGATGTAACAAGAGTCATGAATATTACCGACGTCGGACATCTTTCAAGCGATGGAGACACGGGAGAGGATAAGATGCTCAAGGGTGCTAAAAGAGAGCACAAGACGGTCATGCAGATCGCTGAGCATTATACCAACGCGTTCTTCTCGGATGCGGATAAGCTTAACATAAAGCGCCCCGACGTGATAGAGCCCGCTACAAATTGCATACCCGAGTTCATCACTATGGTCGAGGAGCTTCTCGAGAAGGGATATGCATACGAAGCAGGCGGAAATGTATACTTCGATACATCTAAAATAGAGAAGTACTACGTATTCAACGACTTCAAGGAAGAGGATCTTGAGGTTGGTGTACGCGATAGCGTTGAAGAGGACGGAAACAAAAAGAATAAGGCTGATTTCGTGCTTTGGTTTACCAAGTCTAAGTTCGACGATCAGGAGCTTAAGTGGAATTCTCCCTGGGGTGTTGGTTATCCCGGCTGGCATATCGAGTGCTCTTGCATAGCGAGAAAGCATCTTGGCGAATATCTTGATATCCACTGCGGAGGTATCGATAACGCATTCCCCCATCATACAAACGAAATAGCGCAGAGTGAGGCTACCTTTGGCCACGAGTGGTGCAAGCATTGGTTCCACGTACATCATCTTAACACCAATTCCGGTAAGATGTCCAAGTCCAAGGGCGAGTTCCTCACAGTCTCTCTTCTCGAAGAGAAGGGATACGATCCTCTCGTCTACCGTTTCTTCTGTATGCAGTCACACTATAGAAAAAATCTTGTGTTCTCTTGGGAAAACCTTGACAACGCGAAGATATCTTACGACAAGCTTGTGGCGAGAGTTGCTCAGCTCAACGTATCCGAGGGCGAGCAGATAGACGCAGAGGCTTTCGCTATCGGTAAGAAGAAGTTTACCGATGCGCTTGACAACGATCTTAACACGTCTCTTGCGGTTACTGCGATCTACGACGTCTTTAAACTACGTACCAATGATAAAACTAAGCTTGCGCTTATCGAAGACTTTGAGCGTGTTATGAGTCTTGGACTTATCGAGGCTGCAAATAAGATAAGGGAAGCTGAGAGGAAAAAGAAGGAAGAGGAAACCGCCGGAGTAGATCCCGAGCTTCTCGCTTATATCAACGGAATGATAGAGGCAAGACGAACCGCCAAGGCCGAGAAGAACTTTGCCGAGGCTGACAGAATCAGAGTCGAGCTACTCGAAAAGGGAATCACACTTATCGACACCAGAGAGGGAACTAAGTTCAAAATAGGTGAGTAAAATTCGGTGAAATGCCGAAGAAAGGAGAGGGACGCATGTTCGATCTGAATACCGCGAAGGTCTTGTTTATGGACAAGAATTACGAGCGCGCCGCGGAAATGTTCTACGAGGGCGCATCCGAGGGAAATCCCGAGGCTGCCTTTGATTACGCATATTGTCTGATGAACGGCTACGGTGTAGCCCGCGATCCCGCACTTGCCAAGAGCTTTTACGTTTTTGCTTCGCAAAAGGTAGGAGAGGCGGCATACAACCTTTCGGTTATGTATCTTCACGGCATAGGTGTGAAGAGGGATTATAAGAAATCCTTTGAGTATATGAAGGATGCAGCCGAGCTCGGTGTTATCGAGGCACAGCTCTATCTCGGTGTCGCATACACTCTCGGCAGTCTTTTTGAGCCGGATATAGTTTCTATTTCTCTTATACCTTATCACACACCGGAGTACAATTCTCAAGCGTATTACATAGAGGGAGAAGTCCCCGATTACGAGGAGGACGAGGAGGAGAGAATAGCTGCCGTCAGGCACGATCCCCTCAGCGCGTTCACCTGGTTTAAGAATGCTGCCAAGCATTCTCCCGACTACGTTGAGGAGCTTTCGGGAAAAGGTAAATATCTTTATGCCCGTTGCTTCATTGATGGACTTGGTACTGACTTCAACCGTGACAGAGGACACGGACTTATGCTTCTTGCGGCTATAGACGGCTCGGAAGAGGCAATGGCGTATATCGAAACAGATGCACCGTATCTGCTCGAGAATCTTAACAATCCCGAGCTTGTACATAAGATAAGACGGGTGGAGGGAATTTCCGCTCCCAAAGAATACTAAAAGAAAGGCGGTAGAGAGTATGGTAAAGATCGTGAATGTAGAAAACCGTTCTTATGCAAAAAAAGCCGGTATAAAGCCCGGTGACACACTTATATCCATAAACGGCAACGAGATATCCGATGTGCTCGACTACCGTTTCTACCTTACCGAGCGCACGGTGAAGCTCGGACTTTCCGACTCTGACGGAAGGGAATATTCCGTAAAGATCAAAAAAGGCGAATATGACGATATAGGTCTCGAGTTTGAGACACCTTTGATGGACAAGAAGCAGTCCTGCCGTAACGGCTGTATCTTTTGCTTCATTGATCAGAATCCCGAGGGGATGCGTGAGCCTATTTATTTCAAGGACGATGACTCCCGTCTTTCGTTTATTCACGGCAATTATATCACCCTCACCAATATGTACGACAAGGATATCGACCGCATAATAAAGATGCGCATATCCCCGATTAATATCTCCATACACACGACCAATCCCGAGCTTCGTGTGAAAATGATGAAAAATAAGCGCTCGGGCGAGGTGCTTTCATACCTCGACAGATTTAAGGAAGCCGGACTTTCCATGTGCGGACAGATAGTTCTTTGTAAGGGCGTGAATGACGGTGATGAGCTTCTTCGCTCACTCCGTGACCTATCCGCGTACTACCCCGAGATGGGCAGTGTTTCGGTAGTTCCGGCAGGACTTACCAAGCATCGCGACGGACTTTATCCGCTTACCGATTTTACTCCTGAGGAAGCTGCGGCGGTTATTGATGCTGTGGATTCTGTTGCATCTGAGCAGCTTGCCAAACACGGATCGCGCCAATTCTTTGCCGCGGACGAGTTCTATCTTAAATCCGGCAGACCGTTACCCCCTGCGGAATATTATGAGGATTATCCTCAGATAGAAAACGGTGTGGGAATGCTTCGCTCTTTTGCTGAGGAGTTTGGTATGGCAGTCGAGGATGCGGAGAATATGACCTCTGCATTTTCCGGTGAGCGCACCGTTACAGTCGCAACCGGTTTTGCCGCATACGATATGCTTTCGCGCTCGGCAGACAGGCTTATGTCTTTTTGTCCCGGGCTGAAGGTTAACGTAGTCGGAATAGTAAACAAATTCTTCGGTGAGTCTATTACCGTATCGGGACTTCTCACCGGAAAGGATATATTTGAACAGCTTGAGGGCAGAGATCTCGGTGATGAGCTTCTCGTGCCTGATAATGCGCTCAGAGCGGAGGACCGTGACTTCCTGTGCGGAATGACTCTTACAGAGCTTTCGGACAGGCTCGGAATTAAGGTTACGCCCGTAAGTGCAGACGGTTATGAGTTTGCCGAGGCAGTACTCGGAATCTGTAGTTGAGAAGGAGATGAGAAAAAATGTCAAAGCCAGTAGTAGCCATCGTTGGCAGGCCCAACGTTGGTAAAAGCACGCTTTTCAATAAGCTTATCGGTGAGCGCCGATCTATAGTAGAGGATACTCCCGGTGTAACGCGCGACAGAATATACGCGGACGCTGAGTGGAATAGCCATAGCTTCCTTTTGGTCGATACGGGCGGTATTGAGCCTAAGAGCGACGATACCATACTCAAGCAGATGAGAACTCAGGCGGAGATCGCCGTTGCATCGGCTGACGTAATCATATTTATGTGCGATATCAGAGCAGGACTTCTTGCAGATGACAGAGATATTGCGATTATGCTTAAAAAATCCGGTAAGCCCATCGTCGTTGCTGTAAACAAGGTGGACAGAGTGGGAGACGTGCCCTTTGAATTCTATGAGTTCTATGAGCTTGGATTTGAGCGCGAGCCTATCGCTATATCCTCACTTCACGGCTCAGGTACAGGCGATCTTCTCGACGCTGTGATCGAGGAGTGCAATTTCCCGGACGAGGAGGAAATCGACGAGGGAATTATCAATGTTGCCGTTATAGGCAAGCCCAATGCAGGTAAATCCTCTATAATCAACCGTATGTGCGGTGAGGAGAGAGTGATCGTATCCGATATTGCAGGCACTACACGTGATGCGGTCGACACCAGAGTGGAAAATCAGCACGGTATCTACAACTTCATTGATACCGCAGGTATCAGACGTCATTCCAAGGTAGAAGACAGAATAGAGAAATTCAGCGTTATCAGAGCCAATATGGCTGTGGAGAGAGCAGATGTTTGTCTTCTTATGATAGACGGTAAAGACGGTGTTACAGACCAGGACGAAAAGATCGCGGGTATTGCTCACGAGGCAGGCAAGGCGGTTATAATCGTTATCAACAAGTGGGATGCTGTAGAGAAGGATAATAACACCGTAAATCAGTACACCAAGGACGTGCGTATTGCGCTTTCCTATATGCCGTATGCACCCATCATCTACGTTTCTGCCCTCACAGGACAGAGATGCGCTCAGATCTATGAGTTGATCAATCAGGTTTATGCCGAGGCAAGAAAGCGCGTAACCACGGGTATGCTCAATGATCTGCTTAACGATGCTACAAACAGAGTTCAGCCGCCCTCTGACAAGGGTAAGAGACTTAAAGTCTACTATATGACTCAGACTTCTATAGCTCCGCCTACTTTTGTTATCTTCTGCAATTCTCAGGAGCTATTCCACTTCTCGTATCAGAGGTATCTTGAAAATTGTATCCGTGATGCCTTCGGCTTTAACGGTACACCTATCAAGATGGTTATCAGACAGCGCGGTGACGACGGCACGGGTGTGTAGGTCTCACATAGCAAGAATAATTTGAAATTCAAGAAAGGGGGAAACTCCTGTGTTTATAGATAATATAGTCATACACGCAAAGGCAGGTAACGGCGGAGACGGTGCCGTAGCCTTTCATAGAGAAAAGTATGTCAATGCCGGCGGTCCCGATGGCGGTGACGGAGGCAGAGGCGGTAGCGTTATCTTCCGTGTTGATCCCGGTTCAAACACACTTCTCGCGTTCCGCTACAAGAGAAAATTTGCCGCAGAGCACGGTGAGAACGGTAAGGGCGGAAAGAAGCACGGTAAAAACGGCGCGGACGTTATAATTCCCGTTCCTCCGGGAACTCTCATTAAAGATCCCGCAACCGGTAAAATAATACACGACATGGCATCATCCGACGAGTTCGTTCTTTGTAAGGGCGGCAGAGGCGGATGGGGTAACAGACATTTTGCTACTCCCACAAGACAGATACCGAGATTTGCCAAGAGCGGTACTAAAGGAGAGGAAAGGGAGGTGCTTCTCGAACTCAAGATGCTTGCCGAGGTTGGTCTTATAGGCTTCCCGAATGTAGGTAAGTCTTCGATCCTTTCCATGATCTCATCGGCAAAGCCGAAGATTGCAAACTATCATTTTACCACACTTTCTCCGAATCTCGGTGTAGTTAAGATCGGTGAAGGCAAGGGGTTCCTTGCAGCGGATATTCCGGGACTTATCGAGGGAGCGTCGGAGGGCCTTGGCCTCGGTCATGCCTTTCTCCGTCACGTTGACAGATGCAGACTGTTGCTTCACGTTGTAGATATAGCCGGTACAGATGGCAGAGATCCCTCGGACGATCTTGATAAGATAGATGAGGAACTGCAGAAATATTCGCCAGAGCTTGCCGAACGTCCGCAGATAGTGGTAGCTAATAAGGTTGATTCCGTCGATATGGACGATGAGACAGTGCAGCACTTTATCAAAAAATGCGGCTGGCTTGACCGCGAGGTCGTATTTGTGTCCGCAGTTACCGGTGAGAACCTCGACTTGCTTGTCGAGAAAACAATTAAAGCACTCTCCGAGCTTCCGCCCCTTACAGTTTACGAGGCTGAGTATAATCCCGAGGAAGAGGCACTTGCCTCTTCAGCAGGTGCTAAGGAAACCGAGATTTCCCAAAGAAACGGCAAGTATTATGTTGAGGGTGAATGGCTCTACAACTTCATGGGACAGATCAACTTTGACGACTATGAGTCGCTCAACTTCTTCCAAAGAGTTCTTGAGAAGAACAGGGTATTTGACCGTCTCAGAGAGATGGGCATAGAAGAGGGAGATACTGTCAACATCTACGATTTTGAGTTTGAGTTTGTTTATTGATTTTTTGATTTATAAGAGGAAAAACATAAGTATATGAAGCGTACCGATTTAAGAAATATTGCAATTATCGCTCACGTTGACCACGGAAAGACAACTTTAGTTGACGAAATGCTCCGTCAGGGCGGCATTTACCGTGAAAATCAAGAAATGGAAGACAGAGTAATGGATTCCAATGATCTTGAGAGGGAGCGCGGAATCACCATTCTTGCCAAGAACACAGCTATCCATTATAAAGACGTTAAGATCAACGTTATAGATACTCCCGGCCACGCGGATTTCGGCGGTGAGGTTGAGCGTATTCTTAAGATGGTAAACGGTGTTATACTCCTTGTTGATGCCGCTGAGGGCCCTATGCCTCAGACACGTTTTGTGCTTGAGAAGGCTTTGCAGATGGATCACAGAGTTATCGTTGTTGTAAATAAGATTGACCGCCCCGATGCACGTCTTGACGAGATAGGTGACGAGGTGCTTGAGCTTCTTCTTGAGCTTGATGCAACCAATGAGCAGCTTGACTCTCCCATGCTCTTCTGCTCGGGTAGAGCCGGTACTGCATCCTTTGATCCCCATACTCCCGGCAAGGATCTTACACCTCTTCTTGATACAATACTTGAATATATGCCTGCCCCCGACGGTGAGGAGGATGATCCTCTTCAGCTTCTCGTTTCTTCCATCGACTATAACGAGTTTGTTGGAAGAATCGGTATAGGCAGAGTAGAGCGCGGTGTTATCAAGCAGGGACAGGGCGTATCTATCTGCAACTATCACGGAGATGGAAAATCCAGACCCTCGAAGATAGTTTCAATATATCAGTTTGACGGACTTAAGCGTGTTCCCGTAACCGAGGCAAAGGTGGGTGACATTGTGTGCTTCTCCGGTTGTGAGGACATTGCTATCGGAGATACCGTGTGCTCTCCCGCTAAGGTAGAGCCTCTCGAGTTCGTCAAGGTAGGCGAGCCTACAATGGAGATGACCTTCTCGGTCAATGACTCTCCCTTCGCAGGTAAGGAGGGCAAGTACGTTACCTCCCGTCACTTAAGGGCCAGACTTTACCGTGAGCTTCTCAAGGACGTATCTCTTCGTGTCGAAGACGGAGAGACCACCGATTCCTTCAAGGTTGCCGGCAGAGGTGAAATGCACCTTTCCATACTCATCGAGAATATGCGCCGCGAGGGTTATGAGCTCTGTTGCTCAAATCCCAGAGTTCTTTATAAGGAGATAGACGGTGTCAGATGTGAACCTATCGAGGACGTTATCGTTGACGTTCCTGAGCAGTACGTCGGTGCTGTAATGGAAAAGCTCGGCGCGAGAAAGGGAACTCTTGTAGATATGCAGCTTCATGGCACAAGACAGAAGCTTTTCTACAACATTCCCACCAGATGTCTATTTGGCTACCGCAGTGAGCTTCTTACCGATACTCGCGGTGAGGGACTTATCTCGACTATATTCGCAGGCTATGAGCCATTCCGCGGTGAGATCAAGACAAGATTTACCTCTTCTCTCGTCGCAAGTGAAAAGGGTGTGTCTACTACTTACGGTCTTTATCAGGCTCAGGATCGCGGACCTCTCTTCATCGGTCCTGCAACCCCTGTTTATGAGGGCATGATCGTCGGCGAGAACCCCAAGCCCGATGATATTGAGGTTAATGTATGTAAGGAAAAGCACCTTACGGCTATACGTTCCTCCGGTGCTGACGAAAAGCTTACTCTCATAACGCCTGTTCAGCTTTCTCTTGAGGAGGCTATTGAGTTCATTACCGATGAGGAACTGATTGAGGTCACACCCAAGTCTATAAGACTCCGTAAGGTCGTCCTTGACACTCCCTCGAGAAAGAGAATTCAGGCAGCTAAGCGTGCTGCACTCAAGGAACAGCAGAAATAGTTTTTGCACTTTGCGGTAATACCGTTAAGCTGCGTTTCGCAATATCCATATATGAAAGCGTGAAAAAAATGAAAAGATTTACAGCATTATTGTTAGTGGTGCTAACTATGATGTCAATGCTAGTGTTTACATCCTGTAAAAGCTCTAAATATTACAATGAATACGCAGGGGAGTACTATCTTGACGATGCCTATAAGGGTAAGTACAGAGATGCTCCAAATACAATAGTATTCCTTGATGACGGTACGGGTTATTACTATTTGCACGGAGAGATTATCAATTTTGATTACACAGTTACCTTTACAGGCGCTGTGGATATGAACACCTCCGAGAAATACGTCGACTACGACGGAAAGTTTGGTCTCAAGTCTTTTGACGTAAAGCATTATGACCTGTCATATACCAGAAAAACCACCGAATAAATCAACAGCGCCCACTTTATGTGGGCGTTGTTTTCATTCCTTAACTTTAAAATAAATATCCTTTGCGGAGATCAAAAGAAGTGCTAAAAGCGGAAGTGCGAGAAAAATTCTTGAGATTATCACATCTCTGAACATAAACAGTAGCAAAGCATATACAGCAGTAAGGAAAAATAAAAGCACGGTTTTCTTTAAATTTAAAGGCATTTTGCCGGATAGCTTTTTAAAAACAAGAGAGGACAGCAAAGTCATTATAAGATAGCAAACAAGAGTGATCAGGGCGGCAAACCTGTAGTCTGTACGCGGTAATAAAATAAAGGAAAGAATCACGCTTATCACGGCGGCCGCCACTGATGGCAGAGAGGTCAGAGCGCCGCGCTCATAGTATGAAGATGCGCCACTTATTGCTCCCGCGAGAAACGAGAAGATAACTGCAACCTCGAGCGGATATATCGATGGCAATGCTTCGCGGAATCCCTCGGCGGCAAGAAAGGCTAAAAGCTCGGGTGCGAATGCCAATATCAAGAGTGATAAAAGCGAAAGCGCTCGCGTTACGAGCAACAGAAATTCGCGTATTTTATCTATTCCACCCTCGCGTATCTTTCGTATTATCCAGGGCGTAAGTGCTGATAAAACTCCGCCTGTGACTATGGTGAGTATCATTCCGACAGACATAGCTATAGAATATTGGCCGAGTGCTTCTGTGCCGTAGCTTCTGTTTATGCTTATTTCACTCGCTTTCAATATAAGCGCTGAAGCAAAGTAGTGCGGTAAGAGCGGTATGCTGTGTCCTAGCAGATAACGCCAAATATTTGCGGAATACAGCTTATCAGAGCCTCTGATTATCAGTACTGATATCGGAATCGCTATAAGCAGAGTTACTGCGCTGGCTGCATATATTCGGGCTTCTGCACGTATATCGGTCAATAAAATTATTAATACCGCTGTGAGCGGGATAACGGCTGCGCTTATGAGATTAAGAAGAACGACAGCTTTGTATTTATACTCAAATTTTGCTTTTGCGAGATACAGAGATATGACGGAAGTGGCAAAAATCTGAGCAAACATCAATATACTCACTCTTAGATTGAGTCCTATAAAACGACCTAAAACCCCATATAATGCAAAGTACAGTGCGCAAAATCCGACAAATATTGCTCCTAATAGTCCTAACGCTGCTGTAATGAAATCCTCTATCTTATCCTCGTATCTCTGAAACCCTCTGTAAATTGCGCTGCCTGTGATCTCAAGTGTGAGAAGCACGGAAAGCACACCTATCCACGTATTATACAGTGGATACAGTCCATACTCGCCGGGTGTCAAAAGTCTTGTGAATATCGGCGTTGACAATGCGCCGATAGCTCTTGCAATAGCACCTGAGCCGACATACCACACCGTAGCTTTAGCAGGTACTTTCAGCATCGCTCCTTTTTTTATATTTTCCAAAGTAATTCACTCCGTTTTTTCTCTTATCTTGCCACGAACCGATGAAAATATTATTTATTCGCGCTTTGACTTGTGTGACCTGCTTTTATATCATTTCATACAATGATTTTGTGGAGTATTTAAATAATTTGAAAGTTTTTTTGCTTTAAAATGTCAGATTTGGAATAAAAAGCTCATAAATTGTAACGCTGCTATTGATTTTTTTCGACAAATAGAGTATAATGTTTTCAAATGGTTAAGGAGGAATACTATGTTTAAAATTGAGTATTTAAATGACCTTTATGAAAGAGTAGTAAAAAGAAATTACGGGGAGACCGAGTTTCACCAGACTGTCAAAGAGGTTTTTGAGTCGATAGAGCCTCTCCTTCTTCAGCGTCCCGAGTACATAGAGTCCGGTGTTATAGAGAGAATGGTCGAGCCCGAGAGAATAATTAAATTCCGAGTTCCGTGGGTTGATGATAACGGCAAGGTTCAGGTAAACCGCGGTTACAGAATACAGTTTAACTCTGCGATAGGTCCTTATAAGGGTGGCCTACGTTTCCATCCCTCTGTAAATGAGTCTATAATCAAATTCCTTGGATTTGAACAGACCTTCAAGAACTCACTTACCTCGCTTCCTATGGGCGGTGGAAAGGGCGGTGCTGACTTTGACCCGCAGGGCAAGAGCGACAGAGAGGTCATGGCCTTTTGTCAGAGCTTTATGACCGAACTTTGTAAGTACATCGGCCCTGACACAGACGTTCCCGCAGGTGATATCGGTGTCGGTGCGCGTGAGGTAGGATATTTATTCGGTCAGTACAAGAGAATTCGCAACGAATTTACAGGTGTCCTTACCGGCAAGGGTATTCCTTACGGAGGATCTCTTATCCGTCCTGAGGCTACGGGATACGGTGCCGTTTATTACACACTCGAGATGCTTAACTACTTCGGTGACGATATAAAGGGGAAGACGTTTGCGATCTCCGGATTCGGTAATGTTGCTTGGGGTACTGTAAAGAAGATAAATGAACTTGGCGGCAAGGTTTTGACGATTTCAGGTCCTGACGGTTACGTCTACGATCCCGACGGCATATCAACAGAGGAAAAGATCGCGTATATGCTTGAAATGCGTGCTTCTTGCCGCAACAGAGTAGAGGACTATGCCGATAAGTTCGGTGTTCGCTTCTTTAAGGACGAAAAGCCGTGGGGCGTAAAGGCTGATATCTATATGCCTTGTGCTACTCAGAATGAGGTCGACATCCCCGAAGCTGAGCGTATCGTTAAAGCAGGTGTTAAGTACTACGTTGAGGTATCTAATATGCCCACCACTAATGAGGCTGTGGCATATCTTAAAGCAAACGGTGTTATAGTTGCTCCATCAAAGGCGGTTAATGCAGGCGGCGTAGCTACATCCGGACTTGAGATGACTCAGAACTCTATGCGCCTGTCATGGTCTGCCGCTGAGGTTGATGAGAAGCTCAGAGAGATTATGAAGAACATATTCCGAAACTCCGTAGATGCCGCTAACAAGTACGGACTCGGTGACGATCTCGTCTCCGGCGCAAATATTGCCGGCTTTGTAAAGGTTGCCGATGCTATGATGATGCAAGGCGTTGTATAACCCTAAACAATATAAAAAATCAAAGATTTGCACATCATATGCAGGGTAAAAAATATAACAAAAAAGAAAAAAACGACCTTCAAAAGAGGTCGTTTTTTGTATTGTTTTTGATTATTCTGTAGTGTAGTTATCAAAGTAACCCTGGATGTAAACAATGGGAGTTCCCTTGTCACCCGAGCCAGATGTGAGATCACAGAGTGAACCGATAAGGTCGGTAAGCTGACGGGGAGTTGTACCCTCTGATGCCATTTTGCCTACAAGATTACCGTCTTTTTCGTGGATCTTTCCTTTGATAGCCTCCTTGAGCGCTTCACCCTCGAGCCCTGCAAATTCATTGTCCGCGAGATACTTGAGCTTTAGTTCGTTGGGAGTACCGTCAAGACCGTCTGTGTATGCGGGGGAAACGATCGGGTCCGCAAGCTCCCAGATCTTGCCAACGGGATCCTTAAAAGCACCGTCTCCGTATACCATTACCTCGACTATTTTTCCGGTCTTCTCGTAGAGTCTCTTCTGGATAGCGTCAACTACAGGCTGGCAGTCCTTAGGGAAGAGCTTTACGGTATCCTCGGTAGCTTTATTTGAGCCGAGCAGACCGTATTCGGGGTTGTAGCCCGAGCCATTGATAGGAGATGCAAGAATTTCGTCAATTCCGTAGTTTATTTCCACTCCGGCAGCTTTAAGAAGTCTTTTTGTTCTAAATCTGGAGTGTATATCGCAGTTGAGCACGTTTTTTGTGTAATTGAGTATAGCTCTGGGATCGTTTGCAAATACTATCTCGCATTCTGCTCCTGCTTCTCTGATAAGAGTTTCGTAATATTCTACGTAGTCCACACCGGTAAATCTGTGTTTCTCATAGCCGAAAAGCTCACGGTATTTCTCAAGAGATAATACGTCGGTGTAGGGATTTACTCCCTTCTCATCAAGCGCGTCAAGGCTGACAAGATGGTTACCAACCTCGTCTGAGGGATAGGAGAGCATAAGGATTATCTTCTTTGCGCCCTTTGCGATTCCGCGCAGACATATAGCAAAACGGTTACGGGAAAGAATAGGGAAGATAACTCCCACGGTCTCTCCGCCAAATTTTGCTCTTACATCCTCAGCAATATCATCTATTGTAGCGTAGTTACCCTGCGCTCTTGCAACGATAGCCTCGGTCATAGCTACTATATCCTTGTCGCGAACGGAAAATCCGTCGCTTTCGGATGCCTCTATAACGGTATTTACAACAATATCTACAATGTCGTCACCCTGACGGATGATAGGTGCTCTGAGTCCGCGAGAAACGGTACCAACCATACGGCTCATAATATACTCCTTCCGCACTGCTTGTGCGTTAAACTTTTTTACCCGAATATTATATCACATTTTTTCTCGCTTGTAAATAAGAAGTTATCATTTTTTTTAACAAAGTATAAAAAAATCAATTTATATGAAAATACCTACGATAAACTGTGCAATTTTTCAGAAAATGTGAGCAAACTGCGAAAAAAGTGAAAATGAATATTGAAATCTTTCTTTCGATATGGTAAAATTATTTTAACGTTGACTTGTTTGCTTTTTTTATAAAACATCTCGTCTTATTTCTTTTTGAAATATCAGGAATAAAATGCTAAAAAGTAAATAATTATTGTCAAATACATATCAAGGAGGGATGATTATGTCTAAAAGTAAAAGACCGTTATTAAGAGCGATGCTTGTTTTACTTGCGTTGGTACTTGTTGTGGTAATAGCTTATCTTCTTTACGTAATCGTAACTTATAAAAGAATAGAGGATAATTTACCTCTTGAGATCGAGGGCGATGCTGAGTACGCAGAGCTCAGCGTGGGTAAAGAGTATACTGTAGTAACGCAGAACCTTGGATTTGGTGCTTATACCCGTGATTTTACATTCTTTATGGACGGAGGCAAGGAATCGAGGGCAAAGAGCCGCGAGAGCGTTTTAAATTGCACTGACATGGCTATGGATACCGTTGGTAGATTTGACCCCGATTTTATTCTCTTCCAGGAGGTCGATATAGACTCTACCAGAAGCTATCACGTTGATCAGTATTCGCTTCTTGCAGAGCGCTTTGGCGGATATGATCGTGTTAAGGCCATCAATTATGACTCCGCTTATCTTATGTATCCTATTCTTGAACCTCACGGAGCATCCTACAGCTCGATGGCTACATTCTCCCGTTATGATATCGACTCTGCCGTTCGCCGCTCATTTCCGATATCCACCTCGCTTTCAAAATTCCTTGACCTTGACAGGTGCTACTCGGTTTCAAGAGTAAGAGTTGAGGGTGGCAAGGACCTAGTTATTTACAATGTTCACAGCTCCGCTTACGGTAGTAATGATGAGATCCGCACTGCTCAGATAACTATGCTGATGAACGATATGAAGGCAGAATACGACAAGGGAAATTATGTCATCTGCGGCGGTGATTTTAATCACGATTTTACGGGTGATTCGACGCAGAAACTTAACAATGGTATGGGACAGATTGACTTCGGCTGGGCGCAGCCGTTCCCCGAGGAGCTTATACCGGAAGGATTTTACCGTGCTATCTCTTATACTGACGGTATATATAATCCCACGTGCCGCGACTGTGATATACCGTATGAAGAGGGGAATTTCACTATCATCGTCGACGGATTTATCCTCTCGGATAATGTCACCTGTGTCAAAGTGGAAAATGTAGTGACCGGGTTTGAATATTCCGACCACAATCCGGTAGTCCTTAAATTTATACTTGAATAAACAAATAGCCCGGGACAGCACGTAGCAGTCTCGGGCTATTTGTTATTTCAGAACGGAGCAGGTGTCTATTCCGTAATATTCAAATGCGCGTATCGCATCCTCGTTTATTATTTCTCCGGATACAACGATCGGTACAGCGGGTGGGCAGCCAACAGTTATATCGGCGAGCACACGTCCGAGAGATTCTCTGACATTTATTCTCTCTGCTTCTTTGAGGATCGCTTCTCTTGGTGACATTTTCCGCATAGGGAGCGAGAGCGTAGGGGTAGATGCTATGATCTTCTCCTTTTTAGGAAGGGAGGTAAGCAAATCTACAACTCTTTCAAGCTCGGAATCGGTAATCTCCGGGGTAATCATAAGCACTATGTGATCAGGGTCGGAAAACTCAGGCACTATCATATTTTTTTTAAGGACATCTGCTATTTGATAACCTGTATATCCGTATGATTTCGGGAGAACGGTCAGCTTCATAGGCTCGTTACCCAGGATCTCATATCCTGCTTCGCAAAGCTTTGACTTGAGTTGTTTGAGCTTTTCGGTAAGTCCGAGAAGCTTCTCCCTATATCCGTTTGAAAGATATGAGTTTGCTTTATCAAGAGATGCGAGTATTAGATATGACGGACTCGTCGAGCCGAAAAGCGCAAGTGCCGACTTTGCTCTTTGACGTATGCTATCGGATATGTTATCGGCCAGGTGCAGATATGCCGCACCGGTAAGGCAGGGTAGAGTTTTGTGTGCTGAGTCGGCACACATATCCGCTCCAAGTGATATCGGATGCATATTCGGAGTTGTGAAGGCGAGATATGCTCCGTGAGCATTGTCTACAAGCAATAGCACTCCAAGTCTTTTACATACTTCGGATATGCCTTTTATATCGGCTACGTTACCGAGATAGTCCGGTGATGTGATGTAAACGGCTAAAGGACGTCGCGACATTTCAAGTATCCTTTTTTCTACGTCCTCCGGTGTGATATTGCAGGATAAATAAGAAGACGTGCCGCAGAGCCACTCAATGTCAAAATCCAACAGAGCAGCAGCGCTGACAAATACCTTGTGTGCATTTCTTCCCGCGAGAATTACCGGACGCCCGTCTTCATGTCTTCTCAGCATGGAGAGGTACAGCATAGCTCTTATCGCGAGAGAAGAGCCTTCGGTGGAATAGAGAGTGTAAGAGCCAAACAGACGTGAGGCGTTTTCCTCACTCTCTAAAATTATACCGCTCGCCTCATAAAGACTGTCCGCACCGTCGATCTCGGTTAAATCGTATTTTTCAACCTGACCAAGTCCCTTATGACCGGGCATATGTAATCTTAAGTTGTCATCCGATGCATATTTTTTTAAAAACGAGCATATAGGAGTATTCATATTACTCAAATTCCTTTGCAATGGCGAGCATTATCGCACATTCCATTCTTTTCTTGAAGAGCTCGCATCCCTTCCTGTATATTCCTCTGACAGATCCTGTCGCGTGGTATGCATTTGCAGCGCATCCGCCCGAGCAATACAGTCTTGCCCAACAATCGCGGCACTCTTCCTTTGCATATACGTTGCAGGCGAGAAATTCGTTTTGAATAGCTGTGTTGGTCACACCCATATAGATGTCACCGAGCCTGTACTTTTCATCTCCTACAAATTGGTGGCAGGGGTAGAGGTCTCCCCACGGTGTTACCGCCATATATTCTGTTCCCGAGCCACAGCCCGAGATTCTCTTGTAGATACAAGGACCGCCCTTGAGGTCTATCATATAGTGGTAGAAGGTGAAGGGGCGTCCCTCCTTGTGTCTTTCGAGCATAAGCTCGGCAAGCTTTTCATACTGCTCGGAAACAATCTTGATATCTTCATCGGTGAGCTCTGCCGGATCGCCCTCGGGGCATACGACGGGCTCCATGCTGAGCTCGTTAAAGCCGAGGTCGAGCATTACCTTTATGTCCTCAAGGAAGTCGGGATTCGCATGTGTGAACGTGCCGCGCATATAGTAATTTTTACCTTCTCTCGCCTCTACGAGCTTCTGGAACTTAGGTACTATTTTGTCGAAGCTTCCGTTCCCAGCATAGTCAACTCTGAATCGGTCGTGTATCTCCTTACGGCCGTCAAGGCTGAGCACTACGTTGCTCATTTCCTTATTAGCAAAGTCGATCACGTCGTCGTCGATCAGCACACCGTTGGTGGTGAGGGTAAAGCGGAAGTTCTTGCCTTTTTCCTTTTCAATGCTTCTTGCGTACTTTACAAGATCCTTGACAACATCAAAGTTCAAGAGCGGCTCTCCCCCAAAGAAGTCTACCTCAAGGTTTCTTCTTGTGCCGGAGTTTTCAACGAGGAAATCAAGCGCGCGCTTTCCTACCTCATAACTCATAACGGCTCTCTCACCGTGATACTTACCCTGACTTGCAAAGCAGTATGAACAGTTTAAATTGCAGGTATGTGCTATGTGCAGGCACAGAGCCTTGACAACTCCGGCGGTCTTCGCCTTGAGTGTGTCTGCCATAGGCTCAAATGTGTCCGGTGTGAAGAGCTGACCGCCATCACGTAAATCACAGATCTGGTCGTAGCACTCTTCTATATCTTCCTTTTTGATACCGTCCTTGCCCTCATATTTTTCGAGTATGCTTGCAATTACGGTTTCCTTGTTTTCTTTTTCAAAAAGCTCTATGATGTCATATGCTACGTCGTCGACAACGTGTACTGCGCCTGAGCATATATCGAGTACGACGTTATAACCGCCGAGCTTGTACTGATGTACCATCTTTTTATTCCTTTCGTGAATGCCTGATAGGATAGGTGATATTACACTAAAAAAAGCCGCCTTACCGACGGCATTTTTTAATTACTTCTTGCTCTCGCACTGCTGGTTAGCGATACCGCAGCTGGTCTTGCAAGCAGACTGGCAAGAGGTCTGGCATTCGCCGCATCCGCCATTCTTTGCGCTCTGGCAAAGGTTCTTGGTTTCAATAGTCTTGATGTGTTTCATATCAACACCTCCGTGTAAGTTTTATTCATATGTGAATATTGTAGCATATCTTTTGATAAAATGCAATATAAACTCGCAAGTTTTTTAAAAAGTTTTTTAAAATAATTACTCTTTAGTGCAATATCGTGATTGACAAGGAGTATAAGTTGTGATATAATGAACTCACAAGATTATTTTTCTTTAGGAGAAAATGTGATGAAGCTTATTGGAAATGTTATATGGTTTCTGATTTACGGACTTTGGATGGCGGCTGTTCACTTTGTGATCGGCGTTGCGTTTTGCGCGACAGTAATCTTTATTCCTACCGGCCTTCAGTTTATAAAAATTGCTCGTTACGCTATATGGCCCTTCGGTCATAGTGCTGTAACAGACTTTGACCGCCACCCTATATGCAATCTTCTTTGGATACCTCTCTTCGGTTGGTGGCTCTCTCTTATTCACCTTCTTGTAGGTATCGTGCTTTGCATTACTCTTATCGGTATCCCGTTTGCAAAGAAGTGCTTTAGACTCTGCGCACTCTCTTTCCTTCCTTACGGAGCAACCGTGGCTTAATACAACACGCATCTGATTTTTGATGATATAAAGATCAACCGCCAAAAAGCGGTTGATCCTTTTTAGTACAAATAAGGAGGGAAATATGATAAATTCGAAGATAAACTTTCCGCGCCCGGGTGAAATAAGACTCGGCGGATATTGCGGAAGAATGATAGATTATACGGTAAAAAAACAGCTTCTTGACGTTGATACTTGGGCACTTCTTGTTAATCAGTTCCGTCTTGGGCAGGACAGCGCAAACGGCGGATGGAGAGGCGAGTATTGGGGGAAGATGATGCGAGGCGCGAGCCTCACCTATCAGGCCACAAAGAATGAGAAGCTCTATACCGTGTTAAGAGAAAGCGTCTTTGATATGCTCACTACTCAGGATAAAGACGGACGTTTTTCTACTTATACTAAGGATAACGAGTTCTTTGGCTGGGATGTTTGGTCAAGAAAATACGTTATGCTCGGTATGATGTATTTCCTTGATATATGTAAGAGTGAATCACTTAAGAAACGAATCGTACGTGCTCTGAGAAAGCATGCGGATTACATAATTAAGCATATCGGCGAGGGTAGGGGTAAGATCGGTATTATAGATACCTTCCATCTTATAGGTTCAATGAACTCCTGCTCCATTCTCGAGCCTTTTGTCAAGCTGTATAATCTTACGCAAGAGTCCAAATACCTCGATTTTGCGACCTATCTTATTAACACGGGGCTTTGTAAGGGCGCTGATCTTATCGCCCTCGCGCTCAGGAAAGAGATTTATCCTTATCAGTATCCCGAGACTAAGGCTTATGAAATGATGAGCTGCTTCGAGGGCGTGTTAGAGTATTACAAAGTAGTGGGCGATCCCGATTATCTTACCGCGGTAGAAAACTTTGTTGAAATGCTTATAGCCAGCGACTACACATTAATAGGCGGAGCGGGATGTAAGCATGAATTTCTTGATAACTCCGTGATTACACAGACCGAGCCTGCGACTATGGATGTTATGCAGGAGACCTGTGTTACTGTTACCTTGATGAAGCTGTGCGCAAAGCTTCTTGCCGTGACAGGTGATCCCAAATATGCGGAGTATATAGAGCGCTCAGGTCTTAATGCTATGTACGGCGCAGTTAATAATGAGGGGCAGTCTATGAGTCGCTCATTGGTCAGAACTTGGCTTGAGGGAGGACGTGTGTTGGATATTGATGATCACGAGTCCTTCCCGTTCGATAGCTACAGTCCGCTTTACAATGACAGACGCGGTATGCGTACAGGCGGTGTTCAACTGCTTCAAGACGGTAGATGCTACGGCTGCTGTGTGTGTATCGGAAGCGCCGGTACTGCAATAATGGGACTCTTTGCCGTTATGAAGGGCGAGGAGGGGCTCTATGTCAATCTCTATAACGATTGCCGATTCAGCACGTGTGCATTCGGCAACTGCGTTAACGTCACAATGCGTTCAAATCCTTACGAGTCAAACGGTGCTAAGCTTGCCGTAAACGGTAAGGGACAGAGGTTTACTCTTTCTCTTCGTATTCCGACTTGGGCAGAGGATTTTGCCGTGTATGTTAACGGAGAAGAGCAGAGCTTCAAGACGGCAAACGGATATTTTGTGATAGATCGCACATGGAACGATGACACGGTAAATGTCAAGTTTAAATCGCCCGTCAAAATGCGTGCTGTAAACGGAAAGATAGCCTTTACTAAAGGTCCGATAGTTCTTGCGAGTGACCGACGTTTCGGTGATGTGACACGTCCTTTGGATATCGGGGTCAGAGACGGCAAGAGTGTACGTGCAAAGCGCATTAAAAACTCCGTTTTTAACTGTAATATAGCTTATGAGATTAAGTCCGGAGATGACACCGTTACTCTTTGCGATTATGCCCAGAGTGGCAAAAACTACGACGAGGAAAATTCAGGTCTCACTGTTTGGCATGTGACTAAGAAATCTTAAGCTGAATAAAAAAGGCTCACCAAGGGGTGAGCTTTTTTTGAGTCTTCAATTCATTGTGTTACTTAATTTTACTCGGGCTTCTTGTCGAAATCAAGCGTCAGATCGTAGTCACCGAGCTTATTCACCTTGAAACCGTTTTTCTTATACTCCTCGTAGTCGAATGCCTCGAGCTCATCGATTGCAAGCTTGTGGAATTCGTAGAAGTTGTGCCACCATTCCCAACCGCTGCCGAGATCGTTTGAAAGATATGCGTCTGCGATGTCGCATGCTGTCTGCGGAGCAACGTAAAAAGCACCCATAGCGAGTACGTTTACACCGTTACCCGTTATAGCTCTTGTCGCAGCGGGGAGACTTTCAACTACACCTGCGTGAACGTGCGGGCACTTGCTTGCGGCAATGTGTATTCCCATACCGGTACCGCAGAAAAGGAGCGCACGCTCATAATTTCCCTCGGAGATCTCAGCTCCTACACGAAGTCCTACTCGGTGGAACATAAGATCTGTATCCTTCGGATCACTGTCCTTTTTTACACCGAGGTCGAGAATTTTCCACCCCTTCTTCTCAAGATGCTCAACTACTACCTCTTTGAGAGGGAAGCCTGCAAAATCAGCGCCTACTACAAGATGCTTGTCTTTTATAGTTTTCATTGTTTTCTCCTTATATTTCAAACATTGTTTCAAGAAGCTTTATAGCCATATAGTGATGGAATTTTCGATTTGGGTGATTAAGCTTGTTGGCGAGCAACTCTGTTATATCTACACCGCCAAGCTCGAGGGCCTTCCATACCGAATATAAGTCGCAAACCTTTACCCCCTCAGCCTCTGCGATTGACTTTCCGCATTTAAAGTAGCTCTGCATCAGTCCGCTGTTTTCAATAGGGGCGAATTTCTCTGCAATCTCAACGATGCGGTGGTCAGATATATGCGGACTTGTACCGGTGCACAGAGGTCCTTCGGTAACGTAGATCGCTTCTGCTCCCGATGCTTTTACAGCGCGGAATATTTTCCTGAGAGCCTCGGCATACTCGCTCTCTCCTCCCTTGCCGCCGCGAACACAGTCGTTAGCACCGTAGCCGATGACTACGAGGTCGGGAGAGTGTGTCAATACGTCAGACCCTAACCTTGCAAATCCGTTTTGCGCATTGTCGCCACTGATTCCGCAGTTTATAATATTCACCTGCACAGAAGGGTATAAAAGTGAGAGAAGTTCACGAAGTCTTGTCGCAAATGAGCTTTGATAATCGTACACGGTCTCAAGGTTTCCGTCATTTTTAAAGTAAACCTCAAAGCATCCCTGCGTAATGCTGTCACCTATAAAAGCGATTGTGACAGGCGGGTTTTTAAGGCTATTTTGTCTTGCATTTAGCTTTTCTATTATTTTCATTAATTTATCTCCTGTTCCGGTATGATAAATTCACTCTTTCCACTCGGTAGACGTACGCCTTTATATATGAGGTATCCATCCGCCGGAGAGCTGACAGAGAGATGTACTCCGTCGGTGCTCTTAGTCCAATTAACCTCTACACGGCCCATAGGCGAGTCGTAGAAGCTTCTGCAGTAGTCGATTCCGTCAAAATAGTACGGATCGACCTCAATATTTTCAAAGCTCGGCGCATTGTCATCGGGTGAGATGCCTCCCACCGTCTTGAATATCCAGGACACTACGTCTGAGTACATGTGGTGGTTGTGCGAGAGAGTAGAGTCCCACATTTCCCAGAGTGTTGTAGCACCGTTGTCGATCCATTCGCTGTATGAGGGGAAGCCCTTTACCTTGACTATACGCATCGCGTATTCTTGAAGCCCCATACTGTTAAGAGCCATATAAAGATGCCTTAGACCGACCATTCCGCAGTTATGATGATATTCTTTTTCCTTGATATATTCAACAAGTTGTTCTACAAGTGGTTTTGGGT
Source organism: Clostridia bacterium (assembly GCA_017508665.1). GTDB lineage: Bacteria > Bacillota > Clostridia > Oscillospirales > CAG-272 > UBA1740. The sequence goes on along the minus strand of JAFVYL010000035.1, from coordinate 10,738 downwards.
CATCGTATATACCGTGGTAAATGAGCATCGCAAGAGCTGTCTGCTCCTTTACCGAACACGTGCCGTCAGGGCGTATAAAGCTCTTCTTGACGAATTCGGTCTGTTCTCGCTCTTCCGCAAGGAATTCCGACCCGTCCTCTCCGGCAAGTCTTGCCGCCAGAGCCGCGATTCTTGCAAATTTAACTCTGTACACGGAGTTGATAAACTCAAGAGGCACAGCGGTTTTATTTCTTGTCGGATTTGCCCAGTCATACAAGCCAAAGCGCACACCGCCGTCATCATCCTCACGTGCTTTGATAAACGCGAAATAGCGTCTGAAGTAGGGAAGGTTATATATCAGTCCATCGGCATTACCCGTGTGCAGATATACTCTGTATACGTGCTCAAAAAGACTACCGTCTGATACCGGTCCGTTACCCCATGTGTAGCCCCAGCCGTGAGTTGGAACAATGCCGGGAAGGCCCTTTTTGTCGTCAAGTGCATCGCAGATATTTACGTTCCAGTTGAGAAGCATATCCTCTGCGTGGAAGTTCATAAGTATCTGCTCTGACGAGCTTTGAGCATCATTGAGCCATCCGTATTTTTCTCTTGTCGGGCAGTCGGTAGGCATATAGAAGGTGTTAGACTGAGTTGCTCTTATAGCGCACTCATAGAGCCTATTTAAAAACTTGTCAGAGCACTCAAATCCTGAACGCCTTTTTATGTCCTGTCTGACGAAAACAGCCTTAATATCTATACACGCATCCGGGTTATTTGCTATAATCTCCACGTACCTGAAGCCGTAATATGAGAACAGTGTCGACCACTCCGATCTATCACCCGAGCAAATGATACGCTCTGTTGCAAAATCTCCCTCGGGATAGTAAGAGTTTGAGTTGATGCGATCTGTATATACCGAGCCGTGCTCGTCAACGGTCTCCGCATAGCGTACCGTTACAAGATCGCCCGGATTTCCCTCAAGAGTAACTCTTGCATATCCGGACATCGTGATGCCAAAGTCATAGAGAACAGATCCCGATGCATTTTTAGTTATCGACACAGGCTCGATCATCTCGCATTCGCGTATCGGCTCTGCCGTATAGAGTGTGGGAATTCCCGCAGGCGCGCGCTCATCTATTTTTGCACTTTGCCAGCCCTCTGTAGAGAATTTCTTCGAGTCGGGTGCAGCTATCCGCATATCGTAGTCAACGCCCATTCTGTAGCGGTTCATAGTATACGGAGTGCAGAGAGTATATTTCCAGGAATCCGAGGTTGATACAGTAACTTCTGAGTCGGTGGTTATCTCCGCGATAAGCTTTGGGAAGTCGCGCCAGTGTGCCTCTGTGCTTGACCATCCGTTTTGCATATCTTCGTTGAGAAAACCGTTGCCGCACCATACCGATATGCTGTTCTCACCCTCGCAAAGCAGATGGGTGATATCGTATTTCATGCACCACAGTCTTTTCTCATAATCTGAGGGTGGGGAAGGAAATATATCATCGGAAACACGTTTTCCGTTAATGTATGCGTATCCTAATCCGAGTGCGCAGATGAGAAGACTTGCAGATTTCGGAACAGAGTCGAGTGTAAATGCGGTGTGGTAGATGACTGATGGGTTTGCTTCACCGAACTCGCGGTGGAATACCTCTTGCGGTTTGATAAAGTATGCTTTTTTAAACATGCTGCTTCTCCAACTTGAGTGTTATATATCCGTCCTTGGGATGAATCAGTCCTGCGTCCTTATCCACAGTGCCGTGGATTGGTATTTCGCGTTTAAATCCGTTATATACGAGCGTTACGGAAGAGTCATTGAGGGCGATTTGTGACATAGTGTTGTTAGCAAATATCCAGCCCATCGAGCAGCCTTTTACCGTGATGTCTCCCTCGGTCAGCTCTACCGTAGCCTCTCCTGTTTTAGAAGTAAGGGTTAGTGTGATTGCTGAGTCGTTTATTTTTTCTGTTTTGACGGTTATTTTGCCTTCGAACTCTTGTCCGTCCTTAATGAATTTTATGCCGCTTGGACGTCCGTTCTCGCGTCCCCATCTGTAGCTGTCGACAAGGTGGAGATTATCATAAAACGCCTTCGAGTCCTTGCAGTTGTCGGTAAGGTATCTCTCCTTGTAATCCTCGTCGAATAATGTTAAGTCCTTGATACGTGCACAGTCATTGTCACCGTATACATAAGTACGGTAGTTTTTACAGCAATACCACACCCCGTGCTGATTTTCGGGCGTTTCCGCCTCGGTTACGGATGCCGGTGTCATAGGATAGCGTGATCTGTACATATCAGCGGTATCAGAAACCGTCATCAGCTTTATTTTACCTTCTCTGGCAAGCTCATCGAATAGACGCATCTGCATTGTAAAGCCTTTTTTCTGTCCGGACCATCTGAATGGGTTTTCCTGTCCGGCCTGAGCATATGAGAAGCTGAGCGGATCGTACTTTTGCATCTGATCGAGAAACCATCTCGTCCATTCCTCGTTACTTCCGCCAAACCTTGGATCCATTTTGGGATGCAGATAGCACTCGAGAGTGATGACGTTCTGACCGTTATCTTCACTTAAGGCGCAGTCGTACTGCCTTACGGGATCGCTACCGAGCATTCTAAAGACCGGCAGATCTATCTGCTCATCCTTCGTTTGCGCAGGGCAGAACATATTGTTCTTACAGGGATAGTAAGCCTGGTTATAGTAACCGCCCCAAAGGGAGTAGCCGTCTGTCAGCCACTGATCCTTGCAGTTAAGCGATGCGCTCACTCCGTATTTTTCTCTCATATATTCAAGAGATACCGCATCTATTATCCATGAGCCGACAGTCTTTGGATAGCTTCCGAAGACATCCTTAAAATCACTCATAACGATGTCTATGATTCTTTTTCTTTCCTCGGGCGTATATCCGCAGGTTAGATCTATGTGCGAGAAATATTGCCAGGTGCGTTCGGGCAGACCTTTCCATTCACAGCCGGCCCTCTCTATAAGAGATCGGTTGAGCTCCAACCATACGCCGATCTCAATATTTTCCGTCCTCGGAACTCTTTTCACCCACTCCGGCTTCGTAAACGCATCGTGCTGGAACAAAAACGTTGCAGGGTGATTGTATTTTTGTACGAGGGCTACCTGATTTTCGAGAGTTTCTATGAGTTCCTCTTTGCTGGTTCTGTATTCTTCTTCGCTTCTGATGAAGTTTACAATGTTGATTATATTCATATTCGAGTACCTTTCAAAAGTCTTCTCTTCGTCTATTGTAGCACCTAAAATATTTTATGTCAATGATTTGAACAAAACATTTGCGCGCACGACTTGACTTTTGTGCATATTTGATATATAATCTACTCGAATATATAATCTACACAGACACTTATTGTGGGAGGCTTATATGAAAAAAACTCAATCTCTTAACGGCGACTGGACACTCTACTATGCTCCGGAGACATCGGGATGTCAGGACAGCTATGACGCCGTTATGGAAAAGGAATTTTCTCATATTACCGCAGAGGTTCCGGGGTGCGTTCAGCTTGATCTTCAACGCGCCGGAATTGAGCCTGAACCGTTTTATGCAGATAATATACATCTTTATGCTAAATACGAATATTATCAGTGGATATACGAGAAGGAGTTCACAGTTGACAAAGAGCTCAAGGGGGGAAGATATCTCCTGTCTTTTGGAGGTATAGATACGATTGCTGACGTTTATCTGAACGGCACGCTTATCGCTTCTCCGAGTGACATGTTTATTGAGCATGAGATCGACGTCAGCGACGTTATTTCACTAGGTGGGGTAAATAAGCTTGTAGTACATATTCATTCTACGATGAATTATGCACGCAACCACGGTTGCACAGTCGGTATGAGAGGCACAGCTCACAGAAATGAGATCTGTCACGTAAGAAAAGCGCCTCATTCATTCGGCTGGGATATCGCTCCTCGTTTTGTAAGTGCGGGGCTTTGGAGATCTGTTGAGCTCAAGGCAGTATCAAACACACGCATTACCGAGAGCTATTACGCATGCTCGTCTCTTGACCGCAGAACGGTAACTTTGCAATATGCTCTCAGATTCGTTACCGACAGCAACGATCTTGCAGGATTTTCCGTGAGAGTAAAGGGTGAGTGCGGGGAACATAGCTTTGAATTCTGCCATCCTGCACACTTTGTCAGTATGAATTATACCGACAAAATTATGAATCCCAAGCTCTGGTGGCCTCTCGGCTACGGAGATCAGAATCTGTATAACGTAACAATGGAACTTATCCACAACGGCAAGGTCGTTGATGTGAAGACTGAAAGAGTCGGACTGCGCACGCTGTCACTCGACAGACGCTTCGACGTCGGTAATCAGGAGTTTCGTTTTATCGTCAACAACAAGCCATTCTTTGCAAAGGGCACGAACTGGGTGCCGCTTGATGCCATTCATTCACGCGATGCCGACAGGCTGGAGCGCGCTCATTCCTTGCTCACCGAGTGCGGTTGCAATATGATCAGATGCTGGGGCGGTAACGTATATGAGGATCATGAATTTTTCGACCTTTGCGACGAGGCGGGTATACTCGTGTGGCAGGATTTTGCTATGGGAAATACGAATTATCCTCAAGATGACGAGTTTGCTGCAGTTATAAGTAATGAAGTGGCATCGGTAGTTAAAAAGTTGAGAAATCACCCGAGTATTGCGATCTGGTGCACCGACAACGAGATAGACTATAAGAATGCCGATTTTGAGCTTCCTACCCGTACCTCGCATTACAATTACGTTGCTTATGACGTTTTACCGAGAGTGTGTGCTTTGCACGACCCATATCGCGTATTGATCAAATCATCACCCGAAATACCCGAAGGATTCCATAAATATGACGTTCCCGAGCAGCATCTATGGGGTGCTCGCGCATGGTACAGGGATGACTTCTATGCTCGGCATAGCGCAAAGTTTGTCAGCGAGTTTGGCTTCCACGGTTGCCCGTCTCCCTCGGGAATTCGCAGATATATCCCGGAGAATTTGATCTGGCCGCTCGATAATGAGATATGGGCTGTTCATTCAACTGAGGATATCAGACTCGGTATGATGAATGATCGCAACGTGATGATGCGCAATCATGTCAGAATAATGTACAGGGATGTACCCGAGGATCTCGAAGAATTCGCAATTCTTTCTCAGCTCTATCAGGCAGAAGCGCTCAAGTTTATGATGGAGCGTTGCAGATCGATCGACGGATTCCGAGGACTTTTGTGGTGGAATATGATCGACTGCTGGCCTCAGATATCCGACTCTGTAGTTGACTATTACTTCAACAAAAAGCTCGCGTTCTATTATATGAAGCGTTGCCAGAATCCCGTGCTTTGCTTCATAACCCCCATTGAATCTTGGGATTACCCCGTATACGTGTCAAATCATACGCACAATTTCGCGAATGTAAGGGTAACAGTACGTGACGGAGATACCGATGAGCTTCTCTTTGAGGATACTGTCTCTCTTGATCCTGACGAAACGTCCAGAATAGGCACTATAAAGGGAATAACAAGCGAGCACAGACTCTTTGTTATCAGGTATGAAGTAGACGGCAAGGAGTATGCAAATCACTTTATCACAGGCATGCCTGCATACAAAAAAGAGGATATGCTTCGCTGGTTTGAGATTATCAAAAAACTCCCAGAGCCATTTGATTTTACACCGTAACATTCAATAAAATGCGATATGTGAATAACCCGAGTTTGATATGTATCTTTACGATCTTCATAGAGTATGACTGTTACTTGGGTACGCGTGTTGCAAGCAAAAAAAGACTCGTTGAAAAACGAGTCTTTTTTTTGATAAAAGCATATTAGCATAGGCTAAACGAATGTGAATTTTCGTGATGATTTGTATTTTAGCCTTTATATTGGATGACGGATCATTTTGACTTCAAAATTGACCTATATGCCTCAAAATACCGTTCGCCAAGACGGTATATGGATCTGCGGCAAAAGTGAATGTCATCATTTGCCCAGCCCAATGGGTGAGGATAACCGTCTTCGAGATTGGAATCAAGACCTTTGGTTTCAACGAATGATCCGTATCCGTCATTACATGCAGCATTCAGCGCATCAACAATGGGTTTGCAGTTCTCTTCGTTTTTTGATTTCCATAAGGGAACAAAGTCGCCTGATACAAAGGGAAGTGTCGGTACAGAGAACGTGGTACGTACGTTATGTATAAGTCTTGTTATATGCCCGTAATAATACTCAAAGGTCATTTGATTATTTGCATCGGTCTCGCCTTGATGCCAGAGAAGCGCTTTGAGGCGGTTTTCCGGATTCAGCTCGAGTACGGTTTTTATCATTTCCATCATTCGCAGATAAAGGTCGTCCGAGCTTTTCCAATGGTTGTCGGAGAATCCCGTTCCTCCAACGGCGGTACGAAGGATCAGTAACTTTCTTCCTTCCTCGAGCATACCCTCTTCAATATACTTACGAGCAAACGAAAGTGCAAAATTGCTCTGTATAGCATTGTTTATAGGCTTTTCCTGCGCGATTTGGAACGTACCGTTGCTGTTGAAGTACCAGACACGCTCATCCATCTCATAAGGATGGCAAACGTTGCCGAATCCGTAGCCCTCGCTGTTGGATTGTCCTGCTTGAATCAGAATATCAAACCTTTCTTTAGAAAAATCCTTTATCATATGATATCTCCTATAAATGTGTGATATATGTTTACAATTTCAACTAATTTATGCTTAATATTGTAAATCATTGATACTATGATATCATATGTAATATAAATTATCAAGAATTTTTGTCAAAAAAGTGTATAGCTTTTTTATATGCAAACGGCAATTCGGCCTCATAAATCTTGAATCCCGTCGAGCCTTACTTTTGTAGAAATACCCGCAAGAATCATCACTGTTTTTCAAGTATTGATATTTTAAATGGCAATTTATAATTTTCTCTTGACTTACAACCTGAAAATCGTATAATTATTAGTAAGAGCTCAGATTAAATGACTTAAAAGGAGAGTCCTGATGAAACGACTGGTAGATAAAGATGAGTTTTTCGACAAGCAGCCGCCGCTTGATTTCGTAGAATACCTAAAATCACCCGTTCACGAGCACAAGCCGACACGCTTTTCGCGGATAGAGCCTGAATGCGGTGAGATTTCTGTATCAGGACTTTACTTAGACGGCGAATTCCCTGATGATCGCGGGCTGCTCCAAAAATCCTACGAGGATTTCAATTTGTTTTTATCCGTATGCGGCATAGCAGGGCGGAAGTATCCGCTTCGTTTTATAAAAGCTCCTACCGCATGTGCTGAAGCTTTTACTGTTACTGTGGATGAAGAATGTTGTACTGTTTCAGCAAACGACACCGAGGGAGTACGACGTGCGCTTATTTACATTGAAGACGAGCTCGTATCCGGAGAAGGGCCCTTTCTTACTTTGGGAACTGTCAGCCGAAAGCCTTGGATGAAGGAGCGTATAACACGCGGATTTTTCAGTCCTACCAACCGCCCTCCCAAAAACGGAGACGAGCTTTTGGATGATATCGATTATTATCCGGATGAGTATCTTAACCGTTTAATGCACGATGGAACCAACGGTATCTGGATCTATAGCAGCTTTCGACAGCTGATAGAATCATCGATCATTAAGGAATACGGCACAGATTCCGAAAAGCGTATTGAAAAGTTAAACCGTGTTATTGCAAAATGTCAAAAATACGGTATTAAGGTCTACATCTTTGCGATTGAACCTATGCTATGGCCGGATATTGCGCATATGTATCCGGATATGATCGGTTATCGCTTATCCGAGGGAATGGCAACTCTTTGTCCTCACTCCGAGCGTGCTAAGAAATATTGCTATGAAGCAGGAAAAAATCTTTTTACCCTTTGTCCCGATCTTGGTGGATTTATCAGCATAACAGCAGGAGAAAGAGTCACCTCGTGTGCTTCTGTGGATCATACTCTTTGTCCGCATTGTGCCGCTATGGGTAGGGGTGAGGTGCTTTCAAAAAATATCGAAAATCTATATGCCGGAATACGAGAGGTAAAACCGGACGCTATTTGTGTCAGCTGGACATACGGTCATCGTATGTGGGATGAGGCGGATATTGTTAAATATATTGAAACTGCTCCCTCAGATATTATGCTGATGCAGAATTTTGATGATAAAGGTTATCAGAAGCAGCTTGGTAAGACAAGACAGGCGATGGACTATTGGCTCTCCTATGCAGGTCCCAGTCAAATGTTTGAAATGACCGCACAGGCAACGAAAGAGCATAGCCGACACCTATGGGCAAAAATGCAAATATGCTGCTCTCACGAGATCGCAACCCTGCCTTATGTGCCGTCACCCGGCAGCGTGTATCAAAAGATGAAGGGCGCTTACCGTTGCGGTGTGGAAGGCCTGATGGAGTGCTGGTATTTCGGCAACTATCCTTGCTTTATGAGCAAGGCAGCAGGAGAGCTGTCATTTATTGATGACTATAATGACGAGGATGCTTTTTTGCACCGTTTAGCATCGATTACATACGGTCGGAGCGTGGCAGATTCTGTCGTCAGAGCCTGGAAATTCTTTGAAAAGGGCTACAGTCAGTATCCGCTGAATATTATGTTCAGCTATTATTCTCCAATGCATGACGGCGTAGTTTGGCAGCTTTCCTTGAAGCCGAAGAACTATCCACCGTCACGATCTTGGCTTTTGATGGATAAACCGGATGGCGACCGAATATGCGACTCCATACTCACTTCTCATACATTCGAGGAGGTTTTGGAGCTTCTTACACGTATGGAAAGATATTATTCAAAAGCTATGACTGCGCTTGAGCCGATCCGTGTTGAGAAAAATGACACGCTGTCGGATCTTTTGTCGGTTTCGCGGGCCTTTTTAACTCTTTGCCGCAGCGCGAAGAACATCATAGAATTCTATTATCTACGTGATAAGCTGGGCATCGGAGAGGGAGAGCCTCTGGACGTTCTCAATAAAATGCGAGCATTGGTTGAAAGCGAGATTCAAGAGAGTGAATCTATGATCAAATTGTGCGAAAAAGATCTGCGTCTTGGATACCATTCCGAAGCCGAGGGCTTCAAATTTTTCCCTGAAAAGCTACGTTATCGCATATGCACCCTCAGAGAGCTTCTTGAGACCGAGTTTAAAGAAGTAGAGGAACGAATAGTGCGGGGAGAAGCACCGCTTGAATACTACCTCGGCACAGAGCCTGACTGTCAGCACTCGTATACCGTCAGAGACGTAAATATAGAGGATGCGCCGTGGGAATATCTTGGAGATAATTCTACAGGCTTCCGCATAGCTGAGGATGATAAAAATATGTATATCGATATTCGGTCTTTGGGCGGGGAAGAGATTACCGTTTGGCCGGAATTCGAATTGTTCAAGGTTAGCGGCCCGGGTATATGTATCGCCTTTGGCGACGGTAAAAATGTGAAATCTCAAGTTAAAGGGACTCACATAAGTGAGCATTGGCCGTGTTATCCTACCGCGAAAAGAAAGAGAGAACTTGCAAAGTGGAAGATAAAAGATTTGCCTTGCGAGAAAGACGTATGCTCTGTCCGTTTGACGCTTAAGAAGAAGGATTTTGGAATTAATGTCGCTCGTCCGTTTAAGCTAATGATAAGAACTTCAAATGATCTTCTGTGGGAAAGTGAACCGAATCCGGTGCATCATCTTGGAAAAGGTTATCTATCTCCCGGTAGCTTTGGTTGGATACATTACGAGAGGGAAAGTTTCCCATTTGTACCGAATAAGCAGAAATAAAAAAAGCGAGACTGAAAATCCAGGCATTTTGAGTGGATTGGACGTCTCGCTTTTTTATTAAAAAAATTAAATGACTGCTTCAAATGACAACCTGACAGCTATCGTAGGAGACGAGGCAACCGTATTTTTCTGCTCTTTTCTCTAAAATATGATGGAGCGGATTTCCATACGGAAATTTTATTTTTGCCCGTAATAAGCATTTTTTCCATGCTTACGGAAGTAATGCTTATCAAGAAGATGCTGTTTTATTCTCGGCGTTTCACTATTTAACTGCTCCGTAAGCAACGCCATTTTCGCCACTTCTTCAAGCGTTACAGCGTTCTCTACCGCTTTCTCGGGAGTGCTTCCCCAGGTAAAAACGCCGTGATTCTTGACAAGCATTGCAGGGATAGCTTCCACATCAGAAATAGCTTCTGCTATAACCTTACCTGTGTTTTGCTCGTATGCTTCGTCGATCTCCTCATCCGTAAGCTCACGGGCACACGGTACATTGCCGTAGAAAGCATCTGCATGAGTAGTACCATATGCTGTGATCTCTCTACCGCTTTGAGCAAACGCTGTCGCATATGTGGAATGTGTGTGTACTATACCTCCAAGCGTGGTATATTGCTTATAAAGATAGAGGTGTGTAGGCAGATCGCTTGATGGTCTATATCTGCCTTCGATAACATTTCCCTCAATATCAACGACAACCATATCCTCAACTTTCATAGTGTCATACGGCACACCGCTTGGCTTGATAACCACAAGTCCGGTTTCCTCGTCCTTTGCCGATACGTTGCCCCAAGTCAGTACCACAAGTCCGTGCTTAACGAGGGATATATTCTGTTCAAACACTCTTTTTTTCAGTTCTTCAAGCATTATAATACCTCCGAGGCAAGTCTTTCTACCGAAAGGACTTTTTTATATTTTGTCATAAATATGCTAAACGATTTTATTTCAGATTCACTTGCGGATATGGTAGTTTCATCAACGTTTTCAAAAATGCCATCCAGAAAGCTTTCAAGGTTCTGCTCGCCAAGA
>JAFVYL010000034.1 GCA_017508665.1 Clostridia bacterium | reverse complement strand
TCCTTGGGATCGGAGGGGAAGTCGGAACCGATCTTAGCCTTGTACTCAGCCTTGAACTGATTAGCAAGTTCCTTGAGATCGTCAGCGGTAAGCTCAACATCGAGCTCAACACCCTTTTCTTCCTTCATCTTGTCGATAAGCTCTTCGAAGTACTTCTTGCCGACTTCCATAACAACGTCGGAGTACATCTGAATGAATCTTCTGTAGCAGTCGTAAGCCCAACGTGCGTTGCCGGACTTAGTAGCCATAACCTCAACAACCTGCTCGTTAAGACCGAGGTTGAGGATGGTATCCATCATACCGGGCATGGATGCACGTGCGCCGGAACGAACGGAAACGAGAAGAGGATTTTCGAGGTCACCGAACTTCTTGCCGGTAACTTCTTCCATCTTTACAATGTATTCCATGATTTCAGCCATGATCTCGTCATTGATCTGGCGGCCGTCCTCATAGTACTGGGTGCAGGCTTCGGTGGAAATAGTGAAGCCCTGGGGAACAGGAAGACCGATGTTGGTCATCTCTGCGAGGTTAGCTCCCTTACCGCCAAGGATCTCACGCATGTTTGCGTTACCCTCGGAGAAGAGATAGCAATACTTCTTTGCCATTTTTTGTTTCCTCCAAATATAAAATATTTTTAAAAACGTGTTCATACGGTACGGGCTAAGCTCAAGGTGCGGATGTTAACCGTTTCAGATTCGTTTGCGCGACAAAAGACGCGCTTGCGCCCGTATCCAAGTAAGTATAGCATAAAATAATATAAATTTCTATACTTTATTCAAAAAAAATGCGCGTGAAAAGACAAAAAACATCATTATTTACAATTTGTTCATAATTATATTAATAAGGAAAACGGCTTGCGGTGATGCAAGCCGTTTAGCGCGATCTTACGATACGCTGATGAACCAAAGGAAAATGTAGAGGAGAATGAGCACGGGCGATGCGAGAATGAAGATAAAAAGTCCTGTGGTAATCTTATCCCAAATCTCCTTAATACGCTTCTTCTTAGCCTGTTCTTCTGCAAACTCCTGGTCTATCTGTATTTCCTTCACCTCTGCGCCGGTGTAGTCAAGATTCTTTTCTTCCATAAGTACCTCCGATGGCGGTTAACTGTTCGTTATGGATATTTTAGCACACATTTTCATATAAGTCAAGAAAATACCGAAAAAAAAGAAAAAACGGCGGCAAAAAAATCTAAAATATTGACATAATGATAGCAAAATGATAAAATTAGGTCAGGAAAGGAGGGAGAGACTGTGAGTGCTTCGATTGAAACAGAGAGAAAATTCGTTATAGCTATACCTGACGTTGAGTTCGTTTCGTCACTCGACGGCTATACACTGAGCGAGATAGAGCAGACGTATCTTCTGTCTTCTCCCACTGTTACGCATAGAGTCCGCTTGAGAAGATATCACGACCGCACGGTATACACCGAGACTAAAAAGATCCGCATTGGCAGAATGTCCGCGGAGGAGGATGAGAGGGAAATATCTGAAGATGAGTATAGGACGTTGCTGACACAGATAGCTCCCGGCACGGTGACTTTGAGGAAAACGCGAATTACTTTCGAATATTCGGAGAGAGTATTCGAGATGGACCTCTATCCGGAATGGCAGAGAAGCTGTATTCTCGAGGTGGAGCTTGACAGAGAAGATGCTCCTCTTTCGATGCCGCCGTTTTTGGATGTTATAGCTGAGGTCACGGGGGACAGACACTATTCGAATGTTGCAATGTCATACGAATTTCCAAAAGAGCTTATATAGAAAAATACGGCATAAATGCAAACTTAATCTTGCAAATATGCCGTTTTTTATTTATGATATCTTTTTCCGTGCAATATTGTAAATGAACGGTAGAGCGATTCGAAGAGGATCACCTTCATAAGCTGATGCGGAAAAGTGAGCTTCGAGAATGAGAGTCGTACGTCACATTCGCGCTTTACCTTCTCTGAAAGTCCGTATGACGAGCCTATGACAAGAGAGATTTTTCCACCCTTGTCGCACCCCTCTCCGATAATCCTCGCAAGCTCCTCGGAGGTGTGTTGCTTTCCTTCTACGCAGAGAGCAATTTTATAGGAGTCCTTGGGCATTGCCGCAAGAATTTTATCGGCTTCTCTTGCGAGAGCTACCTCAATCTCCGCACGGTTATCCTCATTGTTTATACGCTCTTCTTTTATCTCGATCTCGTCGACTCTTGCATACTGCGAGAGCCTTTTTTTGTACTCGGCTACAGCTTCACGGAGATATCCCTCCTTGAGTGAGCCGACTGTTACTACGGTAAGATTTGCCATCGGTTACCTCTTTCTTGCAAGCTTGGTAAGTCCTATAGCCAAAGCATCGACAAGAGCGTCGACGTCGGCATCCTCGTTAGTGTGAGAGAAGGAAATGCGGATAGAGGAGTCTGCCTCATCCTCACTTCTGCCGTATGCTGTGAGAGCAGAGGAGAGATGTCCTCCGTTTGATGAGCAGGCTGAGCCCGAGGAAACGTATATTCCTTCCGAGGAGAGGTAATGGAGCATAGTCTCACTCTTTATGTTCGGGAGAGTGATATTGAGTATATGCGGAGCATAGCTCTTAGGGAGAGTTATGCTTATCTCCTTGAGGCGCACGTCGGTGGTGAGCTCCTCGATTAGCTTTGAACGCAGAGAGTACATCTTCTTGATGCTTTCATGAAGCTCCGTGTGAGCAAGCCTTGCCGCTTCGGCAAATGCCGCTACAGCAGGGACATTTTCTGTACCGGAGCGCAGGCCGAGAGCCTGTCCTCCTCCGAATACAACGGGAGCAAGCTCTTTTTTCTTGAGGACCTCTTTGTCTATGATGAGCGCTCCGACACCCTTAGGGCCTTCGATCTTGTGTGAGGATATGGTGATCAGATCAGCTCCGATACCGCCCTTGGTGAAGGGGATTTTCATATACCCTTGAGTGGCGTCTACGTGTAAGAGAGCTTCCGGGCACATTGACATGATCGTCCTCTTGATCGATGGTATATCGTATACCGCTCCGGTCTCGTTGTTCACCATCATAATGCTTACGAGAATGACGTCAGGTGTCATTTCACGTTTCATCTCATCTAAGTTGATCTCGCCGTTTTTTGTGGAGAGGACCGCTACCTTATAACCGGATTTTCTGAGCTCATCAACGGTAGCCGATACAGAGGCGTGCTCGCCGTCGGTGGTGATTATTTTAGCACCCCTTTTGTATCTTTCCTTTGCGAGAGCATGGCCGAGTATTGCTAAATTGTTAGCCTCTGTTCCTGAAGCGGTGAAGACCACTTCGGCATCTTTAGCGCCTAATGTGTAAAGTATGGTTTGCTTTGATGCGGTTAAAATACGTTCTGCATCGCTTCCAAGTGAATGGAGCGACGATGGATTGCCCCATGCCTCCTCCGAGACTCGCTGATATTCTGCCATAGCCTCCGGACGTATTTTCGTCGTTGCCGCGTTATCAAGATATATCTGTCTTTTCATATTATAACTCTATTTTGTCAAGTATCTTTTCAAGCTCTGCAAGGTGTGATTCGTAGTTGCTCTCGGTAGCTGTATAGGTCAAGACGTACACGTTCTTGTCGAAGATGCCACCCTTACGCATAAGCACTTGATATACGTGGTAATCCACTCCGTCAAGTCTGTACGTGTATTCGAAGGATTTTGCTATTTTCGAATTTCCTGCTTCTGTATCCTGTTTGGAGGATATCTCGCAGAATGTGGAATGCTCCTCGCCGTTTTCACCGACGGTCTTGTCCGCTATGAGGGTGAGAGATTGCTTCTTGGTATCCCAATATTCATCTGTGTCTTTGGGGTTGTAGTTGAGTGCGGACATAGTTACGTTACTTCCATCAGAAGCACTTGCGACAACAGTACCGGACGAATGATTTACTGTGTAGTTGCCGGGTACGTAGAACTTGAAGCCGGAGAGCACCTTGTCGGATATGAGAATGTATCCCTCAGCGTCCTTCTCGTATTCGGGAGTCGTTGCGCTTGAGGATCTGCTTGTAAACTCAAATGCGTCGATGACCGCCTGTACTCTGTCAAGGTGATAGTCGTAGTAAGAAGTATCTCCGCCTCTGCGCAATGTGTTTGCGGCGGTGTAGGTGAAAATGTAGAATCTATCTTCGTGCACTACGAATATCTGCATACAGGTATAGCCGATAGTTTCGGTCTTGCCTCCGGAAGTGTGTGAATAATCGTATGTGTATACGTACTTCTTTGCCGGCATAAGTGCATTACCGAAGTTACAGTCTGTGCCGTTTGCATCCGGATTTACCGTGATACCGTAGGGGAACTTTTCGGCCTCGGATTCGAAATACTCCGCCAGCGAAACGCTCGGCATCTCAGCCTCTGTGAAAGTAATAGAGGATTTATCCGCGCCCGACACATAGGTACAGCCTATGTTTCCATAGTTGGAGATCACCCAATCCTCCGGGCCCCAGAATTTATATCCTACGTCTTCACCGCCCCTGACAAGCTGCATACCGTCGGGTATGCCGTCCTTTTTCTTGCATGATGTCAAGGTAAGGAGTAGAAAAAGCGTAGTTATAGCGAGGATAATCGCAATTAACCGTTTCATTTATTTCTCCGTTTCTTGGTGCATATCAATGCACATTTTCTTTGTTTTGTTATATTTACGTGTGTTTATTTCTCAAATATTCCTTGAATATACGCCCGCGCTCGGCAAAGCTTGTAAACTCACCGTAAGCAGTTGCCGAAGGGGAGAGGAGTAGGGTATCTCCCTTTGTAACGCAGCCGTCAGCGTATTCCAACGCATCTGTAAAGACTTCAAATCTTACGTGGGGGATTTTTGAGAGAGCAGGATCAGTGTCGAGCCACTCGCATATTTCTTTCGAGATCTCCCCGTAAGCTACTATTCTGTCTGCATATTTTATCAATGTATCTTTCATCGGATCAAAGGAAAGTCCTTTGCCGCGACCGCCTACTAATAGTGTTACCCGTCTGTCAAGCCCTTCAAGTGTTGCTCTTGTGCGATCCGGAGTTGTGTCAATTGATGAGTTTACGTAATCCACACCTCTGAAACTCAGATGCTCACATCTGTGTTCAAGACCTTCAAAACTCTTTCCTATCTCGGTTATTTGCTCGTTTGAGGCAAAGCCGATAGTGAGGGCTATAGCACTCATAAAATTCTCCACGTTGTGTGTTTCGCGCCGCCTTAAAGAAGAAATGGGCATTATGCCTGCTCCGTCACGGCATATCATACCGCCTTCGACTGTTACTGTGTGCTTTACGCTGTATCTTTGTCTGAGCTCTTTATCAGTAGAGTTCATGGACACGAGCGCATAGGCATCGATGCTTTTTGCTAATTCCATATTGAATGGGCAGGATAGGGTGAGTATTGCTTCGTCTGCAGATCGGATCAGCTGAGCCTTGCACGCTTCGTATTCGTGAAGCGTGGTGTGCCAATTCAGATGATTTGGCCTCACGTTAGTCAACAGCGCTCTGCCGCCTTTTGGCGTACAATATCTTAGGTTGAAGCTTGATAACTCTAAAAGGTGTGCATCTGCACGAAGGTCTGCTAAGATTGTCGGTGTACCGATATTGCCACCTGTAAAAAGTGTGGGAAAAGTAGGGAAAAGTAGAAATGAGGTAAGTGTGGTAACTGTGCTTTTACCATCGGATCCGCTGACGAGAAAAAGATTTTTATGTCTCTGCGCTAAAAAGAGATCCGTATCCGATGTAATGAGCGTATTTTCCGGAATACTCAGGAGTTCCCGTCTGACAGACGGTGAGACAAAAAGTATGTCCTCGTATATATCGTCAAAGGCCTTGTCACCGAATATGATTTCTATGTTGCACGGGGGCGTGTCACATATTTCAGCATGAGTTCTTATGCTGATTTCGGCAGATATTCCGGAAGATATTATCGCCTCAAGAATCGCGCGGTTGGTAAGACCATAGCCGAGTAGAGAGATTTTTAGCGTTCGGCCTCTTTGCTTTTCTGCATTGATGAGGTATTCTTTTATTTTCGTTTGCATCTTTGCTCCGAGTGGTGTCACATATAACCCCACTATATAATTATAAATATTTTTTGGCAAAAAGCAAGTGCGATAGAGCAAAATTTACAAAAACATATCAGCTTTCTTATTTTCCGCCTTTCTACCGCACACGTTTAGCACGGTAAAGCATATGCTCATATGCATTTTAATATTACGGTGAATAACCAAAAACACCCTTATATTTCTTTTGGATCAATGAAAGACAAAACAGAAAATGAAGTGTATAAATACTAATAATGCAAACTATTATTATCAAAATAAATCAAAAAACGCGCATTTCTGCGCGTTATCATCTTATATGACTGAGCTTGTAAGCCGGGTTCTGTACGCCTTTCGGTGCAGCAATCATCTATCTTCACACGTCATTACTGCCGTGTTCAAGCCTTGCGGCTCTGCCACCATGAGTCGCGCGAGCAACGCGTCGGGATGAATCCCGAATATCAAGGTGTTGCATCGGATAGGGTTTACAGCGGATCTATGTTACCATAGAAACGGGTGAGCTCTTACCTCGCCTTTCCATCCTTACCACAATTGCTATATAGAGCACAGACCTGAATTTTCCGTAGAAAAATTCTTATCTGCGTTTTTCTCGTCTCGACGTACGTGTGTACGCCTATCGCCTTAAAAACACAGATTCTATGCACTCTATAACAATTGTGGCGGTTTATTTCTGTTGCACTTTCCCGCGGGTCGCCCCGGGCGGACGTTATCCGTTATCCTGCTCTGTGATGCCCGGACTTTCCTCACGATAATACCTTTCGGCAACATATCGCGCGATTGCCCCGCTCAGTCCCGACTATTATACATTATTTTTTCTCCGATGTCAAGAGCTCTTCTTTGAATGTCGGTAAAAGCATATTATCTTACCACACGTATGCGCCCAAGACGTACATTTAACGATATAAATGAAGAAAAATGGCACAAAAATGTCCAAAAATGCCCACAAACAGCTATATAAAATAATAAAACTTGATAAAATTTGATAAAAGTTTGCCAATCCTATTGCAAACTCTGAAAAGTTGTGCTAAAATGATTGATGGCGAGAAACGCGATTTCTCGTATTTATACGCTTACTAAATTAAAAATTATATTTTTGGAGGAATTTTCAAAATGGCAAAGAATGTAAAAGTTGCGATTAACGGCTTCGGCAGAATTGGACGTCTTGCTTTCAGACAGATGTTCGGTGCTAAGGGTTATCAGATCGTTGCAATCAACGACCTCACCTCTCCCGAGATGCTCGCTCATCTTCTTAAGTACGACACCGCTCAGGGTCGTTACGACGGTCACGAGGTTAGCTTCACCAACCCTGTAGTTGACGAGAACGGCAAGGTTGTTGAGACCGGTTCTATCACCGTTGATGGCAAGACCATCAAGATCTACGCTGAGAAGGACGCTGTTAAGTGCCCCTGGAAGAAGAACAAGGTTGACGTTGTTCTTGAGTGCACCGGCTTCTACTGCTCTAAGGAGAAGTCCATGGCTCACATCAAGGCAGGCGCTAAGAAGGTTGTTATCTC
>JAFVYL010000033.1 GCA_017508665.1 Clostridia bacterium | reverse complement strand
GTACGAGAGGACCGGGTTGGACGTACCTCCGGTGCATCGGTTGTTCTGCCAAGGGCATAGCCGGGTAGCCGCGTACGGACGTGATAAACGCTGAAAGCATCTAAGCGTGAAACACACCTCAAGATGAGATATCCCATCATTTTAAATGAGTAAGGTCACTTGTAGACTACGAGTTTGATAGGTCAGAGATGTAAGCGCAGTAATGTGTTCAGTTGACTGATACTAATAGACCGAGGGCTTGAACATCCTTTGTTCGAGCTAATGCATAGAGCTTCTTCGTTTCCTGAGTTTATTCGGTTTTCAATGCGCATTTGATGTACACAAAGCGCTCTATATATGCGGTGTCCTGCAGATGCAGGGCATTTTTTTATTCGTATAATTCAAATTTAACTAATCGGTGATGTTATGACTAATGAGCATATAGCTATGATATTCAGCATTCTGGGAATGCTTGTAAATATCGTTTCATTTCAGGTAAAAAATAAAAAGCCGTTGCTGATTTTCCAAACGATAGGCAACGTTTTATTTCTGATATCATTTGTTTTTAACGTGAGTCCGATAGCTGTGATTCTCAACGTGATTTACGTGATCAGAAACTTTATATATATGCGGCTTGACGGTAAGCGAGGAAAGCCAATGTACATTACCTGTGCTTTTCTTACCGCTGCTTTCCTGCTGTCCTATGTAATATATACGTTAATTGCAGGTGGAGGATTAACAGAGAATCTGTGGAATTTTGTTCCCGTTATGGCATCTATCTTTGGCACAATAGCTTCTGCCTGCACAGATGTAAACAAATATCGCATGTGGAAATACGGTGATTCATTCTGTTGGCTCTTCTTTAACGCCAGATTTGGCCTCGGAGCGATTGGCGGTGTTATAGGAGAGGTGCTAAATCAGATATCACTCACCGTAGGTATTATAAGATACCGCAAGAAGGATGAGGAAATCGCTGAGAGCGACGAAAATAATTAATAAAGAGCGAAGGCTGATAATGCCTTCGCTCTTTTAAGTACTATTTATTCTTGTTGATATATGCCTTGGTGATTTCGGCATCTTCGGCAAACTTTATAATGCTCTCGATACCTTTTTTACAGTTGACCTTTGATGTATATCCCTGCGAACGGCAGATGCAATTTCCGTTAGATGCGCAGAGCCTGAAGCGATATTGCTGTCCCTTGTCTTGATAGACTTCCCATTTCGGGTAGGAAACAGGTGAGAGATTCTTGAGGGTTTGGTCCTCTATAGGTGCTGATGCAGCGTTAGCAATTACACTCTTAATGCCGTTAACCGCCGATGTGGAGGAGCTGTAGACACGCGATGTTGCTACGATAACGCTGTTTGAGGCGTAAAGGTTGAATACGTAGCGGCCGTCCTTTGACTTTTTTATCTCGAATTTACCGTTTCTTGTAGTTTTCGTTTCGGTAATTTCATCGCCATCAGCCTTTGCAGACAGGTCGGTATCCTTGTCATTTTCATCTGTTTTTACAGTATTTTTGTTAGCTCCGAGATTCTTTTGAGGAGCCTTTTTTGCGTTGTTATTGTCCGATTTTGCTTGCGCCGGTGCCTTTTTTGTACTTGAATTATTATTGCTTTCCACAGGTGTGACAGGCTTCTTTGCAACGCCTTTTTTATCGGCAGAAGAAGGCTTAATTTCGCTCTTCGTACTGCTTTCTGATTTTGTGCTCTTAGTAGAAGAAGTAGGTTTTGTAGGCGATTTTTCTGCAGTTTTGACAGCATCAACCTTTGTCGTTTTTGCTTTTTTTGCTGTCTCTGATGTCTTTGTTTTGGAGGTTTTAGCGTTTGTATTTTTAGGTTTTGAAGTGTTGGAGCTTGTGACCTTTTTAGTTACTTTAGCTACCTTTTTATCATTTTTTTCAGGTGTATCTTCGTCCGCAACTTGGCGCAAATCAGGCGATTCGTTAATTTCTGCCAAGGTATTAGGCTCGTATTTTGAGATTTTGTTGTTATTGTGACCAAACAAATTTTTAAACAGCTTCATATGACGCCTCCATGGTGTTTTGTACATTATATCATATTTTCCGTCATTTTACAACCCGTTTTCATTATCTTTTTGAAAAGTTTTTAGATATTTTATTGCTTCCTTCACTCCGCCTATTTCATCAATCAAACCGCACTTTACAGCATCATACCCATCAAGTATAGATCCAATGTCGTTTACCAGCATATCAGTACGGTGCATTATTTCGCGCAGATACGCCTCGTTGATCCCGGAATGAGCCGTTATAAAGTTTATGATTCTGTCTTGCATTTTTTCGAGATAATCAAATGATTGAGAAACACCGAGTATCAGACCGTTTGTTCTGACAGGGTGGATAGTCATGGTTGCGCTTGGTACAATAAATGACTTATTGGTGCTTACAGCTAAGGGTACACCTATCGAGTGCCCTCCGCCGAGTACGATAGATGCCGTAGGCTTCGACATACTCGATATCAGCTCCGCAATCGCCAGTCCCGCCTCGACGTCTCCCCCCATCGTGTTAAGAACAACGAGTACACCGTTTATGTTTTTATTTTCTTCGAGCGATACAAGCAGAGGTATTACATGATCATACTTAGTAGTTTTTGTGTTGCTGTCGAGTGCATAATGACCCTCTATCTGACCGATGATAGACAGGCAGTAAATATCGGAATCTAATACATCCTGCTTAGATAAATCTTCTCCAGCAATTTCGTTGTTGCCGTTAAAAGGAAAAACCATATCCAACTCCTCAAAACTTTTTCTTAGTTTTTCTATTTTCTTTTAAAATATACATTGATTTTAACAAAATGTTGTGTTATAATTAACGATGGTAAAACAAAGATAAAGGAGTTTTTCAAATGAAAAAGGTTTTGGTTGAAACATCCGCAAGACACATTCACCTTTCCCGCGAGGCAGTAGACGTTCTCTTCGGTGAGGGTTATCAGCTCACAAATAAGAAGGATCTTTCTCAGCCCGGCCAGTATGCATGCGCAGAAAAGCTTGAGGTTGTTGGTCCTAAGGGTAAGCTCAAGGCTTCCATTCTTGGTCCTACACGTAATGCAAGCCAGGTAGAGCTTTCGCTCACTGATGCTCGTACTATTGGTGTTGTAGCTCCTATCCGTGAGAGCGGCGATATCGCAGGCTCCGGTGCATGCAAGCTTGTTAACCCCGATAACGGCAACGAGCTCGAGCTTACCGAGGGTGTTATAGCTGCAAAGCGTCATATTCACCTCACTCCCGAGGCAGCAGCAGAGATGGGTGTTGCAGATAAGCAGATCGTTTCTGTTAAGATTGATTCCGAGCGTAGCGCGGTTCTTGGCGACGTTGTAGTTAGAGTTAACGCTAATTTCGCTCCCGCAATGCATATTGATACCGATGAGGCAAATGCTTGCTGCGCATTCGGTACTGTATACGGTGAAATCGTAGACTAATATGAAACATATACGCTTGATTTTCCAAGGTGACAGCATAACCGATGCCGGCAGAGATAGGCGCAATTATCACAATCTCGGTGAGGGTTATCCTAAGTTTGCTGCAGAATTGATTAGGGAAGCTCATGCTGATACCGATATAGAGTTTATGAACTTTGGTATTAGCGGTAATAGAACTTGCGAGTTATTTGATCGTCTGTATCCTGACGGTATAGCATTTCAGCCTGATATCATCTCGTTCCTTATAGGAATAAACGATGTCTGGCACAGATACTCTCAGAACAAAATTATGACAACTGATGAGCAGATTGCACTGAATTACCGAGAGATCCTTAAGAGAATAAAAAGGGAAACTAATGCTAAGATAGTTATATTATCCCCTTATGTTCTCGATGCAGAGGGAACATCTCACATTAGGGATGACTTAAGTACAGTTCTTCCGATCATAAGGGAACTCGCGGCAGAATACGCAGACGTATACATTCCGCTTGACGAACTGTTTGACGAGGCGATGAAGACACAGCCGAGAGAGAAATTTTACTCCAATGACGGTGTTCATCCTAATGAAAACGGTGCGAGATTTATCGCTGAGCATTATGCTCGTGCAATAAAAGATTTAATTTAGTTAATCAAAAAAAGGAGAATAAAATTATGGCAGAACTTATCTACTCCCATGAAGTACAGAACATGTGTGTAGTTGCCAAAGGACCTAACCACGGTCCCGCTCCCATTCCCGAAGAGGGACTTTGGGTTAAGGCAAAGCAGATCGGTGACATCTCCGGTCTTACTCACGGTATTGGTTGGTGCGCACCCCAGCAGGGCGCATGCAAGCTTACCCTTAACGTTAAGGACGGTATAATCCAGGAGGCTCTCGTTGAGACTATCGGTTGCTCCGGTATGACTCACTCCGCGGCTATGGCTGCTGAGATCCTTCAGGGCAAGACTCTTCTCGAGGCTCTTAACACTGACCTTGTTTGTGATGCTATCAACACAGCTATGCGCGAGCTCTTCCTCCAGATCGTTTACGGACGTACACAGTCCGCATTCTCTGAGGGTGGTCTCACCATCGGCGCAGGACTTGAGGACCTTGGTAAAGGCTCTCGTTCTCAGGTTGGTACTATGTACGGCACTCTTGCAAAGGGCGTTCGTTATCTTGAGATGGCTGAGGGTTACGTTACCAGAATGGCTC
>JAFVYL010000003.1 GCA_017508665.1 Clostridia bacterium | reverse complement strand
TTGTTTTTTCTTCGCTTACCGGTTCAGGTGCACCATAAAAGGAAAAACACCACCTCGCGTGGTGTTTTTTCTTTTATTGCGTCGACGGGGATTCGAAGTAGGAGCCGTGTAGAAAACTCTTCCGGTGGACGAGTTTTTCCGGCGAATGACTGAGCGCGTAGTTCGCGCGAGAGTCGAATCCCGAAGTCCAAAAACACCACCTCGCGTGGTGTTTTTTCTTTTATTATGTACTAAGGGGAACGAACTGCTATTCGCAGAGCGAATGGGGAGTTCGCATACCGCGCAGCGGTATCTGCGTCGCGAGGAGAAGCAAAGTGGCGTTGCATAAAAATGGAACGTATAGCAGAAATTCACCCCGAGCAGCATATCCCTGAAGGTGCAAAAGTAAAATGACTAACAAAAAAATCGCCACGAGTAGCATATCCCTGAAGGTATATAGTCACACGGGTTCGAACGTCCGAGTCGCATAGTCCTCGCACTGCGCCTCCGCAAGAGTGCGGCTCGCGTGCGCTCTCATCTCTTCTTTTTAACGCCGTTGGAGCGGCAAACCAATTTGTTTACCACGTGTGTGATGAGCATAATAACCAATGCAATAAAGCTGAGAGCTACAAAATATCCGAGTATAAACACAACCGGATGCAGGCTCTTAAGAAAATCGTTGTACATAGGCACGGTCTGGTCTGCTCTGGGGCTGATGTAGAACATATTAAAGCCTGTACCCTCGGTTATCTTACCGTACTTCACCATATGGTCGTATCCAACAGTGTTCAAAACCGTAGCAATACCTATAAATATCGCAAAGAGTGTCACGCCCCTCGTGTAGAAACGCTTTGTGATACGCGATCTGTAATAAACAGCGGTGTATATGCCCGCCACTATCTGAAGTCCGTGATGCACCATCGTGTGAGTATTAGCGAATTTACCGGCGGTTAAAACAGTGTCCGGGGTTGCATAAACCGCAAGACCGCCGATAAGACAGAACGTCATTGTATAAGCGGCAAACACGTCGCGCGCCTTACCGTCAGGCAAAAGACAGAGGAAAGGAAAGACATAAAGAGGTGTCGAGCAGAGCTGAAACGGAATCGACGTCCAATCAAATGTGAACTGATAAGCACCGTCCACAAGAGCGAGGCCGGGAATGACGATCTTGATAAGCTCACCGCTGATCATTACCGCCGACATAAGTCCCATCAAACAACGGTACCCGAGGTCGCATACACTATGAAATCCAATGCACAAAATAAGCGTAAGCGTGATTACGGATATAATACTCTTTATATGTATAGGGCTAAAGGCTCCGGGTGTTTCAACCTCTATACCGACATATTCAATTAGCTTTTCAACAAGTTCCATAACATTCTCCGAAACAGTATTTTGCCAACTGTTGTTTACATATCATAGTTAAATTGCGATTCTGAGAAGTAAGCGCGTTTAAAACTCAGCTCTCAGATACAGAAAAAGACGGCGCGGTTTTGACACGAGTGTACGCGACTCTGCAAAATTTTACCGATCACACTCCTATGTCTAAAACAGCGACAGGATAAATTCTAACATTTTTAGTTGGATTTGTCAAGTATTTTAAGGTTCATTTAAGAATTTTTTCTCTTTGTGCAAACTTGTTGACAAGATTGCACTTATCTGCTATAATCTTTTTTGGCAAACGATGAGGTACGCTTTATATCCGATAACGGTGTACCAATCAAATAAAACGTAAGGAGCATATATGTATTTAGTTTTTGTAATTGCTCTCGTGATACTGCTCTACACTATGCAGTCGCTCTTCACGAGGTTCTACACAGATAATTATCCCGGCGACCAAAGTCTGACCACCCCTGTTTTCGCGGTGGTGTGCGGATTTATCGTGACCGCAGTATCCTTCATTTTCTCCGGCTTCAGCTTTAAGTGCGGATGGATAACGGTGCTGCTCGGAGTCATAAACGCAGTAGTTCTTTATGCCTACGACGCCTTCATCATCAAGGCATCGGCAACAGGTCCTTACTCCATTCTTATGACCTTCAGCCTTACGGGCGGTATAGTCGTACCCGCTATCGTATCCTGGATATCAAATCCTGCAGGCTTCTCATTCGTTCAGCTTGCCGCTATCCTTATTATCTTTGCCTCGGTGCTTATGATAACCACAAAAAAAGAGGATGGAGAGAACAAGGATGAGCACAAGAAGCACAGAACATTCTTCCTCATCATCTGCACACTCCTCGGCCTTGCAAACGGTCTTTACGGAGTGCTCCTTAATCTCCAGCAGGAGATCACCGGCGTTTCCGAAAAGGAAGAAATGGTTGCCGTAACCTTTGTCGGCGCGGCGGTAATATCACTTGTACAGCTTCTCGTCAAGGAAAAGAAGAACACTCTCAAGGCGTTCAGACAGACAAAGCTCTCTCTCACCTTCCTTCTTCTTTCCGCAGCCGTATCCGCTCTTGCTATCAATGCGCTCGTTATAGCCCTCGAGGGAGTTAACGAAACCGTAGTTTACACCTTCGACAACGCAGGCGTGCTTCTCCTCAGCGCAATCGCATCTGCGGTATTCTTCAAGGAAAAGCTCTCAAAACTCAACGTCGTCGGATGTATCGTTATCTCTATCGGTCTTATGTGTATGTCACAGTATGAGAATATAGAGAAATTGATCCTTTCAATATTCAGCTAAAATCAAGAAACAAAGCACGGGTGCTGAGTAAAACTGCTCAGCACCCGATTTATATAAAAACAACAAAAGAGCAAGGAGTCACCAAGACGGGTAAAATTCCCTGCTCTTTTTACGCTTCAGCCTATGCGGCTGCAAATTTAAAATTCAACAACTCTTTCTCTGCCCTCAAGCCAAGCTATCATATTGTTGACAAGAAGATTCCAGCTCTGGAATGAAATGTTGTGTACACCCTCACCCGTCTCGGGATCGTAGTATTCGTGCATCTCGCCGTACTTCTCTATGCCTCTGCCGAACATCTCAACCGTGCGCTCCGCGAGCTCGAGAGCCTCCTTCTCGTATCCGTAATCGAGAAGCGCGCGCCAGCACATATAGTTGGCGTTGCCCCAGATAGGTCCTATCCAGCAGGAAGGATTGCCCGACTGCCAGATCTTATACATTTTCTCACACTTGGAGAGCGAGCGTATGCCGTAATTAGACCAGAAGGTCCTCTCGTTGAGCATATTCTCACGAACCATTCTCTCAGCTTCCTCGGGTGTCGCAATTCCAGACCACATAGCAAGGAAGCCCGACCACTCGTCAATTCTCATAATAAGCGACTTCCAATGACGGGGCTTGCCGCTGTGAAGCCACTCATCCGGATCAACGGGGTAAAGGCTGATATCAGCAGAGTAATACATACCGTTTCTCTCATCCCAAAGGTGCTCTCTCACAAGATCGCGGAGCTCGGATGCCTCGCGTGCGTAATACTCCGCCTTCTCAACGTCTCCGCGAGCGCGGAAGATGTATTCCATCGCAAGGAGCTCCTTGTACATAAGGCAGTTGAGATAAACAGACGCGGTAGATCCGAACGGACGGTAGAATATGGACGGATCGTTGTCGACGCCTATGGCCGTGTCGTCAAGAAAACGGTAAAGTCCCGTCTCACCGTGACGGTACTCACGCTTGTAGCAGGCTATAAAGCTTTCAAGCACGTCAAACTCGGATTCGGAGAGCCATGAGGTGTCGTTATCGGTCACCCCAAGAAGAAAGGCAAGGTGCTGAGCGAGGCACGGCTTGTGCATATTCTTGCAGCCCTTGAGGAAAACCACCTCTCCCTCACCGTCGATGAGTATCGGCATTTTTCCGTTTTCTTCGGTGTGCTCAAGGAAGTTTTTGATACAGCCCTTCTCATACTCAAAGAACTCAGCGAGCCCCTCACCGCCGTTATCGAGAATTATCTGTCTTGCGGCAACGTCGGTAAGCCATGAATCCCAATCCCAAAGCTCAAAGGGATAAGGCGCGCCGGGCACGATAAAGGGATAATTAAGAGAGCCCTTCGGGTCTCTCGTTATCCACTTGTAAGCGTCCTTTGAATAGTTTTTAATGATTTCAATATACTTTTTCATTTCGCTCATAGCGTATAGCTCCTATAAGTTAAATACATTCATTAGTAAACCTACGGTAAAGCGCCGTAGGTTTATTTTTATTCTGAAATTGTGGATTTTAATATCCGAAGCCGTATACCTATACGACGAGTTCGGTGAAATGCCGAGGAAATCTCCGAAAATCTTGATTTTTGGATGATAAGCGGCGTTCTTTGACCCGAAGCAACAGAAAACTGTTGCGAGTTTGGTAGAATACGGGGGAAATCTCCGTAAAACTTGTTTTTTTTCGAGAGAGTTTGCACGTACTTCTACCCGAAGCAATATTTACATATTGCGAGTTTGGTAGAATACGGGGGAAATCTCCGAAAAAAATTAGTTGTGGGCGAAGCCGTAGCTGTTGACGACACCATCCACCATCTGCCCATCTCTGCAGAGAGGACACTCGTGCGCCGGAACGCAGTAGTAACCGTCAAGGTCACGGGTATCGAATACAGAGTGTACGGGAACACCGCCGCACTCCTCGACCGCCGAATAGATGGAAGCAAGGCCTGCAACAGTACCTCCGTAATACCTGACAGCCTCCATAGCCACGCTTGTGGTACGGCCGGTAGCAACGGACGAGGTGAGGATAAGCACGTTCTTGCCATTGATCATAGCGGCAGAGCCCTCACGGAAGATGAACTTGCCGTCAGAGACCTTCTCGGGTGTAAGTATATAGATAGTCTGATGCTCGTTGAGATTCATATAGCCGGAAGCGGTAAGCTGGGTTGCCATACAGGTAGCAACTACCTGCATCTCGTCAAGACAGAGTATGGTATCGATGATGGTGTTGCTGCTGTAGTGAGAGACAAGCTCCTCAGCAACTGCTCTCGCCTCGGAAAGTCTGGTCTTTTGCATCGTAACGTCGATGTAATAGTTCATATGACCGTTTGTCTTCATAAAGTGGCCTCTGGTCACGCGAAGGAAGAGGTTCTTCCCCTTGGTTCTGATCTTATAGGATTTCTCAATAGCCATGGTTCTCTCCTTTTAATTTAAATTGTACCTTTATTTTAACACGAATGCGCCCGTATGTCAATATTTTACTTCATGTATTTCTTTCTGTTTTCCGCAAGTATTCTGTCGCGCTCCATGTCATTGTGCGTGAGCATATGCACCACAATATCAAGATCGGCTCTTGCTATCTCCCTCATATCAGTCATCGAGTGGCTGAGCATCCTGTTACCGTAATACGCGGCTCCCGTGTGCAGTTTCTTGCGGTTTTCCATATTTCCCCCGTTTTAAATATATATTTGTCAACAATTATTTACTTTATAATAGTTTTCATCACAAACTCGTACATTAAGTGTTTAAGAAATCTTCACTTCCATCAATATAGTAGCGTTTAATATTCTGTCCTGTATATTATCAAAGACTCACTTCACTAATCGGCAAAAAAACTCTTGTATCACCTCTTGCATCGGTCAGCTCAATTTTAACACAATGAATAAAAAATGCAATACCTAATCCGAAAACAGATGTGCGCGCCCGGTGTCAGCTTTGTTATCTCAACGCATACGCCGTCCGATATTGCGCGGATCGCGAGCTAAGCTCAGACCACCGTCCGCCTGACTTTTGTATACATATCGCCGTATTATGTAAATTAACCTGTTTTGCCGCATTTTTAAATATTAACAAATTGTTAAATATCCTGTGTAATATTGACTTTCCGAGGTTAATAATATATAATTTTGTATTATTTTTATAATTTATGCGCGACGCGCAAATCATACATCTCTAACGAAAGGATTACAGTAAATGCAAAAAAAGCAGAGAGTTATTTCGTTCATCCTCGTATTATCCTTACTTCTTTCATCGCTCGTATTTACGGTAGGAGCAGATGTTGCCACGGATATTACAGATGGATTTGAAGACGTAGAGTTTTTTGATCCTACGGCAACTTACGAGGTCGCAACCTCCGATAACGTCGTTAACACGATCAAAAAAGTATTGAAGACTTCTGTTTTCAACCACCAACAGAACATGACAGGAGCGGCAGGCACTCTTGAGACCTATCTCGTGCAGCCGAAGGACG
Source organism: Clostridia bacterium (assembly GCA_017508665.1). GTDB lineage: Bacteria > Bacillota > Clostridia > Oscillospirales > CAG-272 > UBA1740. The sequence continues at coordinate 65,267 of JAFVYL010000003.1, read as the reverse complement.
GTAACGAGTATCTTATGATATTGCCCACACCCGAGGCTGTAAGCGCGGGTAAGGTGAGCGTTCAATCATACTTTGATACAAGGATCGGTACTAAAATAAGCTACGATGCCTCCGTACCTCAGTACTACATAACGGATTTTGATGCGGCTACCGAGTCCTCAAATTACCTCCCTATGTTAGTCTATCCTATTACGAGAAACTCAAAATCGGAGGGTCAGTGGACTACGAACTACGACCCAGCAGCCAAGTTTGGTTCTCTTATGACTCCCGGCAAGTTCCACCACGTAACTCTGATCAGCGAGATCAACACGAATACCTTCTACGTATTTGTTGACAATGTTTTCGTTGATAAGTTAAATAACGGTGTCACAAATCCGAATTTCTTCACAGACTCCTTCATCACAAACAAGGATACGATGACTATATCGGGAATGCGTTTCCAGAACCCGAATCCCGGAAAGATACAGGCCGGCTCCTCGTTCTGCGTTGACAATATCAACGAGCGTATACTCAAGGGCAGCGACAGCATCGGCAACATAGCGGATTGTATCGCAAGCGGAAGTCTGCAGAGCTGGAATAAAAATATTTACTACCCCGAGACAGAAGTATATCTCCCCGATCTTATCGAGATCAACGGAGTAAAATACAACAACACCTACGATGCAATACACATGCTGGACACCTACAGACTCGGAAACAGAGCAAAGGTTCTCCGCTCATGCTATTCCGAGAGTATCACCGTAAACTGCGACGCTATCATCTCGACCTCCATCTCAGAGGTAGAGTTCACCGCAGGCAGTGACGTAATTCTCACAAAGGGTGAAGGTTCTACGTGGGTAGCTAAGCTCAAGCCTTCAGTGTTCAAACATTCGGCATACGTACTCCCCGGATCGGTTAACCAGTCGATAATCACGTCATCCGTGCGTTATCCCGCAAGCGATAACCTCATAAACGTCGTTCACCAGAACAATGCGGTCAACGCGAGAAGATTCAGTCTTGAGGATTACGAAAAGATGACCGACGCACAGCGTGCGTGCTTCACATCGGGAATAAAGGAAATGCCTGCGGAGGTGTATAACAAGCTCAACAGCTACGAAAGACAAACCATATCCGCGGTAACCACTGTCGAAGACGGTGTAGAGGTTACTAAGTATCTGTACTATGAATTAACAGCCGACGAAATAAGTGCAAAAAGCTTTGACCTCAGCGCATTCACGAGCTGCGCTGTATCCGGCTCAATTACAAAAACCGACAACGGTAATGAATACCTTATCATAAGAGATGCCACGAATGAAACGGGCGACTTCCCTCTCAACGTGCATTATCAGGTAAATGCCAATACAGCTTTGAACTTCGATAGCGGTAACAGTTCGCAATATAAGCTCGAGGGACACGACTTCCTTGTATTCGAGCAGGATATCTACTCGGAATCTTCGTTCATTAACGTATACAACGGATTTAATCTCCGTACCCCCGGAAACACTGCTCTTTCCGCAATGGCAGTTTTTGCAGAGAACGTATCCATCACACCCGAGAAGTGGTACCACCTCACCTACATCGGCGAGGTTGCGACCGGTAACTCCTTCCTCTTCCTCGACGGACAGTGCATAGCCATGATCGAGGGCGGTCTTTATGACGATACCGCTATCAGCAGAATGGCTGCAAGCATGGGCATTGAAAACAACGCTGAGAACAGAAGCACACTTGTAAACAATATGCTTGTCGCTTCATTCAGAACCATGCAGATCGCAGGTGAGAACAAGACCGGTAAGCTCCTCCACCCGGACATGAGTGCGGCATCTGACAACTACTATCTCAGATGGGCGGACAGCGACAGCTCTATGGAAGCGCTCATCGACGCAATAAAGGCAGACTATAACAACGTTCCCGACGGAAACGATAAGCCCGACAACACCATCGACGGCAATCACTATCTCTCCGTATGGACGAGTAATATTTTCGATGAGAACTATCCCCTCCCCGAGAGAGCCGCTATCGCTACGATCAACGGTGTCGAATACTTCGATACCACGAGCATCAACGATATGCTCGACGACCTCGACAACCCGAGTGAATCCGGTGACTTTGCCGAATACACCACTCCCGTGCAGGAGATCGTACTCTACCGCGAGTACATCGGTACTATAAATATCGGCTGCCGCGCTACGGTAAAGCTTAACGGAATTACAAGCCAACTTTCCTACGGTGATGACGTCATTAAGGTTGACGGCGACACTATCGACGTATACAAGCATACCGACTCCGACGAGAACGGTACGTATTATCCCGTAGCGTGCGTCAACGGAGTGCTCTACTACTCGGATGCTGCGAATATCGACAGCAACGGTGACGGCAAGGTAGATAACGAAAGCGCGCTTAAGCGCATGCTCGAAGAGGATACCTCCTCTACCGAATTCAAGGTAACCTTCCTCAGAGTCCCCACCGTGAATATCCACGTAAAGGCAAACGCCGTGCTTGACTTCAACGGTCTTGACACGGGTGTTACCGTCGACACATCAGAGTGTACCGTAGTCGAAAGCTTCGCTACGTCCAAGGTAGTAAACCTTAAGACCACTATGTACGTAGCTACTATGAACGGCGTTGACTACAAGAACGATGCCGACGGAATTGCAGCTCTTCAGGCGGCTATCACCGCTGCAGACAGTGTTGTGATCGAGCTTTACAACGTACCCTCTCTTCCTCTGAAGATCGCTTGTCAGGCTGAAGTCGACACAAACGGTCTTGTCAGCGGCAGCATAGAAATAGACGATCTCATCACTACGGACTTCACCAGCTTCAATATAACCGAGAGCGACGGCTCTTACGATTACACCGTCGTAGACAGCACGGTGAAATTCGCGACTGTCCGTGTCGATATCCGTCTCTTAGCAGGCGGCTCGGTAACCAAGACGGTCAACGCGAGAGTCGGAGATAAGATCGAGGACGTTCTCACAGCGGAAGGCTTTATGAGCGGCGTATTCTTAACCAAGGATGCAAACGGAACTACCGTTCACGTAACCGAGTGGGATACTCTTCCCGAGGGAACGATCTTAAAGGAAAACTCAGGTTCATCTCCTGCATATACCTTTACCGCGCACGAAACGGTATCAAAGCTTCTCGAGGCAGACTACGCTTACGTCAAAGACGGAGTTATCTACGATGATACACAGTTTGCCGCAAAGGACGTTATCAGCTGGTTTGGCACGACCGATACCCGTGTAATAATATTCAACTCCGACCTTGAAATGAGCTCTACCGCGCCCCTGTTCGGCACTAAGCATATATACCTCAACGGTCATACGATCAATAACAAGTGTACCGACCACGGATTCAGAGGAGAGCGTAATACAAAGGAAATAAACTTCTACGGCAGCGGAACTATCAAGTACTCCGACACAACAGCCAATAAGGCTTTGTTCTTCTCAAACTATACCTTGACCGGAAAGGTCAGCTTCAACAACTTGAAGATAGAGACCTCCGCAGCTGTAGGTATACTGAGAGAGGGACATCTCGAGCTTAACGGATGTACCGTTGACGCATACTGCGCAGGCGCGATTGCTCTCTTCTCGATAGGCGAAGAATACAACGGCTACTCACAGAATGATATATCCATACTTATCAAGGACTCTGATATAAGCTACAGATATCCCAACGTAGTTGACAGCTACACCTCCTTCACGGTAAGTAAGCCTCTCATCTACTCCAAGATCGTCACACACGCTGTCGTACAGGAGAATAATGTCTACGTGACTGCCGGTGAAGTAAACGACGTAAACAAGAGCATCGTTATAGACGGCAGTACCGTTAAGTCACAGGGTCCGCTCGTTCAGGCTAACAAAAACCAGAGCAACAACACAAACGACTATATGAAGTCGGCACTCACCCTCTACATCAACAATTCCAACATTCTTACAAGAGACTTTTCCGACGGAGTTATAAAGCCCGATACCATCATCTTCTACGATGACGTAAGAACAAATATAGAGAGTCTCGACGACGTGTCCATCGCATCGAATCTCGTCAAGGCTAAGACCTCGGACGGAATATATAAGCTCCTCTATACCAGCCACGATTACGCTATGATCACCTGGTCGAACGGAGATAAAGAGTACTGGGCAACCGGATCTACTCCCACGAACAGCAGTCTTAAGTTTGATAACGTCACGGCAAACGGCGTTACCGAGGGCTCTGTCTATGACAAGTACGTCTCGGGCGGCAACAAGTTTGCGTTCGGTCTCATCGCGAGCCTTACGCTCTCCGACCGCATCGGCTTCAACCTCTACGTTCCCGCAGAGATAAACGGCGAGGCAGTCGACCACAGGGATGTGACGGTATATCTCGACGGTAAGCTCCTTACAGCAAACACCTATGCTAACTCAAGCAACGTCAGAAAGACGGTGGTTGAAGCGGCAACCGGTAAGAATTACGGCGCAGGCTACTGCTACGACTATACACTCTTCCTTAATCCTCAGGATGCTGCCAAGGACTTCACAATAGTTATCATATACGGCGGCAAGAGCGTATCCCGTAAGGTTTCCGTAGCGGACTATGCCGAGGCGCTTGTCAATAAGGGCCTCAGCGAGAAGAACAAGGCGCTCCTGCAGACAACTCTCGCATATATCGAGCAGGCGACCATGTATGCAGGATACAACGTGGATATGAGCAGAATTTCAGCTCTCAGATCCACGCTCGGAACTCTCAGCGTATCTCCCGCAGCTCCCACAGCTCCCGCTGTTGAGCACGAGGGTGTTGCAGGCGACCTCAGAGAGTACATCTCGGGCGTACAGATCAACGTCAAGAGCTCCTCTGCCATAAGATTCAATCTCACCGATCCCGAGTATGCGGATAAGCTCACCTTCTACGTGGCAAACGACACGGGTGACGGCTACGAGCAGAGAGCGCACACGGTTTCCGACGGCGGCAGCTACGTAGAGCTCTCTCTCAGAGGCTACGAGATGGCGAGATCCATCAAGATAGTTTGCACCGGCGGCGGAGATACCGAATACAGACTCTACAGCCTGTACGACTACTACACCGCGCTTTACAGCATCGCTCATCCCGAGCAGAGCGGCGGCACGGTTGTCGGCTCTACTCACGAGTCCAGAGCGGCTGCAAAGCTCATCGAGGTACTCTACACCTACGCAAGCATCTGTGACAAATATTGCGACAAAAATGCGGCCGAATATGACCCAAGCCTTAACTAAAACTAAAGGAGACAGCGAAAGTGAAACAATTTAATAACTATGAAGCTCCCGAAGTTTTAATCATTGAGCTTGAAGCAGAGGACGTTATCGTCACCAGCGTCGGTGACGGCGGCTCTGTAGACATCGGCGGCGACAATTGGGATTGGTGATCCCCATAACAAAAAAATATGGCGGTGCCGCACGTGGCACCGCCGTAAAGAGCGAAGACTTGCAATCTTGGAGCCTTCGCTCTTTTTTTATTCTGTTAAGCTATATACCGAGAGAATCGAAAAGATCTGCCACGGAGGTGCGTTTCTCCTCGTCAAGCTTGACCATGCTTTTTAGCTCGCTGCGGCTTCTTTTTGACCGCTTGGGATCTATCAGACTCAGCCAACGCCAAACCTCATAGACGGGAGTGAGCCACCTGCGGCCGTCAAGCGACGGATGCCTTTGCTTTAGTTCCTCGTACGGCATAAATACCCTGCGCATTACGTAGCTGAATTTACCGCGGCCGTCACGTCTTCTTACCGCCACGCCCTGCTCTACGTTTCCGTACACGCCCCCCGTGAGAACGTACTCCTCAAGGGCTGAAAGATCCTTTGCGTCCTCGCCGCGCATCCACGCATTTGCAAGTCTTACAGCGGCACGCTCAAAGCGGTAAAGACCGCGCTCACAAAGGAGACGGTCAAGCGCGGAGCGGTCGAACGTAAGGCGGGAATTTATCAGATAGAGGTCTATGAACGTACGGATACCGCAGCCTCCGCTACGCATGTGCTCAGCCATGTGAGCCACGTGGTAGAAGTAGAAGTGCTCGGGAGTGAGAAAACGCTCGAAATCCGCGTTTTGCGCTTGCTCACCGTCACATCCGTCCTGCGTTTTACCCCTCGCCATCTCCCACGCGGAGCTGAGAAGCGCGCAGTCCTCGGTGTCGCCCTCGAAAAGCGTGTGCATATCGAGGTGAACTCCGGATTTTGAGAAGATTGAGACGTCGTGTATTTCGCGCGTCCTGACACGGTAGCCGATGCCGTCCTCGAGCGCCTTTACGGCAGAGTCGAGCATATCGTGGGGAACGAGCACGTCGACGTCACTGCTCGTGCGCATCCACGTCTCGGGATAGTAGGATCGCATTACCGCGCCCTTTAAGAATATGTGCGGTATCCTTGCTTCGGAGAGGCATTTTCCTACACGCCCCTGCTCTATTTCGATATTTTTGACTCGCCACGCGGCAGTCAGCTGAGCCTTTTCAAGCTCTGCCACGAGCTCCGCAATATCCGGGACGTCGTTTGCGCCATCCCCTGCTGTGCCCGATTTTCCACTTTCAATTTTCAATTTTACATTTAACAAAAGGTGTGCAAGGTCGTGCCGCTTCGCCAAGGCGTAGACCGCCCTGAGCGTCTTTTCGTCAAGCGCCCGGCACTCCCAAGAGTCTGGGCCGCCCGCCGCGCCCTCGCGGCACTGCGGTGCCACCACCGGCGAAATCATGGAAAATAAAATTTTGTTAAGATTTTTCATTTTTTCTTAGTAAAATGTTAAACACTTTTCGTACAGGAGTAAGAATTAACTCCCTCTCGTATTTGTTCATTGAGAAAAGCCACACCGATAAACAATAAATACCGGTATACACCGCGATCCACATGAACATCATTAAGATGTTACTCATGTTAGCAAGCTGCATTATCGTAATACCCACTGCAACAGGTAAAACTTGCCCTTTTGCTATAGACAAAATATTCTTCCAGAAATGAATAATATTGATGTTGCAACGCTTTTGATAATGGATATTGATTATGAATCCTTGACAAATTACAAAAGAAATCGCAGTTCCGATCGCAACTCCTATTTCACCGTATTTCTGACACATAATTATAGAAAACGTGAGATTCAAAATTGCCATAATAAAATACGCAACACAGCGGAATTTATGTATATTCAACGCCCTCTCGATTTCGATACCGATATTCTGCATTAACGGAACTGTGCACGGCACTGCAAGAAGCAACAGCACGTAATAAGAGTTATCGTATCCTGCTCCCGCCCAGTGGCCGATAAACGGACGTCCGAAGAAAATCAATCCTGTTATAAGAAGACCAAGAAGTAAAAACTGTAATCTTCCTATTTTGGTAAATAGCGCGGTAAGCTCGCGTCTTTGCTCTATCGGATTATCCGCATTAGCATTAACTATTTTATGTACTCTCGGTGTGAAGACTCCCGAGGTGGCGGTGGAAAAGTTCATATAGTAGTTGAATAAGGTGTATCCAACCGAATATACGGCAACCGAGGCGGTGCCTACGAATCTTCCGAGCAGAATTTTGTCTATATTGAAATTGACCTGATCGACAATAAGGTGCATCGCTATAAATCCCGTGTATGCAAAAAGCCCCTTCAATATAGCAGAGTCCATACCGCGAAATACGAACTTGTACTTCAGCACTATAAAGAAATACAGCACGTATATCAAATCCAAAGCAAGTCCGATAACCAGCGTTACGACAACCATAGTTATCGATTTGTGACCTAAGAACAAAAGCGGCAGCATAATAGCCGGCTTAATAAGAGTGAGCGTTATGCTGATAAGTCTCGAGAAAACAAATCTCTCGTTAGCGGTAAGGGATACTCTGAAAACGGTAAAGGCAAAATTTGTAGCCATATTTATCGCCATCAGCAGCATCAGCACTCGCGCTGTGCTATATTCACTCGCTGTAAAGCCGTCAGCATATATAAGCTCAATATTGAGAGTGAATAAAAGACCGCAGATAAACGCTATTGCGCCAATAATTGAGAAAATAATCAGATACAGTGCGTTAAGACGGTATACGGACTCCATATCATTATCCTTTTTATACCGTGAAAAATATCTTATGTATCCCGCGCTGAATCCGAGATTCAAAACAGATAAAGTGGCTATGGTTGAGGATACGGTGCTGTATAGTCCGTATTCGCTCTGCCCGAGCAAGCGTATCATAATCGGAGAATACACCGCGCTCACAAGTATGTTTAAAAGCATACTCACGTAGGATAAAACCGAGCCAAGCTTCAGCTGGTTAATTTTATTTTTCATTTATTTTCCAATGCTCCAAGTAGGAATTCTATTGATTCTTTCTTTTTTTCTTCAAATTTTAAAAGAGACTTTGTGTAATCTATATCAGAAAGCGACTCTATATACCCGAGATTTTCCCTCTCACCGTAGCAGAAACGCTCCTCGGTTTCAAACAGCGAGGTTATCGTCCTGATACGCGAGCTCATAGAGCCTTTGTTATCTCTGTTGAAGACGAAATATTGCTTCTCAAAAATCTTGGAGAACACGACCGCGTGGAAACTGTCGGTAAAAATATATTTCGCATTTTTAAGGTAGCTTAAAAATTCTTCAGGCCCTGCGGTCGAAAGCTCTATATCAAAACCATCATACTTATCGTAGTGACTAATACCAATGAGCTTTAATCCCATTTTTTGTGCAAATTCTTTTGCCACTCTTCGAGATGCTTTATTATCGCCGATGAAGTAACAGAACGCGTATTCATCACTTACCGTTTCCTTCGTCGCTAAAGTGTTCCATTTATCTCTGGAAAGCAAAAGCGTGGGATCAAGCACAATTTTTGGATCTACCGGTGATAAATCTGAAATTAAGGCAATAGATTCTTCCTCTCTTACCGACACTGCATTATAACTTCTAAGACTCTTTCTAAAGACTCTACGCTGTTTATCACTTAAAGAGTCCATTGATATACTGGCGGCATAAGAAATCTTCTTTTTGTGCTTTTTTGCAAAGTCCAGGAAATATATCGGGTTATACCAAGAAAAGTTCCACACCTGGTCACTGCCCGTGATAAAAATATCGTATTTGTGGTTCGTCTTATTTACGTTGTTTCCATTGTAAATTTCTTGACTGTGAGGAACGTAGTCATTTCTGAAGTGCTCAAATGATGTATCAAGTGAGTTATGAGCAACAACAGCTATACTTTGTCTTTTTAAAATGCGTTTTATAGGCTGTTTAAAAATCCATTTTGCATTACGCCACACTTGTCTAATAGCTCTTTTTACACCAAAGTTAAATAATATACACAGTTTCTGGCGTTCAGTCATTTTACCTACAACACGAATCTGCTCTGCATCATAACCGTTGTCATTTAGAACTCTGGTTAAAGCATAGGCCTGCAAAACGCCACCGTAATTTATGCTATTATGGTACATGGTTACTATTCCAATTTTATTTTGCATCTTTTCCTCTTTGATGTTAAAACTTAAATTTTACGACTTTATCGCGATACTTTTCTATTATAAAACCTATTATTTTTTTCGAGATTTTTTTTATTGATGTTATAATTTTGCTTTTTCTGGAAGAATTAGCGTAATTATATATGAAGTTTGCATCATTTTTTATTAACGCATCTAAAAGCAATTTTTGCTCTTCTGACTGAAGTTTAAAACTATTTGGCTCCAAATCTATCCATTTGATATATACGTTTTTAAGTTCTATTATTTTCAACAATGCCTCTTCTTTAGGAAATGCATAAATGATTGATTGGACATTATTCAAAAATAAAAAAATTGCCCGCCTGGATATTTCCTGTTTTATGAAATCATCTTTGACGCCCCATTCTGTAAATGTCTCGATGTATGTGTTAATATACTGATCGTCCCACTTTGTTCTATTACGAAAATATGGTATTCTTCTAGTAACCGAAAGTTCATTTAATCGATTGTAGCAATATATTACTTTCCCGGTCATGTATATTTTTTGGCAATATCGAATGTATTTTTTTACAAATATCGCGTCTTCTGCAACAGCAACATCTTCAGGGAAACGTAATTGGTTATCGCATATAAGAGATTTTAAAAATAGTTTCGAGGTAGGGCCACTGAACTCCATTTTGCACATTGTTTCAAATATTTCAGAATCATTTGCATTTTCACGAGATATTAAGAGTTCTTTACATGTTCGCTGTGATATTGTAAAATATCTATATTCCAACAATCCAACCGTCAGATCACACCCCTCGAATAAAGGATCTACTAAAACCTTCAAATAATCATCAGTTACCCAGTCATCGCTATCAACAAAAGTTATCCACTTGCCTTGAGCTATATCAATTCCAGCGTTGCGTGCAGATGATACGCCGCCGTTTTCCTTATGGATAACACGTATTCTCGCGTCACGCTCGGCATATCTGTCGCAGATTATACCGCTTCTGTCGGGAGTTCCGTCATCGATAAGTATAAGCTCAAAATTGGTATAGGTCTGATTGAGTATACTCTCTATACAACGTGGCAAATAGCGTTCTACATTATATACAGGGACTATAACACTAACAAATGGATTGCTCATGAGATTCCTTTCCAAAAAAATACTACGATTTAAAGATGTTATAAATGGCACTTAATAATTTGTTCCTAAAGACAAAGTTTTGAATACGCAATTTAAGATTAATCTTACCGTTACTTTCTATTTCTCTATAGAATTTAGCGATACTTGCTTTATCTTTAAACTCTATAGCCGCATAAAATCTTTTTTGTGACCAGCTAAATTTTGCAAGATTTATATATGCTTCTCTCTCGTCTGCTGCCATATCAATACGTTCCAAAGTCTGAATAATTGTATTCTCATTTCCGTACAAGCTATTATAAATCTGCTCCGGTGTTTTTGAAGATCTTGAATGACTATTATCGCGTATCAAATAGTAATATAATACTTCATCAACAAATCCGCACTCGCGTCTATACGCGACAGGTAACAACAACTGCATATTTTGTCCTGTCTTTCCACAATAAATGCTTCTTGTAGGCAAAGTTTCCAATAAGGCTTTACTACGTATCATATATCCACCAGGCGCAAAATAAACATCTTCATACGATATTAAATCGTCAAATATGTTGTGCTTATTTTTGTTTTTTCTCTCGTAATATGATACACTTTTTGATAAATCGCTTTCAAAAACCTTAGCTGTGCGACACATAACCAATGAATATTCAGGGTGTAATTCCAAATAATCAATTTTCTTTTCTATGCAATCATCTGACATCCAATCATCGCTATCCGGCCAAGTAAGGTATTCTCCACTAAAAACTTTAAGAGCAGAATTTATAGCCGCCGCCTGACCTGCATTAGTCTGATACATGTAGATGAATTTTATGCCTCTCGCTTCAAGCTTGTCTTTATAAGAGAAAGCTATCTCTTCCGTTTTGTCACTTGATCCATCATTAACAAAAATAAGTTCGATATTGCTATACGTCTGAGCAAGTATAGAGTTGAAGTATCTATGCAAAAAGCTTTCACCATTATAACAAGGAGTAATTATACTCACCAAGGGTTGATTGTTCATATCAATATCCTTTTTTTAGTATTTTTCTCGCGAGGTCAAGCGCCCAACGCTTAGACATTTCATACCGGCGTTTAAGTTTGCCGGGAATATAAACGGTAGTTTTTGCAGCCTTTTCAATCCCTTGCTCCGTATATAGACGGAAGAATTCATCGTAGCTCGCGTGTTTTTTCACGGAGCTCGATAAGATCAGCTGTCCCGCCTTTGCAGTATCTATATCGCTGTCAAACGCATCAAATTTTCCGCTTATGCTCTCGTAGGCGTTTTTACCCTTCTCGCTGTTTACGATTATAAGAGATATACCCTTATCGTCATCTCGCTCGGGATATTTTCTGCCTATGCCCCAGAAGTCACCGAGAGTTATATCTCCCTGGCGGTTGACCGTAGTGAAGCGGCAGTCATAGCATGAAGGACGAAGTGAGATGTTGTTAAGAAACATACTCATATATCTGTCATAACCGCAGAATGTAAAGTATCGTTTACCGTTATCGAACTTTACCTCAAAGTAAAGCCTTTTCCAGCTCTTTTCTTTATTACGGAAGTTGACGGATATCGGCTTAGCTCCGAATCTCTCACTGAGATAGTCGAGGTAATCCGCAAATACTCCGGGAGACGGTACGCCGTGACAAAGCACGTCTACAAGCAGAAGGTTGTCATAGCTCTTGCCGAGGTAGTTTTTCAGTCCGGCTATCTGACAGGGCGTGCCCGAGTAGAGCACCTCTCTGCCATCCATAAGGTACTTTTTCACCTCGCGGTAGGTAGTGCCTACGTCCGACTGAACGTACTTTGATCCCTTAAGATTGGAGAGATCTTCTGCGGTTTCAACACCGATGTGACGTGCTACAAGCTCAGAGTCGAGCGCACAGCCGTAAACTATGCCGCCACGCGAGATTATCTCCTTGGCAAGCTCAAAGAACGTACCGCCCGACGAGCTTGTGCTTCTGACCGACTCGTCGCGGTTTTTCGCTCCTATTACAGCGAGAGGACTATTCTCTTTTGCAGGACTCAGAATAGGACAAACCGTCTCACACCTACCGCAGTTGATACACACGTCAGCATCTACTTTAGGGTAGACGAATCCCATCTCGTCCCTCTCCATTTTTATACAGTTTTTCGGGCAGATGTTAGCGCACGCGCTACATCCCGAGCAGTCTTTTTTGTTATGTATTTGAATCATAACACCCTCTTTAAACTAAACTTTCAAAAATCTCTGCTGACTTTCTCGCGTTTTCCTTATAGCTCGGCATAACGCTCTCGAGCTTTTCTTTAAGCTCTCTCTCGTGCTCTCTGAGGTACTCAAATCCTTGCACGGTAGCCTCGGGGTCGTCAAAGGTCTGCACGGGCAGAACGAGATTTTCCTCTGTGCCGAATATGTCGCGAGCAATTCCCTTAGCCTTGACCGAGTAGCCGAGCGCAAGTGCGGGCACGCAGGTCGAATACGCCGCAATTATGGAATGTGTGCGCGCTCCGATAAAGAAGCGGCACTTTGATATATATCCCTTGAGCTGACGGCAGCTGAGCGAATAATCGTCAAGAAGTGCTACACGCCCCGTATCCTTGTACCTCTCATATATCGGACGGAGAGTATCCATATCATCGGTAACGGGGAGTCTGACATGGGGCACGAGCAGGACGTTCATCTCGCTCGACTTAAGTATATGATCGACAAGAGCGTAGACAGACTCCACGACCTTATCTCTGTTTTCTGTGTAATTCAGTATCATGGGGCTGAGGTTAATACCTACGATCTGCCCCTCGGTGAAGCCCTCGGGCAATTCCACCGTCTCGGGCTCAAGCAAAAACGCAGGGTCTGCGACAAGATGCGCCTTCTCACCGAGGCCGCACTTTACAAACGCCTCATAGCTTATGCTCTCTCTGACGGTTATGGCGTCAAAGAGCGAGAGATGCTCACAGAGCTCACCCGGTAGTTCATTCGGCTCAACCGAGCAACCCCACAGCATCATTTTCTTGCCCATTTTCTTGATAACTCGCTCGGTAGGCCAATATAGCTTGCCCTTGTTGTAGCAATAGTTATCTCCGCCGATAGCCACGCACACGTCCATCTGTTCTGCGAGCTTAAGACACGGCTTGTCTATCTCTATCTTCTCCTGCAGAGCCTTGCAGTTAAAGGTTCTCTTGTCCACCTGGTAGAAGAGCCACGGCAGACTCCAACGTCTGAGCCATCTTTTGTTTTCTATTATCTCGTCAATATCGGGCAAAGGGAACTCTCTGTCCTCCTTTGAATCGTGGGAGCAAAGATATATCCTCAAGTCCGGCACAGCTCTCTTTATCTCCGCGGAAACGGTAGTCGCGAGCGCCTCACAACCGTGATTATAGCTGCCCGCGTGCTGATACAGCATCACTTTCTTCATAGGTTATCCTCTCTTTGCGATATCCGCGCCTCTGCGGTTTTTCGGGAATGGACTGCCCTCGTCGGATATCTTTTTGGCGGGTACTCCGCCCCAGGTAGTATTTTCTTCTTCTATGGATTTTGTAACCACCGCATTTGCACCAAGGCAAACACCGTTGGCAACGGTCACAGGGCCTATTATCTTGACACCCGTGCTGACGTATACGTCGTCACCGAGTGTGGCAACCTCATTTGTATGACCGTTTACACCTATACACGTCATGGGGTGCAGACGGCAGTTTTTGCCCACCTTAGCAAAGCCGTTTATAACTATCGGGCCTATGTGACTGATAGACAGACCGGGGCCAAATACGTTTATCGGTATACCGAATCCGCACTTGATCTGCAGTCTGAAAAGTCTGTACTGCCACGCCTTGTACACGGGATAAAAAAGGCCGCGCCGTCTGCAGTTGTGGTAATATTCCGTATATCTGAGTGCTCTCTGGAACTTCCAGATATAGTCGGACTCATACCTGGAGATAAGGTGAGGGCGTCTGCCCGTCACGTCCATAGCTATTTTATCAGCCGCAAGATAATATTTGAGGTCACGTTTACTTTTTATCACGTCGTCTCTCCCCTATTCTTCCTTTAAGCCTTGAGAGCTTAAGTCTGTACTCCATTTTTACTCCGTACATAAGCACACGGAGTACTTGCTTTTTTGCCGCCGCTTTGTAGAGCGATACGCCTTTTTCACTTTCACCGCGGGTAAGCTCATCAAAGTGGTTTTCTGTTATATTTCTTACAGTCGGGTCACTAATTATTCCCGAGATATATCTGCGCTTTTTTCCAAAGCTCTGCTTAGATCTCGCGGTCATAAACGAGAGTGTCGGCAACCTCTTGACAAAATATATATCAATATCTCTTATCGCCTCTTCACTTGCACCGCGAAGACTTGCATATTCCTTAAGACTGTCAAACGCCGCTTTGTATTTTTCGTAGAGGCTACCGTGATAACGTGCCGTTGCACCCGCCGCACTCATTCTGTAGCCGTAAAGCTTGTCCTCAATCTTCACAGTCGCATTTGATGAAAGACACACACGCCAGGAGAAGAATAGGTCTTCACCGAATGCGAGGTTTTTATCAAAAGCTATATTATTTTCCTGCACAACGCTCTTTTTCACGAGCTTAACACACATTGATGTCATAAGCCCCGTGTCGAGAAGCTCGCGGATATCGGTTGTCCTGACCTCACCGTTTTCACAGTCGGGAAATACGGGTTTCTCACCTCTGAACGTCACATAGCCGCACACGATCACGTCTGCGCCGCTTTTCTCCGCCGCAGAGTACATTCTCTCAAGATACTCAGGAGAGTAGATATCGTCAGAGTCGAGAAAGGCGAGATATTCTCCCTTTGCCTCAGCTATAGCGACGTTACGCGTGTCACTCACGCCCGTGTTGGGTTTATCTATAACTCTTATACGTCCGTCGCGCTCAGCGTAAGAGGTAAGTATCCGTAAGGACGAGTCTGTCGATCCGTCATTCACCGCAACCACCTCAAAATCGGAGAAGCTGCCGGATATCACGCTGTCGAGAGTGTCAGCTATGTATCTTTCCGCATTGTAAACCGGAATTATCACACTTATCTTAGGATTCATTTTTATACCTCTTAAAGTCTCTTACGTAGAGCATATATCCCGGCAGGTACGCCAAGAGCGCAAGCAAGGGATACACTGCCTCGCGTACCTTACGCGGACGCCTGTGCGCGATAGCCATAGCCATATATCTGACAGAATCGAGAAATCTGTGCTTTACGCTGCGGTCTATTCTCAGACGGTTTTCTATGTAGGCGAAGTATCCTTGCGGATTTTTGTAAAGTATTCTTTTCATATTTGCGGTATATCCGTCATTCAGATACTCACACACGTATATTTTTTCTCTTACCACAAGCAACTTGCCGAGCGTGTCTATCTTATCGTAGAGATACCCCTCGGGGATGAACTTCTCCCCATCAAAGCTGGGAAACTCGAATTGCCGCAGAGCCTCGGTTTTAAACACGAGCGCTGTGTCACCCGTGAGTCCGTGGCGGTCGTATCCGTCCTTAAGCGTGAACGAGGTCACCTCGGTGTCCCGTATTTCCGTTACACTCCTACCGTCGGATAGCATCTTGTATGCGAGAATACCTACCTCTCCACCGCTTTCGCACCCCCATGATTCGGTCACCGTCTGCACAGCACTGTCCGCAAGATAGTCATCCGAGTCGACGCATATGAAAAGGTCTCCGCGCGCTTCCCTTACCCCGAGGTTGTGAGCCGAGGGTTTGCCGCCGTTATCCTTGTACACGTATCTTATGTTGACACGTCCCTCACGCGCCCACTCGTCGATCAGTACGCGAGTAGTGTCGGACGAGCCGTCATCTACTATCAGCCACTCAAAATCGCGGGAGCTCTGTCGAGCCAGGGACTCATAGAGCCTCGGAAGTGTGGCGGCTCTGTTGTACGTGGGCGTAAATACGGTCAAAAGCATGTTATTCTCCTTGATATGCCGAGGTCGGCAATCTTAGTTTATTTTGCAGAGTCGAGGTAGAACTCCTCCGCCATTTTAGCTATCTTATGTATGTTGTAGTCGGTCGCAAAGGCGCGCTCGGAATACTCCGCCCGATCAGCTGTTTCTCTGCCGAGAAGTGATGTCAGCCTGTCGCACCACACATCCTCACCCACATCGAGTGAAAGACGCTCAAACAGTCCGACACCGACGTCAGCAGCGGCAGGGACACCCGTCGATGCAAGGCAGTAAAGACCGGAGGTCTGAGCCTCTACGGCAACTATGCCGAGCCCCTCATAGTGCGAGGGGAAAAGAAAGATATCGGATGCAGAAAGCAGCGCGGGGACGTCACTCCTCTGCCCGAGGAAGAGTATGCGCTGAGAGGTTGCCTGAGCCTTAATCTCATCAAGCAGCGGACCGCCGCCGATAAGTATCGCCCATACAGAGCCGTCAGACTCTGTAAGTCTATTCAGAAGCTTTACCAAAAACGCGTGATTCTTCTGATCGGCAAATCTGCCGACGTGCGCTATCACCTTAGCATCCTCGGGAATTCCGAGTGTTTTTCTGTAGTTTTCTCTGTTGCTCTCGCTGTAGCGGAAGGTATCAAGATCTATTGCGTTATTCCACACGGCAGCAGAGTTGTGACGTCTTGGGAAAAGCCACTCGGCAGCCTCGCGCGAGCAGGCGAGAAAATGAGTTGCGGAGGACTCGCACTCCCATCCCGTCAGCATCTTATAGAGCTTCATTATCTTAGGCAGATCGGGACGTGAGTTGTGCGAGTGCGCGATACGGCAGGGCACGCCCGCGCGGCGCGCGGCGTGTAGCACAGCGCCCATCTCCTTGTGAGTGTGCGCGTGGACTATCTTGTATTCGGGATGCGACGTAAAGAACGCGACGAGATCCCTTCTGTAATTTTTGGTCTTTGGTAAGTAGTGGACCGTAGCTCCGAGCTCACGGAATTTTGAGTCGCTCTCCCCCTCCGTCATTACTAGAAAATCGAACTGCACTCTCTCGCGGTCGATATTGCGGTACAGATTCATTATAACCATCTCAGTACCCGCGCTTCTAAGCTCCGGGTATACGTGAAGCACCTTTACCATCACTCAAAAAGTCTCCTTCCGAGGAAAATATTGGGTCTGTATCTCTTCATAGCTCCGCCGTCGAAAAGCGTTACGAAACGCAGGAATCCGAATGCGCACCAGAGCGCAGTTAAGGTATAGGTGATAAATCGGTACTTACCCTTTTGCATATTTGCGATATACGCGATAATAAATCCGTAGGATATGGTGAAGTAGTCCTTGATTCTCGTCAGTATCTCGTAGTTACGGCAGAGCGTGAATATCGGGAGCAGACAGAGAAACAGCTTTATCATAGTATCCGATTCGGGATTGGCTTCTCTTATTGAGTTGTAGAAGAAGATGAGCAGAATCATTATGATGTAGTACTCAGCCGTGTGAAGCCAGTTGATCGCATTTAAGCTCTCTCCCATGATCAGATTTTCGGTCTTTACGAAGATCTCATCCGTAGCAAAGATCTCAAGATTAAGTATAGGCTCAAAGACCTGAAGCACGGGGACGTTAAGTGCGGAAAGCACCAGCGTCGGCAGAAAGACGATGTTTAGTATAATGATCAGTCTGCGGGACAGCTTAAGTCTGTTGAGGAAATAGAGTGGGAAAAGAACTATCGCCGCCGTATGGAAGGAGAAGGCCAGAAGTCCGAGAAGCATATACCACACGATCTTTCTGTTCTCCATAAATTTGAGCATGATGAAGAAGATAACTATAGTTATGGGCTGACGCAGACTTATGAATACGTTGTAGAAATAGAACTTGTAGAGGAATACCATTACAACGATCATAAATTCGCGAGTGTATTTTCTCAGCGCGAAATAGGTCGTGAAAACTATAAAGAGCGCCTGTATGAAAATATAACCGTAATAGGAAAAATGCAGAGTCTTAAAGAATGAGTTTGCGAAGAGATAAGCTCTCTCAACTCCGAATGTCCTATATCTGTCATCGAGATCCGCAAAGTCACGTATGAAGCCGCCAAGTGTCGGCGCATTGTTGTAAATTGAGCGGTAAATATTGAAGTCCGTGCCTCCGACGTTACGCAAGCCCGCTATGACGGCAAGCACGCCGATAACAACCAGGCAGATTATACGCTGGTCGTGTGTCGCCTTATTAAATTCCTCTATACCCGTGTCACCTTTTTTGACCAAAAGCCCGTCAAGAGCAAGGCAAATTGTACACGCGGCCAAAACAGCTATCCAAAAAAGCATCTTATTCTCCAGAGTAAAATTGGTTTATTTTTTCGGCGTATTCACCGAGATTGTCAATTTCAGACGCACGCTTAAGAGCAAGGCGCGAGGCTGATGTGTATTCCTCGTCCGAGGTGAGAAGCGATACTATGGCGTCTGCCATCTCTGCTCCATCCGTACACAGCCTTCCTTCCCTTCCGACAAGTATCGTGGGAATGCCGCCGACGGGTGTCGCAACCACGGGCTTGCCAAGTGCCAAGGCTTCAGCGGCTACCAAACCGTAGCCCTCCCACTCCGACGTCATAACGAGTAAACGGGATGCGGCGAGTATTCCGTGCGGATTGTCCACAAATCCGGTGAGCTTAATCGTGTCGGAAAGTCCGAGCTCGGATATTTTCTTCTCGGTATCCGCTCTCAACTCGCCATCGCCAATCATAACTGCGCTGATGGGAATTCTCTTTGCTGCCTCACCGATAATCTCTACGAAGCGAATGGGATTTTTTTGCTCGGTTAAACGTCCGAGAAAGACAATATCGTATCCGCTCTTTATCTCAGCGCGCTCAGCTGCAGTCCGTATTTTCGCAAGGTCGATAGGGTTGCCTATGACCTCGCACTTTTTCTTAAAGAATTTGCCGAAGATGAACTCGTCAAAAACAGACGGTGACACACCGAGCATCTTGCGGTATCTGAAACAGCTCACGCCGTATGCCAAGGACTTAACGCAGAGCCTTTTCAACCACGGACAGTTGTTGTGAATATGCGATATTACCGGCACGCGTGTCGAGAATGCCGATACTATGCTCGCAGTAAAGTCGTGGGCGTGTATCAGGTCGGGGCTGTATTTTCCGACTGCTCGCTTTATTTCGCGTCGCGAGAGCTTTTCTACAGGCTCAAACTCAACCCCTTCAGCCACGAGCCTCTCTCTTATAGGACCGTCCGGAGATACGTATATCAGACGGTAATCGGAGTACAGTCTTTGCATAGCGCGTATTACGGTGATCGCGACGTTCTCCGCTCCGGAATACGTGTTGGTATTCAAAATGTGTAAAACCGTCTTCATATCTCCTGTCCTTTCTTAATTTTCTTTGTAGATTTTGAGCAGCGCCTCACATACCGGCTCGGTTGAATATTTACGTACCGCCTCGCGGTTATATTCTCCCATTTTGCGCCTCAGGCTGCCGCTTGAGATCAGTTTTTCAATAGCATCGGCAAATCCGTCCTCATCCTTAGGTGAGAGAAGAAATCCGCCGCCCTCTTCTATGAGATCCTCGTTACCGCGTATTTTTGAGGCTACTACGG
The DNA here is from genome assembly GCA_017508665.1 of Clostridia bacterium. Lineage (GTDB taxonomy): Bacteria > Bacillota > Clostridia > Oscillospirales > CAG-272 > UBA1740. The sequence goes on along the minus strand of JAFVYL010000003.1, from coordinate 45,323 downwards.
GAAGTCCGGATGCCATAGCCTCTATAACGGAAACGGGCAGCCCCTCACGGTAAGATGGGTGAACAAAAACGTCTGCTATACGGTAAAACTCATACACGTCCTCACGGTATCCGAGCAGATGCACCCTGTCCTCAAGCCCTAACTCGCGGCTGAGTGACATCAGATGACGTTCAAGGCTTCCCTTACCTGCGATCGCATAATGCACACGCGAGTCGCGTACGCTCGCGAGAGCGCGGAGTATGAGCTCATGGTTTTTATTCTCGTTCAATTCGCCGACGGACAACAGAAGCGGAGAGTCGGCGGGTATGCCGAAGAATTCCTTTTTAGCCGCCTTGTCAACCTCGACAGACGATATCTTGTCTATATCAACACCTACGCCGGGGATATATTCGACACGCCCCGCGCGCAGCTTTCGTTTTGCAAAATCACAATCCTCGCGGTTTATGGTGATCAGAACGTCGGTCAGTCTCGCGCAGAGCTTTTCCACCGGGTAAAATACGAGCCAGTTTTTCTTCGGCGCGCCCTTGTATAAGTGGAAGCCGTGTGCTGTGTATACCGTTTTTGTCGATCCTCGCCTGCGCTCTTTTCTTACGGCAAATCTCGCCAGAGCACCGCCAATCGGAGAATGGCAGTGGAGGAGATCGTATCGGTTCTCGCGGCTGAGCCGCTTCAGTATTCTGTAGGATCTGAGAATATTACCGACGGCGAAGATCCTGCGAGGTATCGGCACGTTTACAACCGTCACCCCAAGCTCCTCAAGACGGCGCATGAGCGAGTCCGCCCTATCCTTGGTGATCGAGCCGCTCTCATCAAAATTTGCCGCCACGGTCACACCGTATCCGAGCTCGCGGAGCATCAGAATATTCGGCATATTAAATTGATCTATCATGGATGCGACCGAAGCCACGATCAATGCTCTCATAATTACTTCACCTTACCGTCATATATTTTATGGATGCTCTCTTCAAAGCCGTAAACTCTGTAGTCTGACGAGTATTCGCTCATCTCTTTCTCATAAGTGAGATTTCCGAAGGCTTTGTTTATAAATCCGACGAAGATTCCGCATATACGGAGAATCCAGGAAACACCGCCCATAAGGCGTACACGTCTGCCCTGTGCTTCGCCAAGCAGCTTGACCGCCTGTGAGGTGTTCATGTATTCTTCATTCTGAGGGAAGAATATGCCGGCTTCACCGTTATCTATCACAAGTCTGACAAACTCGCAAAGGTTGTCCACATAGAGCACGGATCTCTCGTTTTTCACTCTCGGAAAGATCGGCGTTCTTTGAGCTATCTTGGTCATAGTTGCAAAGTTACCCTTGCAGTCTTTGCCGTAAATCATCGGAGGACGTAATATCACAACCTTGAAGCTATCGTCTGACAGCTCCAAGATGCCTGCCTCAGCCCTCAGCTTACTGTCTCCATAGCAGTTTTCGGGCGAAGGGGGAGTATCTCGTGTGATACGCCTCGGCTTGCCGATAGCTCCGCTCTTGCCGTAAACTATTGCCGAGCTCATAAATATGAACTGCCCCACTCCGTCGGCCTTTGCCTTTTTAGCAACCTCCACGGTGAGATCGGTGTTAACCGCATAATAAAGTGCCTCACGCTCACGGCTGATCCTTCCGCCGTCCGAGTGAGCTATACCCGCTACGTGAAAGACCGAGTCATATCCTGCAAAGCTTTCGTCACGCCATGCGGCATCAAGCATATCTACGGTGTCGACCTCGTAATCTTCGCCAAAATTTCCGAGGTATTTTTCAAACGACGTACCGATATAGCTTCCTGCTCCGGTTATAAGAATTTTTTTCATATCCTTTATACTACCTCTTCGGTCTTTTCCTCGGCCGTCGCAACGGCTTCCGCACTTGCGCCCTCGACTACTCCGTCAGAGCGAAGCACCGAAAATACCGTGCCGAAAATACAGCGTACATCAAGAAAGATCCCCTTGAAAAATCCGCCGTTAAGACGTTCCGCGTATTCTCCGTCAAGTCTCGCCTTTATCGGTATGGGTAACTCGTCACGTCCGTTTATCTGCGCCCATCCGGTAAGTCCGGGGCGTAGCTCATTAGCTCCGTATTTATCTCTCTCGGCAATAAGATCGTCCTGATTCCAGAGCGCAGGTCTCGGGCCTACGACCGACATATGGCCTACGAAAATATTGAATATCTGCGGCAGCTCGTCAATGCTGGTTTTTCTCAAAAATCCGCCGATCTTAGTTATCCATTTTTTAGGGTCCTGCAGAGTATGTGTAGGAGCATCCTTTGGGGCGTCTGTGCGCATAGTTCTGAACTTGAGTATGTAGAATGTTTTTTTGTTTTTTCCGATTCTTTTCTGCTTGAAGAAAACAGGACCTTTTGAATCAATTTTTATTAAAAGCGCAATTATCGCCATTGGCAAAGCAAGGATAACAATAGCGAGGAATGACATAAAAATGTCGGAAACTCTCTTAAGAAAAGACTTGTACATAGTCTACCTCACGCGAATGTATATATAAAGTATTATAATATTTTGCGCGAAAAAAGTCAAGGCAAAGTGCTTTTTTTGTAGACTTGGGCAAGTAAACTATACAAAATCAACAAAGAGGACTGACGGAGTGCGGATACATAAAAAAGGATAAGGAGAGCTTTGTCCCATTCAAACTTTAATATTAAAACACTCGGTAAACTGATAAAAAACTTCCTCACGCTGTGTGTCGCGCAGGTGCTCTCGCCGTCTGATTTTTTGTTTTTTGTGCGTATTTGTTCCATATAAAGCGACAGAAAAAACGCGTCACCGCCTTAAGATAAGCCGCTAATTGTAAATAATAAATTACAAATAATGGCATAATTCCCAATCGGATGACGCGCTTTATTTATTAGGTTGTCTATATGTTATACTTTAAGAGCGGATGCTATCTGCTCGCATATCTGCTCCATGCCTGTCGGTATGGGGTGACTGTTTATTTTCTCTACGTCGTGAAGCTCAACGACCTCGATACCGAGTCTGTCGCCCTCTTCTCTCATGCGCTCGACTATCTTTTCGTTTATATCACAGTTGGCTATAAATACCACTCTTGTATCGGGGAGGTCCCTCCTCATCTCGTTCATCAAACAGCTGATTGCAGGCAAAGCGTAATAGAGATCCTCCTCTGTGGAGTAGCCTCTGTCTTCTCCGAGAGGAGCAGGTACCCAAGAGTCATTCGTTCCGCCGAAAACTATGAGAGTATCAATTCTGTTATCCTTGAAATATCCGTTTTCGCGCAGCGTTCTGTAACGGTAAATAAAGGAAGAGGTTGTGGAGCAGTCGCCGCTGTATCCCGTGTACGAGATAGTCGAGCCGGACCAACTGTCATTACGGACAAGATTTGCTCCCGTCCTCGTTACAAATCTGTGCCACCAGGTCTGCTCGAGCTGCATGACCATTCCTTCCTTGTGCGGAGTAGTTTCTTCGGGAAAATAGTAAAATCCATCCTCCCTCACTATATATCCCTTGAGGGTAGAATAGCTGTCACCTAAAATCATTAAATTGCCTATCATTTTATATGTTCCTTTTTTCATTGATCGGTATTAGTTTCTTCGCACGTTTTAGCACGTGCCATATCCGGCTTTTCCATTCTCCCTATCTCGCGCATAAGCCTTACGATAAGCAGAAGTGAGAGTATACCGGAGAGAATGTTTACTCCGACAAAATTGAACCATATTCCATCAAGCCCAAAGCCCCAAAGAGCACCGAGCAAAACTGTGGGAAATACGAATGCCGTGCCGACCGATATAAGTGTCGCACAGAGCGGCTTTTCTATCGCGCTGAAAAGACCCTGCGTACTCACGCCTATCCATCTGAAAAGGTACGCCATAGAGAAAAGGCGGATGGCGTGTGTAGATATTTCAAGAAGTCTGACGTCCTCTGCCTTGATAAACCATGAAGCTATAGCTCCCGGGAAGAAGAACAGTGCGGCAGTAGATATAAGTCCTATAACCGCCGTACCGATATATGCGCATCTGACTATATTTTTGACTCTGTCGTAATTCTTAGCACCCCAATTGTAGCCGAGAGCGGGAGAGAGCGAATCAGATATGCCGTAAAGTAGCGGCCAACAAAGATCACTCGAATACATAAGCACGGCGTAGACGGCAACCGCTGTCTGTCCGCCTCCCGCTCCGAGCACCTTTACTCCGACACTCATCAAGGATATGTTCATAAGTATCGAGGTAATACGTCCGGATACGTTGTTAAGGAACACGGGTGAGCCGCACGCCCCTATCTGCCTGAACATCGAGAGGCTGAAGCGCGGTCTCACAAATTTAAGAAGCGCACGTCTGAATACAAAGGGAGTCATTGCAGCGACAGAGCACAGACACATCGACACCGACGTAGCAAGTGCCGAACCGACAACGTCCATCTCGCACACAAGCAAGAAAAAGGTAAGGAGTCCTATTGTGAGAAGATTTGACACGATGTTGATAACCATGCTCGTTTTTACAAATCCGCTTATCCTCAAATAGTTATCCATCGCAAAGAATATTGCCGACAAAGGACTGCAGAGCGCAACCGTGCGCAAATATCTCACCGACGTCTCGAGCAACGCACCGTCAGCGCCCATCAGCCGAGCTAACGGATCAGCCGCGAAGAACATCACGGATCCCATCAGCACCGACACGCAGAATATCATTATTACCGAGCAGGAGAATACGTTGTTTGCCACGTCGTGCTCGTCCTTGCCGAGAGCGACCGATATCGGTACTGACGCGCCTACTCCTATCAGATCGGCAAGAGAAAAGTTTATCATTACGAGGGGCATCGCGATATTTATCGCCGCGAAGGCTCCTTCTCCGAGTGTTTGCCCTATAAATATTCCCTCTATGATACTGTATACCGACATCGCGAACATACTTATCATACCCGGGGCAGCCACCTTGAAAAAGAGACTCCAAGGGCTCATAGAGGCATACATTTGTTCTGTTTTTGTTTTCATTATACCTGTCCTGTGTTACCGTCACCCGTTCTGATGGCAAAAATGTCGGATGCGGGTCTAAACTACTTATTACATTATAGTACAGACAGCCGATTAAGTCAATACAAGACGGCTAAAAAGAAAGCGGAGATGATGAGCACCTCCGCTGAGAAAATCATATTTTCTTAACCTTTCCAAGCATATATCTGCGGTAGGCAAAGATGAATATCGCAATCTGCACGAGCATTCCGAGTATCCACGAGAAAATGTAACACTCGTAAACGTTGAATATATCCTTTATGGGATTTCCCACAAACGTCATGTTCGGATAAATAAAGTTCATCCACACGGTTCTGAAAAGGATAACCGTCACGACAGAGTTTAGCATAGGCGGCCAGGAATATCCGAAGGCGCGAATAGCAGATGAAAGGGTAACGTCCGTCGCCATAATAAAGTATACCGACATCAGACACAGAAGCCTTACTCTGCCAAGCTCGACAGCCAAAGGATCGTTCGGTACAAAGACCGACAGTAACGGTCTGCCCACGGCAAGTATCGAATATCCGAGCACGATCGATACGGCAAGGTTAATAGCAAGGCATAAAAATACGGATTTTTTAACACGCTCCTGCCTTTCTGCTCCGATATTCTGTCCTATCGCTACCATTAAGGTCGTGGCAACGGAGTTTACCATAGTGCTTACAAAACCCTCTAACTGAACGGAAGCATTGTTGCCGGCCGCGGCAGACGAGCCGAAGGAATTGATCGCGCTCTGTATCTGGAGATTGGATATTGAGTAAAGCGCGCCGTTGAACGCGTTTGGCAATCCGATCAAAATTATATTTCTGATTTCCCGTACGGAAAAGCTCAGATTCTTAAGGTCTACTCTGCACGGGCCTTCCTTCATTCTTAAGAGGTGAAGCACGGTAAGTGCCGCACCTATGACGTTCGAGGTCAGAGTAGCTATTGCTACGGCAGCAACCTTGTTGGTCATAATAATGCAAAGAACAAGGTTGAATACTACGTTGACCGCGCCGGATATAAGTATGTAAATAAAGGGTGAGCGGCTATCGCCCGAAACTCTGATTATTGCCGAGCCGAAATTGTATATCAGTATAGCAGGGGATGCCGCAATATATATGTAAAGGTAGGTCAAAGCTCCGCTGTAGGAATTGGCGGGGCAGTTTGTGATTCTTAAAAACCACGGCGCGCTGAACGTACCGACACCTATCATTATCACTCCGAGCGCAACCGCGAGAAGCAAGGACGAGCCGACGATCCTCTGCGATCTCTCATCATCCTTAGCGCCGACCGTACGTGCCAAAAGCACGTTTGTTCCCACAGATATATTTATCATAGAGTTGATAAGCAGGGCTGTTATCGCGCCGGTCGCACCTATCGCGCCGACAGCAGATGAGTCCGGCGACTTATCAAATGCACCGAGCACAGCCATATCCGCCGAGTTAAATAGTACCTGAATAAGTCCGGAGAGCACCAAAGGTATGGTATAAGTTATAATGAGCGAGAACAACTTGCCGCTTGTAAAGTCTGTATTCTTGATTTTCATGATTTACTCCTGCGCACACCTGCGCAAATAAAAACACTATCATCATTATACTCCTCGCGCCTCAATAGTCAATACCTTTTTTCGCTTTTTATTTTCAATTGTTTTTTCTGATAACACATCATCGGCCAAGTACATATTATAGCAGTAAAGAATTTCCGAATTTTATTTTGCGATAAAGATATTGACAAGGCTTTACCTGCTGTGATATACTCAAATCACAAAGCAAATTAAGCCAAAGAGGAGAAAGAAAATGACACTCTGTGAAGAACTTTATTTTGAAATTACCCTCAAGGGAACAAAATCCGAGCTTAAAAGATTTGTATCATATCTGAAATCGGGAGAGCTTGACGATTTCTTTGAGATCTCGTCCGACTACATACACTACGATGATGACTTCGATACAGCCGACCCGGACAAGGAGATAGCCGTCATATTCTCAAACGATGATCTCGGAATAGAGATCGACGAATTTGATACCGACGAATTTCTCGAGGTGTTCTGCAAGGCGGCAAAGCCCCTTGACGTTGAGGGAACGCTCTTTGACGTGGACGATGAAGAATATAAATTTGTCAGCGCGAAGGGTGACTCCTACTATATAAACCCGAACAGAACCAGACGCTTCAACGACGAGCTTGACGAAAAGGCCAACGAAGAAGATATGTACGATGACTGATGAAGTCAGAATAGAAAAAGAGCAGACACAATAGGTGCGCTCCTTAGCGGAGAATTTAAAAAACACCGTTAAGCGCGAGCATCGCATTTGACCAGTCAAACGCAAATAGGCTGAGCCCAAGCACTTATATAAGCAGAAAGAGAGAACAAATCGGTTAATAGCCGAAATGTCCTCTCTTTTTCTGTTGGTTTAATGAAATCGTTGCACAGCAACGATGAAATCTTCACTTCGTTCAGATGAAATCCAAGGTCAAGCCTTGGATGAAATCAAATCCGTCTAACTTCAACCCTGCGAAGCAGGATTTCACCGCGATAGCGATTTCATCTACCGTAGGTGGATTTCACCCGTCGAAGACGGATTTGACTGCGTGATACTCCGCTTGGAGTATCACGCTAAGTCTGCTCTTTTTGTTTTTACATCGGAGTTTTTACACACACGACCTCAAGGTCGCCTTCAAGCGTTATCTCACCCGTATCCGCAGGGATAAAGAAGGTGTCGCCGCGGCTTATTTTTTCACCCTCGATCACGCCCTCACCACTTACACAAGTAATAGATAAATAGCTGTCTTTTCCTACGTTAAACACCTTTTTTGTAAACTTAAGTGTGTATTTTCTCGTTTCAAAGTACTCACATTTACCAATTACACTTTCATCGTCCGTGTCAAATTTTGCCTCTCTGTACGGCTCAAGCAAGGACACCTTCATCGCCTTATCAACGTGTAATTCGCGGAGATTTCCGTCCTTGTCGCGGCGCATATAGTCGTATAATCTGTAGGTCAGAGTGCTGTTCTGCTGTATCTCAAAGATGACAACTCCCGCTCCGATAGCGTGTATCGTGCCCGAGGGAATAAAATAAACGTCTCCGGGTCGTACTTGCTTGAACGAAAGGAGCTCCTCAACCGTTCCGTCGGAAACAGCCTCAGCAAACTCATCTCTCTCGCACACTCTCTCAAGGCCCATGTAGAGCCCTGCGCCCTCCTCGGCATCCACGACGTACCACATCTCGGTCTTGCCGAACTGCCCCTCGTTTTCAAGCGCGTAAGCATCCGACGGATGTACCTGTACAGAGAGCTTATCCTTTGCGTCTATAAACTTTGTAAGCACGGGAAATGCATGGAATTTCTCACACGCCTCGCCCCACGCGCTCCTCGGGAACGCCTCGGACATCTCGCGTCCGTCAGCTACTCTTGCCTCTCCGCCGCTTGTGAAGGAGAGCTCCCAGCTCTCGGCTATTCTGTCTTTTTCGGACTCCTTGCCGTACTCTCTGAGCTTGTTGCCGCCCCAGATATTATCCTTTACGGCAGGTGTAAGTCTGTATATTTTCTGCATTTCCGTCACCTCTCGTTTTTTCCTATTTTACCATTTTACCCCGCTTTAGTCAACCGCTTATTATATAAAAATAATTAATTTTCCGAAAAGTATTTATTTTTTAAAAAAATTATGCTATAATTGTAGAATAGCAATACTATAGCCTCTCGCAGAATAACGCGAGGGCAACCGAAAAAGCTCGGATACCGACGAGGCGGCAATCCCGAGTCTCGGAATCACAGAAAGGAAGCACTATGAGTAAAAAATGCTGTGTCGGAAACGATCCGACAAGACTCAATAAAGTAGGCGGTCAGGCAGTTCTTGAGGGCGTTATGATGAAGGCCGGAAAGAGAACCGTCACCTCCTGCAGAAAAGAAGACGGAAGCATCGTAGTATATGACGATGAGTTCGTATCCGTCAGAAAGAAGCACAAGATCCTCAATCTCCCGATCCTCAGAGGCGTCGTAAACTTCATCGAGATGCTTATTCTCAGTATGAAAACACTCAACGCGTCTGCCGATGCGCTCGGTATTGAGGAAGAGGGCGGCAAGTTTGAGGAGTGGTGCAAGAAGCACCTCGGAAAGCATTCAACCGACGTCATTATGGCGATCTCGCTGATACTCGGTCTCGGACTTTCCCTTTTCCTCTTCCTGTTCCTGCCCACCTGGTCGGCAGACGGTATAAATTGGCTTTGGAGAGACGTCTTTAAGATCTCTGCTATTCCCGAGCCGGTTATAGCCGTAATTGAGGGCGTGCTTAAGGTTACGATATTTATCGTATATCTTCTCCTCGTCTCTATGATGAAGGATATAAAGCGCACCTTTATGTATCACGGCGCAGAGCACAAGACCATCGCTTGCTTTGAAGCAGGCGAGGAGCTCACTCCCGAAAACGCCATGAAGCACAGACGCTTCCACCCCCGTTGCGGCACGAGCTTTATGTTCCTTATGATAGGCATCGGTATTCTCGTCGGTATGCTTGTAAGATTCATACTTCCCGAGATGGAGAATGAAAAGCTCTACTCGATTACCGTAGCACTTATAAAGCTCGCCCTTCTCCCCATCACTATGGGTGTGGGATATGAGATACTTATGATAGCGGGCAAGCACGATAATTTTCTGACACGCGCCATCTCCGCGCCCGGTCTTTGGGTTCAGAGAATAACCACTAAAGAGCCCACACTCGACATGCTCGAGGTGGCTATCGTATCCACTAAGTGCGCGCTCCGTGACGAGTTCCCCGAATTTATGGAATTCTTTGACGAGAAGGGCTGGGAGACTAAGCCCGAGGAAGCCGCAGAGGACGGCGGGATAGCGGACTCGGAAGAGACTCTCCCTGAGGAGATCACCTCTGACACAGAGGAGCCCACTACCGAAACCGCGGAAAACGAAAATGATAACGCTTAAGGAAGCAGCGGATGCTCTGAGGCTCGCAGGCGTTCCCTCACCGGAATACGATGCGAGAGAGCTTTTCCGCACCTTCAGCGGTCTTGATGAGCCTATTAATATGCGCTCGGGGTCGGACAGAGCCGAGCTTATGTCGGCTATCGAACGCAGAATCAATCGCGAGCCGCTGCAATACATCATCGGTACGGTAGGCTTCTACCGTGAAGAATACAAGGTCACACCCGACTGCCTTATACCGAGATCCGACACCGAGATCCTCGTCGACTATGCGGTAAAAAATATTCCCGAGGGCGAGAGATTCGCAGATCTGTGCTCGGGCAGCGGATGTATCGGTATATCTACTCTTAAAAACACACGCGCCACGCTCTGCGACTCGTACGACATATCCGACGGAGCACTCGCTCTTGCGGAGGAGAACGCGCAGAGAAACGGTGTGCGCGAGAGAATTACACTAATAAAAAGAGACCTTCTCAGAGAAAATACAGAGGACGGATACTTCGCTATCCTCGCAAATCCCCCGTATATACCGACAGAGGTATACAAGTCGCTTGACAAAGAGATATTCTCCGAGCCGAGAATTGCGTTTGTCGGCGGAGAGAGCGGTCTTATCTTCTATGAAAAGCTCATACCCGTGTGCAAAAAATCCGTCAAGGACGGTGGGTTCATAGCCTTTGAGATAGGCTACGATCAGGCAGACAGCCTTAGAAGATTGGCAAAGGAAAACGGCCTTGACTGTCAGATAATCAGGGACTACTCGGGTAATGACCGCGTTGCAATTTTAAGAAAATAGTTGTCACACATAGCCTTTGGCGCATAAAATACGCACAGAGGTGATGTTATGAAAAAACGAATAGCTCTCCTGTACGGCGGAGAGAAGAGCGAGCACGACGTGTCCGTTATGGGATACAAATACGTAAGCTCTCTGTTGAATGGCAGTCCGTACGAAATTCTGCCGGTCTATATAACGAAGATGGGCGAATGGTACGTGGGCGACAAGTCACAGCTGCGCGCATACCCGTGCGCCTACGGAGGCGGCGGTCTTTACACAGAGGACGGATACGTGAGGATAGATTGCGTTCTCCCTCTTCTTCACGGCAGACTCGGAGAGGACGGCTCTCTCCAGGGCGCGCTCGATATTATGGGTGTCCCTTACGTGGGCGCAGACGTATGCACGGGTGCTGTGTCTGCGGATAAGCACTATGCAAAGCTCGTTGTCTCCTCACTCGACATACCGACACTCGACTCGGTCGTATTCTCCTCTTTTGAGGATACCGAGGGGGCGCTCGGAAAATGTAAGGAAAAACTCGGCTTCCCACTATTTATAAAGCCGAGACGGCTCGGAAGCTCGGTCGGGGCATACCCCGTGTATGACGAGGAGGATTTTCGCAGCTGTTTTTCACTGTCTATGAAAGCGGGCGGTAATCTCGTTATAGCGGAGCGTATGCTCGAAGAAAAACGGGAGCTCGAATGTGCCTTCTTGGAAATGGGCGGCAAAAGGATAATAACCGCGCCGGGCGAGATACACATCAGCGGATTCTACGGCTTCGGAGAAAAGTACGGCGGACAGACACGTGTGAGCGCAAGGGCGGATATCAGCAAAGAATATGCGGAAAGAATATCCGACTATGCAGAAAGAATAGCAGAAGCACTAAGACTCAGACACTTAGCGAGGATAGATTTCTTTTTATCGGACGGCACGGTCTGCTTCAATGAGGTAAACACCTTCCCGGGCTTTACGGAAGACAGCCTGTACCCGAAAATGCTCGAGGCATCAGGCATACCGCCGCGCGACGCTATACTCTCATTCATTGAGGACGCGCTCGCTTGTTAGGGCTTTTCGACAGCGGTATGGGCGGCATAAACACCGTGAGATATCTGAAGCGGACGGGAGATGACTCGGACCTGATATATCTCATCGACCGACAAAATGCGCCCTACGGCATCAAGACCGAGGAAGAAATACTGGAAATCACGAAAAACAATATAAAAGCTCTCACGGCTATGGGGGCGGAGCGTGTACTGATAGCCTGCTGTACCGCAAGCACCGTGCACGGACGTCTGCCCGACAAAGAAAGAGGTCTGTCCGTACCTATCGTGGGAGAGGTGGCAAAGAGGGCGAAGAAGCTCACACGTACAGGGCGTGTAGGAGTAATCGCGACCGATCACACGGTACGCACCCACGCGTTTGCGAGGGAAATGCCAAGTCTCTCCGTCACCGAGCTTGGCGTAAGCGAGCTTGTCGGCATGATCGACGGCGGCCTGTGTGACCTCACGGCACGCGACACCGACAGAGAGAGGATCGAAAATATCATCCGCCCCGTGCTGACGTCCGGCATAGACACCTTAATACTCGGGTGCACTCACTTTCCCGCTATAATTCGGACGGTTAGCGAAATAGCGAAAAAATACGGAGATATATCCCTCGTTGACTCAGCGAAAGTCGGCGCGGAGATACTCCGAGGCTTAAAGACGTAAATAAAGCAGCACGGAAGACGTGCAAAGGAGATAAAAATGGCAAATTACAGACGCGGAAGAATAAACGACGCGGTAGCCAAGGAGTTGGCTATAGCTCTCGGTAACGTAAGAGAGCCCAAGGTAAACAACAACTTTGTAAGCATAACCAGAGCCGAGGTCGCTCCCGACCTCAAATATGCGACGGTATACTTCTCCTGCATCGGTGACTTCAAGGAAGCCGCTGAGGGACTTAAAAAGTGCACCGGTATGCTCCGCCATCATTTAGCGGTGACTCTCAATCTCAGAATCACCCCCGAATTGAACTTCGTAAAGGACGGCTCTATGGAGCACGGCGCAAGGATAGCAAAGCTCCTTGAGGAGATAAAGACCTCAGAGGAGAGTAACGGCTGATATGGAATTCAGACGTTCTATCCCCGCGGACGCGACCGGCATCGCAAGGCTTGAGGAGGAGATCTTCTCGGATGCCTGGAGCTACCGCGATATACAAAACCTCATCTGCACAGAGGGTGCTATGTGCTTTACCGCCATTGACGGCGGCGAGGTGATAGCCTACGTGCTCGGCAGACTTATCGCCCCCGAGGGAGAGATATACAGAGTGGCGGTAGCTCCCGCCAAAAGACAGAGAGGTATCGGCTACAGACTCCTTGACTACTCGGTAAAAACGTCAAAGGGACAGGGACTCGAGCGTCTGTTTCTCGAGGTTCGCTCAAGAAATATCCCTGCCATAAGACTTTACACGGCATACGGCTTCAAGGAAATAGGCACAAGAAAAAAATACTATAAAAACCCCGAGGACGACGCTATAGTTATGCTTCGCGCGCATTCCTCGGACATGCAGTTTTAGTAAAGAGAGATAACTATGAATATTCTGGCATTTGAGTCCTCCTGTGACGAGACCTCGGCTTCCGTGGTCTGCCGCGAGGGTGAACGCTTCATTGTAAAATCGAATATTATAGCCTCCCAGGTAGACACCCACAGACTCTACGGTGGTGTCGTGCCCGAGATAGCGTCGAGAGCTCATATAGAGGCGATATCCTCTATCACCTACGAGGCACTTCAGACTGCCGAGGTCACTATGGAGGATATTGACGCCGTAGCGGTAACAGCAAACCCCGGGCTCATCGGTGCTCTGCTCGTCGGAGTAAACTTTGCCAAGGCTCTCGCACTCGCAAACGGCAAGCCTCTCGTGGCTGTAGACCATATCAAAGGACATATAGCTACCTGCTATCTCGACGAGGACGGCAACGTACCCACTCCTCCCTTCATAGCTTTGACGGTATCGGGCGGACACACGGGTATATATCTTGTTGAAAGCTATAGCAAGGTAAGACTTGTCGGCTCGACACGTGATGATGCAATAGGCGAGTCCTTTGATAAAATAGGCAGAATCATTGGAATTCCCTACCCTGCGGGCAAGGGCTTTGACTCGCTATCTGCCGAGGGCTTTTACGAGGCTGTCGGAGAATGTGACGACTATCTCGCCAAATACAAAAAGAGCGCGGATTACAAATCCGGCGAATTCACACTACCCTCACCCGCTGTAAAGGACGACACTCTCGATTTCTCATTCTCCGGACTTAAAACAGCGGCGATAAACCTGCTTCACAGATATGAGCAGCTTGGTATTGAGCTGCCCCGTGCGAAATTTGCGGCAAGATATACCTTTGAGGCTGTCGAGGCGGTAGCCAAAAAGATGGACGCGGCGATCGACAGATACGGTGTCAGCGAGATAGCTCTCTGCGGAGGCGTCGCGGCAAACTCTCATCTGAGGCACAGACTCTCCGCACTCGCGAAGAAAAAGGGCGTAAAGCTCTACACGCCCCCCATAGCTCTCTGCGGTGACAACGGCGCGATGATAGGCGCGCAGGGCTACTACGAATATATGGAGGGGCATTTTGCCGACTCCTCTCTCAACGCAAGCGCTCAGGACGGAATAGACTGAAGGAGAAAAAATGGAAAGTATTGATAAGATAAGCGGAACGTTTGGAAAGAGATGTAACGAGCCTAAGACAAACGTATCCTCAGCGGTTATAAGACGTCTTCCGAGATATCACAGATTCCTCGGAGACCTGCTCCGCGAGGGAAAGCTGAGGATATCCTCTGCCGAGCTCTCGAGGATAATGAACGTGACAGCCTCGCAGATAAGACAGGATCTCAACTGCTTTGGCGGCTTCGGTCAGCAGGGATACGGCTACAACATAAAGTTCCTTTACAACAAAATATCCGAGCTTCTCGGAGTCAACGAGAGCTTCAACGCAGTGATAATAGGAGCAGGTAAGCTCGGCTGTGCTCTGGCAGCAACGCATATGTTCGAGCGCAGAGGAGTAAACCGACTCGCCATGTTTGACGTAAATCCCGACATCATAGGCACGAGGATCTACGACGTGCCCGTGTATTCCGTAAGCGAGCTCGGCAAATTCTGCAAAGAGAACAACGTACATATAGGAGTTATCACAGTTCCCAAAGAGGCCGCTCCGGAGATAACCGACGTTATAGTCGAGGCCGGCGTAAAGGGTATCTGGAACTTCGCAAACATAGAGATCAATCTCGACAGAGATGACGTCATAGTGGAGAATATCCACCTCGGCGACTCGCTTATGGCGCTCTGCTACGAGATCAAAACAGCAAACGAAAAGAGAGAAGAAAATGACTGACGGCACTTTCAAGGTTAACCTTGCGGGTATTTGCGAGCTTGACTGCTTCCGTGATGCGACAGCAATAGAGCTAAAGGTGCTTCTCGCCATAGCATCCGACACGTCCGCTACCGTCTCCGAGCTCTCCGAGAGACTTGGTATATCGGTGGCAAGAGTCAAGGCTTGTATCACTCTGTTTGAGGAGAGCGGCGTGCTCACAAAAGAGAGCGACAGCCTACTCGCAGAGGTGGAATACGAATTCGACCCCGCAAAGAACGAAAAGGATAATAACGACTCCTCACTTGAGGTGGCAAGATCAATACGGGAATATGACCTGTATGAGCTCAACTGCGAGATGGAGCATATCTTTGAGAAAACGCTCGAGGCAAGAGAAATAGAGAGGATAACCTCGCTCCACACGAAGAAGGGACTCTCCCCTGAGTACATACTGACTCTCGCGGCGCATCTTAAAGACAAGTCGCAGACTCTCACGGTCGAGAAGATAGTGAGAGAGGCGGCCAAGCTCTTGGCAAAAGAGATAGACACACTTGAGGAGCTCGAGATCTATATAAGCGAGAAGAACGACGAGATCGCAGGAGAGATGGAGATGCGAAGACTCTTCGGCATCTACGGCAGAACTCTCACAAAGAGCGAGAGAGACCACTTCAAGAGATGGCTACACGAATACGGCTACTCGGCTATGATAATCGGTGAGGCATATGACGTAACGGTGGCTGCAATAAACAAAATGTCGCTCTCCTACATCAACACGATTCTCACAGAGTGGCATGATGCAGGGTGCAAAACTCTCGAGGAGTGCAGAGCGAAAATCAACACTCGCAAGTCAGATAACATTAAAAAAGCAAACAATAATAGTCAAAAAACAAAGAAATCCACCGCGGCGGAAACGCCCAAATACACCGACTTCAACAGCGAGGATGCGCTTCTGCGCGCTCTTGAGAGAAGCTACGGCGAGAGTGATAGCTAAATGAGGTGAGACGATGTATACAAGAGAAAACTACTTAAGTGCAAAGGCAGAGATCGAGCAGCGCAGACTTGACGCGATCTCCACAGCCGAGGAGAGAAACCTCGAGCTCGGACTCGATCATCCCGAAATTAAAAAAATAGATGCGGAGCTCTCAGGCACGGGACTTCTCATTTTCAAGACAGCCTGCATGGGCGGTGATATTGAGGCTGTAAGGGCTCGTAACACGGAGCTTATGGCACAGCGCCGCGCCCTGCTCGTCAAGCTCGGATACCCCGAGGATTACACCGACGTGCACTACACGTGCTCCGCTTGCTCCGACACGGGATTTGTGGGTACTAAGATGTGCAGCTGCTTAAAACAGCTTCTCATCACAAAAAACATCAAGTCCTCCGGTATGGGTAAGCTCATAGACAAGCAGTCCTTTGAAAACTTCTCTCTCGAGATTTACAAAAGCAATCCGGACAATCTTGCAAGAATGCAGAGAAATCTCAAGATCGCAAAGGCTTTTGCGGACAATTTTGCATCTCATCACGACAACCTCCTTCTGATCGGCACTACAGGTACGGGAAAGACTCATATCTCGACAGCCATCGCAAAGGTCGTTATATCCCAAGGCTTTGACGTTCTCTACGACAGCGTGCAGAATATAGTAAACGACTTTGAAAAGGATAAATTCAAAAGCGGATACTCTCCCTCGGAGTCGGCAAGCGAGAAGTATCTCGAATGTGATCTTCTCATAATCGACGATCTCGGCGCTGAGTTCATAACGCAGTTCTCCGTTTCCGCACTCTACAATCTTATCAACACAAGACAGAATAAGGGACTCTCAACTATAATCTCCACCAACCTTTCGGCAGGCGAGCTTGCCGGCAAGTATGAGGGACGTATATACTCGAGAATCATCGGAGCTGACTACACCGTGCTCCGCTTTGAGGGTGACGATCACAGAATAATTAGATAGTCTGTGAAAAAGGCAGACAGCAAAGACCCGTCACGTGTCGGACAGGATAACGGAAAACCCAAGCTCCAATACAAAACACGGTAAATACATAGAAGATACACCCCGCCTTAGCGTAATTGTCAGATAAGGCGGGGTGATCTTTATATAAACAAAAGGCGGAGCCGTCTTGCGACAGCTCCGCCACTTTTTTAAATTTTAAATTATTCCTTGCAGAAAATGTTGTAGATGGAAGCGTAAAGTCTCTCATCGGTGAAGGAATAAAGTCCTGCGTACTCAAGGATCTCTTCGGTAGTCATATAAGGCTTCTCAGCGGTGAGAGTGTCGGTATATGTGAAGAGCTTGGTGTAAGAGTCGATAGCCGCGTCAAAGTCCTCGTTTGCCATAGGATAGAGCTGGAGAACAGAGAGAGCGGAGATCGCGTAGGATACGTAGTAGCAGGGAGAACCTACAACGACACGTCTCCAGTAATCGGTAGGAATAAGGTCGTTATCGTCATTACCGTCAGCGGTGTATCCGCCAAGGTCGATAAGAATACCCTCGTAGAGAAGGTCGAACTCGGTGCTGTCTATCTTGCCGTCAGCCATAATAACGTCATCGTACGTACCTGTGTAGGTGTTGGTGTAAACAGCCTGCTCGAAGGTATCAACGGAGAGAGACGCGATTACGGTGCTGAGCATGTTGAGCATATTGTACGCCTCAACAAGCTGATATGTATACGTTCCGGGAAGCTTATCGCTGAGGTAGTACAAGAAGAGGATCTCATTACCCTGAGAATGCATCTCGAGAAGGTCATAGGACTGGCTGGGACCGTCTGCATTGTAAACCTCATTCATATAGTGACCGAACTCGTGAGCTACGGTGAAGGGTGTGTCGTAGCCGGGGCCGAAGTATGCGATCGGAATATCAAGACCGTAAATAGTGGTTACGTACGCGCCCTCGTAGGACTTACCTGCCTCGCCGTAGAAGTAGTTGCCGTTTTCGAAGAGCTTATCAAACTCATCGGAGAAGCTTACGGTCTTATCATCACCGGTAAGAACAAGAAGATCGATGTAGTCGTTAAGAAGAACGTTGGAATCGTAGTTATCGAAGAAGCTTTCTGTTATCTGAGAATAGAAGGTGTTTCTCTCACTGTCGCTTACGTATCCACCGGGCCAGAGACCGTACCATGCATTGTACGCATACTTAAGCACGGGTACGATGTACTGCTTAACATACTCAAGAACCTTATCTACGTCGGTAGGATCGTAATCTCTGTCGTATACGTTCGCGTATGCATAATCAACGTAGTTGTCGTATCCGCCCATAATCTCTGCGATACGGTTGTTGTTGGAAACAAACTCAGCGTAAAGCTCGGGTAACTGCATATTAGAACCGGGGTCGCTCATACCGTCAACGAGAAGCTCGATTTCGGTATTTCTGTTATTAAGTGCTGTGTACTCTTCGTTACCTATCGAGTCGCTGTCCGCAAGGAAGGAATCTATTTCTTCCTGAGTCATACCGTAGTAGTAGAACTCACGGTACATAGAATCATAGATAGGCTTAGAGAAGGAATAGAAATCGGATATCATCTCAGCTCTGAGAGTAGCGATGTAGTTCATGGTGTTTACTTTATCCCTGTTGTTCATATCAAGGTAGTATTCAACCTGAGCTATCTGATACTGAGAGGTTACGAATTCAAGTATATCGTAAAGCTCCTCGTACTTAGCCTCCATAAGATCAGCCTGCTCGTGGAGAGGACCGTTCTTGTTAGCCTCGTATCCGTGCTTTGCGGGATCGTACTTCTCAGCAGAAGAGATCATATCATTAAGCTCTCCCATAATAGTATCAAACTCTGCAGCATCCTCCTCGGAGAAGGTATAAACGAGGAGCTTCTTGTATTCACCGTTGAACTCGCGGATATAAACAACGCCGCAGGTGGGAGTAGTACACTTAAGAATTCTGGATGCGCCTACGGACTCGTCAAAGGTGTGAACTCCCGTAGCGGGAACAGTCTCGGAATCTACCTTGCCGCAGGTATTACAGGTGAGCTTGTTCAAGCCGCCGCTGGAGCAGGTAGGATTTTTGAGAACGGTGGACGTGTAATCATGGCCGGTAGCCTTACCGTTTTCTTCCTTGTAGTTTCCGCCGCATACGGTACAGATGTAGGAGATGAATCCGTCCTCAGTACAGGTTGCTTCCTGCTGATTATTCATCTTGTATGTATGCTCGGTGCCTGTGCTTGCAACGGTTTCCTTCTTGGTCGCCTGACAGTTCTTGCACTTGTACTCGTCGTAGCCGTTCTTTATACAGGTGGGAGCTTTAGTGCTCGAAAGCTCGTAATCGTGACCTGTAGCAGGCTCTCCGACGTCTTTCTTTACTTCACCGCACTCGCATGCGTAGAAGACAGCGCCCTCCTCTGTACAGGTGGGAGCCTGTGTGTTTCTTACAACAAAATTGTGCTCGTGCTTAGGCTCGGGCTGGGGCTCGGGCTCAGGCTCGTCACCGCTAAGACCGATCTTATCAAGTATAGGATCAATCTTTTCCTGCATTTCAGGGGGTAAGGAATCACAGCTTGCAAGGAATGCAAGACAGAGAAGCATTACCGTCAAAAAAACTAACAGTTTTTTCATGTTAATTCTCCTTTTTTTAAATAAAATAAAATGAAAACATAACTAATTGTAGCACAGGTGTGAATAAAATGCAAGGCGTATGTCATTTTTTATGGGTATGCGAATTTGTAATATACCTATAACTATAATGATATCCGCAGAAATACAAATTGCCGTATTCCCGCAGTAAAACCTGCCGCAGTTTGCAGGAATTGGCGCTGCGTGTCGCGAATCGCCTATAAGGGTAATAATAGCTTGGCGTGGTACTCCAAGCGAAGCACCACGCCAATTATACCATTTTTGCTATGTTGTATTTACATTTTAGTCTATAATATCATTAATTTCGACTTCTTCATACTTATCTGAGTCGCTCGGAAGTGACACGTCAAAGCTCTCGGAATAGTCAAAATCCAAACGTACGGTAGCAGAGAGTGTGTAGACCTCGCCGCGTATCGTCACGTCAAAGGAACAGAGTGCTATGACATCCGAGTACCCCGCCTCCGTCTCATTGACAGTGAGGGTAGCGCTTCTGAGTGTCACAAGGTCACAGTATCCTTCAAGCAATGAAACGACCATTCTCTCAAAAACAATTCTGTTTTTCGCATCAGGCTCGGAGTAGGTGGTAACATCCTTATCTTCAAGGCTCTCCTCCTGTATTTCGGAGAAGCCGTCCTCGGATATACCGCCGATAAAGCACAGACCGTTTAAAAAGCCACTCACTTCATCCGAGGTGATATTTGACTTTGCTGTTTTGCTGCTTTGGAGAATGTCGTTCGTGTAGTAGCGGTAATAATCGTATATCACGCCGTCGGATATGAGATAGGTATCCTTGCGGACGTGTTTTCCGCTCGCCTCAACCTCATAGGTGCGCTCAGCCTTGATCTTATTTCCGTCGACGTATATCACGGATCTGTCATTTTCAAGGTTGTCGAAGAAATCGCCCATGACCTCATCGTCACAGAAAAGATCGATCGACGTGCGTATCACGTAAGAGTCGGAGCTTGTATCGGTGGGTGTGAGCTCGCCTGCTTTCCTTTTTCCGCAAGAAGCGAAGGTCGGCAAGGCGAGGACACACGCCAGCAAAAGTGAAATTATTTTCTTTGTTTTCATGACGCATTATGCGCGTGTCAGAAGGCTGACAACATAGGAGTAGAGAGCGTTCTTAGAGATTATAGCCACGATCTGCTCAGCCTCTGTGCTGTATCCCGATCCCCAGGTAGGCTTCTCGGGAATAGAGGGTGTGGGAGGTGTGGGAGTGGGAACGTACTGAACCGCGGTGGTATTGGTAGCTCCGCATCCCTTACAGGTGGATACCGCCTCACCCGCCTTGTCGGGAGTGGGCTGCACGGTGACAATGGGCTCTGACCAGGTGTGCTTGCCGGTAGCGGCAATAACCGTGCCGCCCTTTACCTTCTCGCCACAATCCTTACAATAGGTGTCACCCGTGTAACCGGAAGTGCCACAGGTAGCCGCAAGAGCATCTCTTGTCTCGGTGCTTGTATGAGTACATACGGGAACTGTAAGCGACTGCGACTGAGTAGTCGAGCAGACGGTGCAGCTGCGTTTTCTAACACCCTCGTCGGGGAATTCCTGCCATGCCGACCAGGTATGGCTTGCGGGTATCGCAGTACCCGAGCTTACCTTTGTATTGCACACGGTACAGTACTTGTCACCCGAATATCCGTTCTCGGTACAGGTGGCAGAGGTCTGATTTCTGATCTCTACTACGTGGCCCTTTGCCGCGATCACGGTGCCGGCCTTTATGAGTCTGCCGCAATCCTTACAGTAGGTGTCACCGGAGTTGCCTGCGGTAGTACAGGTAGCCGCGCTCTTGTTTCTTACCTCGGTATTTGTGTGAGCACAGGAGCTTCCGCCATTCATAGCTTCACCGGAGGGGGTCTGCATATCATCGGGAACTTCTCTGCCGAAGATGAGCCACGCGTACTCGGGGTAGTCGATAAATACGTTTCTGTTGCCCTGGATGTCCTCGACAACCTCGTTTCTGCCCATTTCCCAGGTGTCAACGGGGTCCATCTCGCACCATTCAAGAAGAACGTCAACGCTCTGGAACACTTCGGTTATACTTTCAGCACCCCACGCAGTTCCCCATCTTACCAAAACGTAAAGGCAGATTCTCGCAACGTCACCCTTGACGTTATCGAGGGGCTCGAAGTAAGTGCCGGAATAACCGCCGAGATATCCCGATGCGGGATTTGTGCCGTTAACAGCCTTACCGCCGTCTGCGTAGCCGTACTTTTTGTTACCTCTGGTGCTGTTTACAGTCGCATCGGAGGGACGGATGTGGTGGAGGTCTGCGCCGCCACCCGAAGTATTATTACCGCCGAGAGACTGCGGCCATACGTGCTCACGGTTCCAGCCGTTCCACTGGCTCTGGGTAGCCGTGTAGCTTGTGTATATCAGAAGGAGCTTATTGCTGCTTCCGTTTTCGTTCTCACAGTCTGTTCTGTGTGCCTTGTAGTGACAGTCGTTGTAGGAAGACGTATAGCTGTGAGTTGTCTTCATAAGTGTAGAAAGACTCGATTTCAGCGATTCGGCAGACAGTGCGCTGAGTCTGTCATATGTATAGCTGCCGGTATAGTACGCACCCGCTGACGTGCCGTTAAGTGTAGTACATACCACGTCTCTCTGTCCCGAGTTGTATTCCTTGGAATACTTCGAGGGTTGAGTCTCTGCAGCAACAGAGGGTACAAAGGACGAGATAAAGAGTACAAGCACCAAAAGCAGCGACAGTAAGCTTCTCTTTAAATTCTTCATAATATTCTCCTTAGATAAGGTCAATCGTTAAATCTCTGCAGCCTAAGATCATTCCATAATGGGAGCAACTATCTCAAGCTCCTTGGTGTAATTGAACTTAGATGAATAAGTCATGGTAAGAGAGTAGGAATCGGTCGACGTTGTGATAAAGTACTCGCAGGTAAATACAACTACGTTGTATCTGCCGTTGTCGATCTCAATGTCGAGAGTCGCGTTCTTGATCGCTACGTCTGCGTCGAAAGATGCAAGATCCGCTTCAAGAGAAGCTATAAGAGCGTTAAGAGGAGCGTCCTTGATTTTGGTGCAGGTGATTCTGTCAACCTTGCCCGCGCTCTTAAGCTCGACCTCTTCAAAGTCCTCTGTGCCGATATTTGCGCCCTCGCCGAAGCTGTCGCGGAGCGCCGCCTTGTCCTCATCGGAGTAGGGACGGCTGTCTCTGACGGTGTTTCCGTCCTCACGCCACTCGGTGTAAAGAGTGCCGTCTATAAAGGTATAGGTTACGTAATTCTCGTCAGATCCGTATGCAAGATCGAGTCTTGCCTTGAACTTATCGCCGTCTACGTTGATCTTCACCGAGGGAGTCGATAAAGCCTCAAGGGCGGCAATCATATCCGCATCGTCAGCCTTGTACTCAATGACAATATCGACCGCATAAGGCTGCTCAGCAAGAGCCGCATTGGCGCCGTCTATCATTTTTCCGAGCTTCTTGGCCTTGTTACAGGAGGCAAGAGAGCCTACGAGCAGAGTTAAAACGAGAAGTACACTAAAGAGTTTTGTAAGCTTTCGCATTTTAATTCTCCTTTTTGGTTTGTAGATGTTATTTATACGCATCTACATTTTACAACAAATAAAGCTAATTGTCAATATAATAGTATATATTTAATCCGCATGCGGCCGCGCTCACACGTGGGCGATAGAAGGTAATACACAAAAAGACGGTATACGGCATAAATTACTAACAGTTTAAGAGAAAAGAGGGTTAAAATGTTAGTAAGTAAACCGTATCTGAGAGAAAGAGCCGTCACCTATGCCCAAAAATACGCCTTTGGGCAGAATCCGATATTCGGGAACTTTCGCGGGATAGGCGGCAACTGCACAAACTTCGTATCGCAAAGCATCTACGCGGGCTCGTGCGTGATGAACTATACCCCGACCTTCGGCTGGTATTACGTCTCGCTCGATGACAGGTCGCCGTCGTGGACGGGAGTTGAGTATTTCTACAACTTCATTACCGAAAACACGGGCATCGGACCGTACGGCAAGTCGGCATCAATGGATGAGTTGGAAATAGGCGACGTAATACAGCTCGGCAACAACACAGACGGCTTCTATCACACTCTGCTCGTCGTAGGCTTTGAGGGGGAGGACCCACTCGTCGCGGCACAGACCGATGATGCCTTCAGACGTCCTCTCTCGACCTATAACTACGACTTCTCCCGCTTTATAAAAATTCTCGGTGTCAGGCTGGAAATAAATATAGAGGAGGATTGCTTCGACAGCGTACTTAACGGCATTGCCATAGTTCCGCCTGCAACCTCTCCTCTATCGGATATTAGTAGTAATTGACTACTTTATTTTACATTATTCGGTTATTTCAACAACGGTAGCGCAATTTACAACCATGTCAAAAACGAGCATTTTGTAGATTTTATCTCTGAAATACTCCTTGCCGTATTCAAGAGTCATCTTCGCTCTGTACTGCTCGCGATAAGCCTCATACTCCGCCGCTGTACCGAAGACTTCGGGACTTACTCCGCCTTTTTTGATCTCGGAGTCGAGGTAGTCGATAAGGAGCTTTGCATATTCATCCTCACTCGGCTTAAGTCCCTCGAGGTTCATAATATGATAGCTCACCATATCGTAAAGGAGCATGAACTTCGCGTCCTTGAGGACCTCCGCTTTCCAATCAGAGCCGTAGGTCAATTCATACTGAGAGCACATAAACTGATCAAAGGTGTTGTAGAGCGAGGATAATCCTTTTTTGTCGTAATAATCCTTTAGTCTGTTGATTATACGGTCGCTGTACTCCTGAAGCTGACGCTCGGGATATTTTTTCACGTTCACTCCCGTGAGCACGGAAGGTCTATACACATCCTCGGCAAATTCTAAAATGTCCACTCCTTGCCATTTGAGTGTATCGAAAACGTAAGCGCGGTACTGCTCGACAGTAGTATCTCCGACGTATGCGGAGAGCTGCTCCTCGGTAAAACCGAGCGTGTCGGTTATAAATTCATCCGTGAGCTCCGGGAGCTTATAGTACCTGTATTTTTCATCCTTAACCTCGACGCTTACCTCAAAATATGCGTCCTTGCCTGCAAGATCGGGATTGGCAGGATACTTTTCGGGAAAGGTAACGGCTACTATCATAGGTTCGGATTCGCTGTAATCGGCAGGTATCTTGCCTATCATACCCGACTCAAAGCCCGATACAAATGCGCCCGAGCCAATCTCAAGAGCATAAGAATCATCGCCTATATTCGATCCGCCTGAAAAATACTTCTTCTCGCCTCCGTCAAGGAGATATCCTTTGTAAAATATATTTACCACGTCCCCCTCGGCAATAGGCTTGTCACCGCCGTCGCACTGAGTTCTGTTTTCGCGGAGCACCGCGCCGATCAGCGATTCTACGTCCTCGGAGTCAACCTTGTTCACCTTAACTTCTACAGTCAGTCCCTTGTAGTAATCACTGCTTATCTCCAGGTATTCCGAGAAATTAAGGCTGAATATATCCTCACCGGTAATTTCCGGCTCGGGAGTGGGAGTGGGCTGGGTATTTGTTGGGTCGGGATCTTTTTTTCTACACGATGCAAGCGGAAGCACCAAAGCAAGCGCAAGCATTAATGCTAAGATTTTTTTCATATATTTCTCCGTCTAAGGGTGTGTCGCCGACTCGCAAAAGAGCCGGCGACTTTTAAATATGATCTGAGTTTAGTTGTGAAATGATATTACTGTACGAAAGTGCCGGCTGACGAGTGAAGCTGTATAAAAATACAGCGATCCGAGAAACGGCGCTTTACACAAAGCGGTTAATTTTGAGAGGAAATTGACTTTCTTCGACCGACAGACGTATCCGCATACGTCGGAAGGAGAAAAAGATCAATTTACACAAAACTGTTAATTTTGAGTGGAAAGTGCCGGCTGACGAGTGAAGCTGTATAAAAATACAGCAACCCGGGAAACGGCGCTTTACACAAAACAGTAAATTTTGAGGGGAAAGTGCCGGCTGACGAGCGAAGCTGTATAAAAATACAGCGATCGAGGAAACGGCGCTTTACACCAAAATTATATTTTCATGCACACGTCCCAGGCCTGCCAGATGACAGTCCTTAGATTTCCTACTTTGTATGCATCACCGATAACGTGCACGTGACGGGATTCCTTGGCGAGGGGAGCTGATCTGTAGCCGGTGGACATGATAACACTGTCAGAATCGATCTTGAACGTGTTGCCATCCTTGTCTCTTACGGTTACACCGTCCTCGTGTACCTCGGAAAGTGCGGTTTCAAGATGCACGGGTACCTTGTTAGCCTTGAAGAAGTCACGGAGGAAAGAGGTGTTGGCAAGGCAGATGCCCTTGGTGGTGATGAGATCGTCCTGCATCTCAACAATAGTGGGCTGCTTGCCCTGAAGGTAGAGCTCATATGCTATCTCACAGCCGGTAAGACCGCCGCCTACGATAACTACTCTCTCACCTACACTCTTGTTGCCGAGAAGGAAGTCGCACGCCTCAATGCCGTACTCACGAACGCCCTTTACGGGAATGACGTTGGGAGTAGAGCCTGTAGTTACGATAACCTCGTCAGCTCCGAGTGACTTGACGTCCTTAACCTCGGTATTGAGCTTGACCTCAATGGAGGGATATTTAGTAAGCTCGCGAATGTACCACGCGATGAGATCTCTGTCCTTCTCCTTGAAGGAAGGAGCGGATGCCGCGATGAATACACCGCCGAGCTTGTCGCTCTTTTCATACACGGTTACCTTGTGACCGCGCTTTGCAAGAAGAATAGCAGACTCCATACCGCCGATACCGCCGCCGATAACAGCTACCCTCTTCTGCTTCTTTGCAGGCTTTACGCTATACTTCTTGGACTGCATGGTCTCGGGGTTGAGAGCACAGCGCGCAAGTCCCATGGTGTCGGAGAGATCCTGAGTGTTGTAGTGTCCCTTTGTGGAAGAGAAGTTGAAGCAGCCGGCGTGACAGCAGATACAGGGCTTGATGTCCTCAAGTCTGTCCTCGATAAGCTTGGTGATCCACTCGGGATCTACAAGGAACTGACGTGCAACGCCGATAGCGTCGATCTTGCCCTCTGCAACAGCCTCAGCACCTACCTCGGGGCTCATTCTACCCGCGCAAACAACGGGAATATCTACAAACTTCTTTATGTGAGCTACGTCCTCAAGGTTGCAGTTCTCGGGCATGTACATCGGGGGATGTGCCCAATACCATGAGTCGTATGTACCGTTGTCCGCATTGAGCATATCGTAGCCCGCATCCTGGAGATACTTAGCAGCTCTCTCGGACTCCTCCATATTACGTCCTACCTCAACGTATTCCTCGCCGGGAACTGCGCCCTCGGCAAAGCCCTTGAGCTTGGACTCTACGGAGTAACGGAGAGATACGGGATAATCCTCACCGCACTCCGCCTTGATAGCCTTTACTATCTCAGCGGCAAAGCGATATCTGTTCTCGAATGATCCGCCGTACTCATCCGTACGCTTGTTGTAGAACTCTATAGCGAACTGATCGAGAAGATAGCCCTCGTGTACAGCGTGTACCTCTACACCGTCGACACCTGCATCGCGGCAGAGCTTTGCAGTCTTGGCAAACGCCTCGATTATCTCCTCAATATGATGCTTTGTCATCTCGGGACAGATGATGTCGGGAGCCCAGCGCGCAGGCTGTGCCGAGGGAGACATAAGCTCGTGATTGGTATCTATGATAGGCTTTACAAGTGTGCGCAAAACCTTATTCTTGTGAATCTTTCCTACGAGGTCGGTGATCGCCCAAGAGCGTCCCATACCTGCGGTAAGCTGTATGAAGAGCTTTGCTCCGGTCTTGTGGATCTCGTCCATAAACTCCTTGAGCTCCTTGAACATCTGCTTGTTCTGCCAGAGCCACTTGCCCCAGAAGGTGTCGCGAAGGGGAGCTATACCGGGGATAATAAGACCTACGTTGTTGTTCGCTCTCTCAAGGAAAAGCTTTGCGGCCTCTTTATCAAATCCGCATCCCGTAAGCTCAAACCAGCCGAAGAGGGAGGTTCCGCCCATAGGACACATAACTATTCTGTTTTTTATCTCTACGTTACCTATTTTCCAAGGTGTAAAAAGAGCATCGTAATTAGCGCTCATTTTTTATCTCCGTTTCATTATTAAATTAAAGATGTGGGCACGCACAGTCGCGGGTGCTCATTTTATGAGGGCGGAAAACATCCGCCCTCACGTGTTAATTATATACCAAAGATATTCTTTATGATGATGGATACGATAACGGTAATACCGCTCTTGGTTCTGAGAGAGCCTACCGCGTTACCTGTAGCAGCGAGATCGCTGTTTGCGGAGTTTGCATAACCCATGTAAGCATCGTATGCCGCCTGGTATTCGGCGAGAGCCTCGACTACGCCATCGTAAGAAAGCTCTGCGAACTGCGCGTTGTAATAGCAGTCAACGAGTGCCTCGTATCTTTCTTCCTTAGTCTGACATGCATTGTAGATGGATACTGCCTCAAGGAATCTTACAGAGGACTCCTTGATTCTGTCAAGCTCTGTCTTGTACTCGTCGTAGATCTCAATAGCTCTGCGAGTACCCTCTACCGTGGTATCAATGCTGAAGTAGTAGAGAGCAGCCTGCTCGTAATACTCTACCTGCTCCTGATAGGTCTCTGCTGTACGCATCTTCTCAACGAGGTTGCGGAACTTAACAGAGTTCTCACGAAGAATGTTCGCATAGTCTTCACCGCGGAATACAAGCTCGTCTTTGTAGGTCTCGAAGCGGTCAAGGAGAGGAGTTATTCTTGAATCCTCATAGTCTATGTCGTTAGTATCAAGATATCTCTCAATGAGAGCTACAAGACCGATCTTCTCTACGTAATCGTCAGTAGCGGTGATGAGATCTATAATATTAGCGATATATTCTACGTGACCGTCCTGAAGCTTAGCATGGAAGTGTGCATATGCGCGGTTGAAGAATCTTACCGCCTCGTCAACACCGGCGTAGGAGGGATTGTAAAGAAGATCACCGTTTGCATCGGTACCGAGTATGATATCCTTAACTATGTTAAGATACTCGTTCATCTCATCGGCGTTAGCATCCCACTGCTCCTCTGTTCTGAGGTGGCTGATTGCCGAAATACACTGAACTATTCTCTTGGAATTGCTTTCCTTGGTAATCGCGTCGATCTTCACAGAAGCGTTGATATATACCTCATACGCATCGATAAGATCCTGGAAGTTCTCTCTGTAGGGAGTATCGGGATTAGCGATAAGCCCGAGGTCTATACTGTCGGCGTTGATAAGATCTCTTGCAAAGTTGTAGTATCTCTCGGTTGCGGCAACGGATGTAGCGTTCTGGAATTTCTTAATGTATCTAACGAAAGCAGTAGACTGAGTATCGTACTCGATCTGTTTAACTATTCTATTGTATATAGTGGTATACTCATCGTAGTCCGATGTACCGTTGGGTGCGTTGATGTTTCCGTCTGTGGGATTGGCGGTGTAAATATCAAGTGTAAGGTCGATAAGTCCAAGGTTCTTTCTTACGAACTCTATGATCTCACTTACTTTGTTATTTCTCTTAGTCGTCGTCTCTGTGGAACGCTCAATAGCTCTGAGCTCCTCAATGTAAGCAACGTAAGTCTCAAGGTTTGCAGCCATAGCCTCGGAAAGAAGAGAATCAATATCGAAGGTCTGATATGTATCGACAGCCGCCTTGAGCGCCTCGTCGTCTCCGACAAGCTCGGTGTACTCATATTCACCGGTCTCGGGATTGGTTACGGTACGGTAGGTGTCGATATACTCACCCGCTCTGTCGTATGCGGTCTTTCTGTCAAGAATAGGGTTAGTATCGGTTGAGAAGTACTCTACGAAATATGCAAACTTCTCAGCCTCGGTCATATTTGCAAGTCTGTCGTGGTTACGGTAATTGTTGCCGGCGTAGATCATGAAGTTATCGTAAGCTACGTCACCCTGTGTTGAAGGTCCGCCCGAAAGTCTGAAAGCAACCTTGCTGTGATCGAAGGTTGAGCCGTCGGCAAACTTTGCGCTGTAGGATCCGAGATGCTGACCCTCTACGCAGAGCTTGTATACGAAGTCACTCGGATCAAGTGCGATAATAACGTGGAGCCAGCCGCCCTTTGTCATTGCGCCGGGGAGAAGAACCGTTTTCTGATCGTTAGCGCAGATATCTCCTTTACCGTTGATGTAAAGATAAGGAGGGGGGAAGGAACCGTTCAAGCTTCCCGTCTCAACGACAATACCCTGCTGGGGCATTTCGCTGAAGATAGCAATATCAAATTCGAATACAAGACCCTTCTCGGTGTTTATACCGCTAAGGCTTCTCTGAACGAACGATCCTGCAGGTCTTTCTTTTTCAATATACTCGTGGAGGTAGAATTTATTGCCGTCCTTGTCCTCTCTTACGCCTATGCGGTTGATAGTACCGTTGCTGTTGTAAGACCAGCCTGCCATCTGTCCGATACCGTCACCGGTTCTCAGCGCATCGAAGTCTTCTTTGTAGTATATGGGGAGATCGTAGTTGTTTACGTCATTCTGTCTGTCGAGTGCCGCAAGATTTTTCTCAACTGCAGCGTTATGAGCCTCTATACAAGCATCAAAGGACGCCTTGATCTCTGCCATAGCAGTGTTGATCTGCTCATTCGAGCCAAAAGGAGTACAGTAATTTATAATTCTGTTCGCCTTATTGAGCTTGACCTTATTCTCAGCAGTCTTGGGACTAGGATCGTCGGCAATATCAGTGCCTATTGTTTCTATAAGAAGCGAGGATATCTGAACGAGCGTCTTGTCATACATATCCTTAGCAGCATTGAAGCCCGCGGTTCCGTTAGGAATCTCAAAGAGGCGGAGCATCTCGTCTGCGTTCATGAATACGTCTGTCCATTTTTCTGCTTCTGTAAGATCGTCGATCTGCTCGGGGATGGTAACCAGGTAGAGGTATGCGCACTCAACCGCTACCGTACGGATTCTGAGGACGGTATCCTCGTATCCTTCCTCGGAGGGATCGATAGTCTTAGTGTTCATATACTCGGATATAGCGAGGATAGCGGTACGCTTTTTATTGGCGTCCGTAGCGCGCTCGGCGGTAACTACAAGCTCGGTAAGCTTGGCTACGCTGCCCTTGTTTACATCTTCCTCTTCTCCGTCGGTAGCAAATGCCAGAATGACACAGCCAACGGTGAGGAGTGCAAGCACGCAGATCACTATGAGTATTTTCTTAAAATCTCTCATGTTTTTCTCCTTTTAAACGCAAAAATATTTTTACGGAATAATTATAACATATAAAAATATAACGTTGCAACAGTATTTTAAATATTTGGATATTTTGGATAGAAAGTTCTACCTTTTCAACAAATCAACACAGGCGGGCAGAGCGCACCGCGGATAAACGCCACTCTTAAGCCTCCCCCGTCCAATTTCTCATTCTGCGTTACGAATTTTTCATTTTGCATTGATTTATCCTCGCAGTTGCAGTATAATATACTCAGAAAACCGACAAAAGGAGACAGTTATGCTTTCCAAGATATATTCATCAGGTGTCCTCGGTATAGAGGGTTTTGAGGTGACGGTGGAATGTTCCGCTTGGGACAGACTCCCGAGATTTGAGCTTGTAGGACTTCCCGACGCGGCTGTAAAAGAGGCTAAAAACCGAGTTCAATCCGCGTGTGAGAACAGCGGATACGTTTTTCCTCCCCTTGATCTAATGATAAATCTCGCCCCCGCAGACATCAAAAAGGAGGGTACCGTGTTCGATCTTGCGATCATGTGCGCCATTTTGCAGAGTGACGGTGTGATCCCGAGAGAATACGATTTTTCCGATAAATGTATAATAGGCGAGTTATCGCTCTCGGGTGAGGTGCGCGGCATAGCCGGTGTCCTTCCCATGGCTGTCTCGGCAAGAGATCTCGGCAAAAAGGAGATATTCGTCCCCTACGCCAACCGTGACGAGGCTACCGTAGTCAGCGGTATCACGGTATATGCGGTCAAGACACTCAGAGAGCTTGTCGAGCACCTGAAGGGCAATCAGCTGATAGAGCCCACGCCCTCGTCCCTGCCGACATTAGACCTCACCGCACATTCCGACGCGCCCGACTTCTATGACGTATGCGGTCAGCTCAAGGCAAAAAGAGCTCTTGAGATAGCGGCGGCAGGCGGTCACAACGTGCTTATGATAGGACCTCCCGGCACGGGCAAGTCGATGCTGGCAAAAAGGCTCTCCTCTATTCTTCCCGATATGGACTTTGAGGAGGCTCTCGAGACCACCAAGATACACTCGGTCAGCGGAAAGCTCCGCAAGGGCCTTATCACTACACGCCCCTTCCGTTCTCCCCACCATACCGTTACTATGCCGGGACTCGTAGGCGGCGGAACTTATCCCCGCCCGGGTGAGATATCCATGGCGCACAACGGCATACTTTTCCTTGACGAGCTTCCCGAGTTTTCGAAAAAGACCACGGAATCTCTCCGTCAGCCGCTTGAGGACGGTGTCGTAACAGTAACCCGCGCGGCGGCTAAAATAACCTATCCCGCAAAGTTTATGCTCGTCTGCGCGATGAACCCCTGCAGATGCGGATATTTCGGCGATCCCGATAAAAAATGCTCCTGTACCCCCCAATCCGTGTCAAAATATCTCGAGAAGGTATCCGGTCCTCTGCTTGACAGAATCGATATAGAGATCGAGCTGCCCTCGGTGTCCTACGACGATATTGCCGGTAAGGGCAACCACGGTGAGCCCTCCTCGGTCATCCGCGAGAGAGTAAACGCCGCGAGAAGATTTACAAACGAAAGACTCGCCAAGGCGGGTGACAGAACAGGTGTCCTTAACGCAAATATGTCGGTAGATATGCTCCGCCGCCACTGTGAGCTGGACGAGGAAGCGTCCACTCTTATGAGAGAGGCGTTTGAGTCACTCGGTCTCTCTGCCAGAGGCCACGACAGAGTGCTGAGAGTCGCGCGTACCATCGCAGACCTTGACGGATGCGAGAACATAAACGCGGATCATATAGCAGAAGCTATCATGTACCGCTCTCTCGACCGTAAATATTGGAAGAGAGGTTAAGTAATGGAAACTGTCTATTCAAGAACCGAGATGATGCTCGGTCAGGATGCGGTAAATAGGCTTAAGACTTCACACGTGGCGGTGTTCGGCATCGGCGGAGTGGGTGGATTTGTGACAGAAGCTCTCGCAAGAGCCGGTGTCGGAAAAATCTCTCTTATCGACTCTGACCGAGTATCCGTGTCGAATATTAACCGTCAGATAATCGCTCTCCACTCCACCGTCGGCAGATACAAGACCGAGGTAATGAAGGAGAGGATCGCCGATATCAACCCCGAGTGCGAGGTCATGGCAATAAACGAATTCTACTCGGAGGAAAATCCGATAGATCTAGGTGACTTCGACTATATTGCCGACTGTATCGACTCGGTTAAATCCAAGCTCCATCTTATCACAGAGGCAAAGAAAAAAGATATACAAATCATCTCCTCTATGGGCGCGGGCAATAAGCTCGATCCCACAAGATTCAAGGTAGCGGATATATCAAAAACTCACACAGACCCCTTGTCAAAGGTGATGCGCACAGAGCTGCGCAAAAGAGGTGTCAACCACCTAAAGACCGTTTTCTCCGACGAGCCGCCCATAAATCCGAGCGGTGAGCGCACCCCGGGCAGTATATCCTTCGTGCCCTCGGCAGTCGGACTTATCATCGCAGGCGAGATCATCAAGGATATAGCAGTCCGCAAAGATCCGGTGTGATTTTACCGTTTTTTTCAGAATAATAAAAGCGAGTATTCCTTCCGTTTTAGGTCGGTTTACTCGCTTTTTGTAATGTTTAGTTGTCGTTTTTTGTATATTGAGTGCTGTATTTTATTTCGATAAAATCTTGCCGAGATATCTGTACGCACCGTAGGTCCATCCAAGCATGGCAGGTGTCTCATACTCTGCCAGCGCGTTTGCACTGCCCTCTACAACGTCATACTTTTCCCACAGGTGTTCCGTATCACGGAAGCATTTTTCTATAAGGGAAAGGAACTTAGCCGCCACTCTGCGCGCATCCTCGGTGTATCCGTATCTGAGGAGTCCGCCGACAGCTATTATCTGCATAGGCGGCCATCCGTTTGGATAACCCCATTGGTAATTGCCTCTCACCCAATCCATTCTCTCACAGGTAAGGATGCCGTAATCTGTCTCAAGTATAGGCAGAACCTTATTTACAAGAGACTGCGCCTCGTCTTCGCTCAGCATGCCGAAATACATAGGATAAAACAATGCGGCGCTCACCGTATCTGTCCTCTCCGACTTGGAAATGTCGTAGTCGTGGAAGATTTTATCTTCTCCGAGCAAATATCTTCTGCAAAGCTCTGCGCGTTTTTTAGCCCTGTTATTCCAAAGGATCTCCTCTGCCCCCTCGCCCAGCTCCTCGGCAAAGTATGCCATATTCATTTCCATCGAGTAAAGGAGCGCGTTAAGCTCCACGGGTATGATCTCATACGCGCGGTAGGTCATTCTCGGATTCACGTCCCAGCCGCTTTCTCCAACCGCAAAAAGTCCTCTCGCGAGATCGTATTCGCTGACGTCGGGGCGGTATCCCATTCTCTGTATCATAAGCTCTGCTCCGCGCTTTATCTGCTCATCAGACATAGGAGTCACAGCGTCATATCTCGAGAGCCCAAGCTCAGTACCCATTCTTTCGGTATAGAATTCATATTCCTTACGGATCGCAGAGCACATTTTCCTAAGCCACGCAAGGTCGTGGGTTACCTCATATACCTCTCTTACCGCCTGAGATAAAAAAGGCGGCTGCGAATTATTTAAAAACTCCTCGCGGTTGCCGTTAAGGACAAACCCGAATCTCTCTGCCATAGCCGCGAGATTCTCGACGTTACATCTAGCTTGCTCAAAGTTTCCGTCTATAATATGACCTATATTCGTAAAATAGGTATCCCAATAATACATTTCCTGAAACATTCCCTCAGCGCACGGCACGTTGTAAGGGTTCGGCAAGGCAAAAAAGGGAGGCTCATCATATGGCCTGTACCTCACCGTGTTCGGAAGATTTTTTTCTATATATTCGTTGACTGTCATTCGCATATCCCCAAAAAGGTGTTTTTTGTTGATTATATCATACCGATTTTTCGTTTTCAAGTACAGAGCGTCTTTTTTTGCATTTCCGCCGTTATTTTATATTATTTAAGGTTAATTTTATTACTGTATGATACAGTATACTTATTAAGTATGCCCTCAAATAAGCATGCAGTAATGCCGAAAGGTATCTTGTTATGAAGATCAAGGTTACAAAGCTCCCGTACCGGCAGGTTATCGAGGACGCAAAGAAAAACAATAAAAAGCACAAGAAGCCGAAAAAGCCGAGCTTCTTCTTTAGAACGCTGATGCGCCTCGTATCCCTGCCGGATATGATGGCGACACACTTTAAGTGCGAGAAGATCGGCATGGACAAGATTAAAAAGGGCGAGGGATCGTTTATTCTCATGAATCACTCGAGCTTCATCGATCTTGAGATCGTTGCGACCGCGCTTTATCCGAAGCCGTTTAATATCGTCACCACCACGGACGCCTTCTTCGGCAAGGATTGGCTTATGCGCAAGATCGGCTGTATCCCGACAAAGAAGTTCTCGTCTGACACGGTGCTCGTACGCGATATGCTGCACGCGGCAAGAAAGCTCAAAACAAATATAGTAATGTTCCCCGAGGCGGGATACACCTTTGACGGTACAACGACCACTCTCTCCGATACCATCGGTAAGTGTGTTAAGATGCTCGGTTTACCACTCGTTATGCTGAAAACCTACGGAGCATTTTCACGCGATCCGCTTTACAACAATCTGCAGAGAAGACGTGTAAGGGTGTCCGCTACGCTTGAGTGTCTGCTCTCGAGCGAGCAGGTGGCAAAAATGCCTGCCGAGGAGATCACAAAAACAGTCTTTGAGCAGTTCGCGTTTGACAGCTTCAAGTGGCAGAAGGAAAACAAGGTAAGGATCAGCGAGAGCTTCAGAGCCGACAGCCTTGAGAGGGTCCTCTATAAGTGCCCCGAATGTAAGGCAGAAGGCAAGATGCTCGGCAAGGGCATCAGACTAACGTGCAAAGAGTGCGGCGCTGAATACGAGCTCAGTGAATACGGCGAGCTGATCGGAATAGACCGTGATGCCGAGTTCACCCATGTGCCCGATTGGTACAGATGGGAGCGCGAGGCCGTGAGAGAAGAGATAGAGAGAGGTGAATATCGCCTCGATATTCCCGTAAACATATGGATAAGCACAGACACGCACGATGTCTTTGACGTAGGAGAAGGACAGCTCGTCCATACAAGAGATGGCTTCAAGCTCATAGGAGCCGATGGCGAGATCAATTACGAGCACAAGCCCCTGGCCTCACACAGCATATGTGCTGACTTTAACTTCTACGAGAGAGGTGACGTCATCGCCTTATCATCCCCCGAATGTATCTTCTATTGCTTCCCCAAGGATCAGTCAGTGCCTGTAGCAAAGGCGCGTCTTGCCGCTGAGGAAATTTACAAGATAGCTAACGCGGAGATGAAAAACAAGCACAACAATCAGTAAAAAGTAAATAATAGTTAGCAAAACATCTGTTATTTCAAGCAAAATCACACACCAAGCTACAGTGTTTCATCTCAAATTTAAAGTCCGCGCTTTAAATTCACTGATAAAAAACATTAAGCGAGCCGCAAAAACGGCTCGCTTTTTCTGTATCTATGCAAGACGTAAGCCCCACACTTTCAACTTTCCACTTTCCACTTTCCACTTACGCCTCACCAGCTGCCAGAATGCTATAACTCCGGCGGCGGCAACGTTGAGAGAGTCCACCTCGTTCTGCATGGGTATCATTACGGTGTAGTCGCTGTTTTCTATCGTACTCTTTGCAAGGCCCGTGCCCTCTGTACCGAGAATTACCGCAACCTTATCCTCGCTCATCAGCGTGGGATCGTCGATATTTACCGAATTCTCATTCAGCGCCATGGCAGCCGTCTTGAAGCCGTAGCTCTGCAAGAGCTTTACTCCCCCCTCGCGCCAATCAGCCTGCGACTCACCTATAACACCCCAAGGCACGCGGAATATCGTGCCCATGCTGACTCTCACCGCCCTGCGGCAGAGAGGATCACAGCAATCGGGTGTAACGAGCACCGCATCTACACCGAGCGCGGCGGCAGAGCGGAATATCGCGCCTATATTCGTCGAGTCGGCTATATTCTCAAGCACGGCAACCGTGCGAGCGCCCTCAAGCAGCTCCGAGAGCTCAGGCATCCTCGGTCTTCTCATAGCACAGAGCGCACCCCGTGTAAGAGCAAACCCGGTAATTCCCTCAAGAATCTCCTTTTTCGCTGAATAAATCGGCACGCCCTCGCACCTTTTTATTATTTTCTCAACCGCTCCGTTTATCAGCCTCTCGTCCGTCAGGAGAGCTATCGGCTCACATCCCGAGTCGAGAGCTACCTCGATGACCGTAGGACTTTCGGCGATGAATACGCCTTTTTCGGGCTCAAGCTTCGATCTGAGCTGTGCGCCCGTAAGTCTGACAAAGAGGTCAAGACGAGGGTCACCTAATTCCTCTATTCTTATAATTCCACTCATTATTCCATCACAACCTTAATTTTTTTTGCTCCGTCCTTCAATACAAAGTCGAGGATATAGCACGTACCGTTATGCGTCTGCTCGGTCGAGAGTCTGAGGTCCGCATCTTGTCCTTTTCCTAACAGCCTCATAAAGTTTATCCTTTCATATAAGTTACCGCTCTTGAAGTTTTCCTATACTGTGATTATACCACACGGTAATGCTCTTTTCAAGTCGCTTTTTAAAACACCGCATTTAAATTTTTGCACTCCGGACAAGCGCGTTAAAGACATAGAAGTATATTACAAAACCTAATACCCTTATTCAGAATTGTATTGTATTAAAACCTCTAAATATCACCAAAGTTATTGACATTTGTCTCGATATATGATATAACGGACATACTGTACTGTATATTTTGCCTAAATATTGAAGGTCTGCAGTCGTCTGTTTGAGTAAATCTGAATGTATAGCTTAGGCTTGCAAGATGGTTTGGCTCTGCAGAAAACCCTATCATTCAACTATTGCGCGCCCCCGAGGCCGCGACTTTAATTAGGAACGGCAACCGACAGCTCTTTCGTCACTCAGAGCTTTTGACTCAAGGGTCAAAAACAGTGCCAAGAGCGGCACTCGGGGGTGTGATTTCCATTCAATAGGCAAAATGTACGGCAAAGGCGGTGTCAACGTGTGACACCGCCTTTTTTTGCTTTTTATTCGAATCTGAAGACCTCTACGAGCTTTTTCTGTGCTCCGTTAGGCTCCATCTCAAGTTCGAGTATATCATCCATATACTCGTTCCATCTGTCGATTACGGGACTGCCTGCCTGCACCTTTGCGGCAAACTCGACACCGTTCTTGCACTCGTAGTAACCGAAGAGCTCGTCACCTACGTTCCATATAGAATAGTTGGTGATGCCTGCCTCGTGCAGAACCTCCTTCATCTCGGGCCATATCTCGTCGTGACGGCGCTTGTATTCAGCAATATCACCCTTTACTCTGCCCTTCCATGCGTATCTTTCCATTTTTATATCCTCTTTTCTTTTAGTATTTATTTAAACTTTCAACTTTCCATTTTCAATTTTCAACTTTCCATTTTCAACTTTCCATTTTCAAAGGTTTCCTTTAAAGAAATTGATCGCATTAAGTCCCGCTATCTTCTCGACAATATTCTCCGAGTATCTCTCAAGAAGAATATCTACGAGTCTGTCGTGTATGCTCGAGTCATTATCAAAGCCCTCGGGATACTCCTCAATGCCGTCGATGTCACAACCAAAGCAGAGTACGTCCTCTCCGAGTTTCTCAAGTGCGTAGTCAACGTGGCGGTAGATGTCGTCCTTGTTTGCCTTGCCGCTGTCCGAAAGAAAAGCGGGGTATATGTTAAGACCGATTATTCCGCCTCTCATCGCTATACGTTTTGCCATATCAAGCGTAAGGTTTCTCGGACTTGCGCAGACGTCACGGAAATTGGAGTGTGTAGCTATCACGGGGTATGCCGTGCGCTCTAAAAGGTCATAAAACGCCTTGTCGGACAGGTGCGATACGTCAAGAATTATACCGTATGCGCTGAGTATATCCACAAGATCTCCGCCCTCCTTAGTCAGACCGTAATCGTCCTTATCCCAAGCGGATGCCGCAAGCTCGTTTGAATCCCAGCACAGACTCATAACGCGAAGACCCATACGGTGAAGCATATCTATCTCGGGAGAGCCGGGCAAGAGTCCTCCGCCGCCCTCTATGGCGAGAATGGACGCGGACAGACCGTTCTCGAC
Source organism: Clostridia bacterium (assembly GCA_017508665.1). GTDB lineage: Bacteria > Bacillota > Clostridia > Oscillospirales > CAG-272 > UBA1740. The sequence continues at coordinate 6,439 of JAFVYL010000003.1, read as the reverse complement.
CGCGTAATTGAGCTCCTGTGTGTCCCTTACGGGAAAAATACCGAGTCTCTGACATTCCGCAATATACACGTCGGTCATGCCGAATATTTTCTTTCTTCTGTATTCCGCAGGCATGCCCTGACAGGGCACGAACTCAGCAAAGAGCTGTAGATGCGGATACTTTGCCGAGATGTTATGCGCGTTTGCGAGTCCTCTCTCCGCGCTAACGGTCAAAAGGCTGTCACAATGTGTGTCAACAATATACATAGGTTAAACCTCTGATGAGTAATATACTACTATTATACATAATAGGTGATTTGTTGTCAAGAATTTCATATCACCATCTCACACCGATCATTGATCCGCATTCGCGCCTAATCGCACCAACTTTCATCTTTTAATTTTTAACTTACTCGCTCTCTTGTATTTTCTGCGTACACGTGATATAATATGTTTATAAAACGCCGACAGGCACAAACACGAAAGGGGTTGGAATATGAAAAGGCGCGATTTCGTAAGAGCTTTATTGTTACTGAGCTTAATTACAATTATGCTGCTTTCCTTTGCCTCATGCGATAAGATCGAAGAGATAATAGGCAACAAAAACGAAGTAACGGATACACCCATAAACAGGGACGAGCCTAAGGAGGATACTAAGGATCCAATCCCTGATAATCCCGAAGATGAAGGGCCGGATGATCCTACCGAGGATGAACCAGCTCCCGGTGTAATATACGAGGTCTCAGAGGATGGCACTTATGCCGTTGTTGTAAAATTCAGGAGTACTGAGACCGAAGCTGAAATAGCAAGAGAGTATGAAGGATTACCCGTAACGAGTATTTACAAATATGCATTTTCTTTTTGTTCAAACCTTACAAGCGTTACCATTCCGGATAGCGTTACAAGTATTGGTAATGGGGCGTTCTACGAGTGTTCAAACCTTACGAGCATTATAATTCCTGATAGCGTCACAACCATCGGTGATGACACGTTCTATGGTTGCTCGAGGCTTGAGAGTATTACACTTCCATTTGTAGGTGCAAGTGCTACAGATACAAGCAACACTCACTTTGGATATATCTTTGGCGCAAATTCATACTCATATAATATTGACTACGTTCCGGCATCACTAAAAACAGTAGTAATCACAGGTGGAACAAACATCGATCACAATGCGTTTTATTGCTGCACAAACATTACAAATATAACCATCCAGGATGGTGTTACCAGTATAGGAAAAGAAGCGTTTTGTCGTTGCTTAAATCTTACAAGCATTATCATTCCGGATAGCGTTACGAGCATCGGTGATTATGCGTTCTCGGATTGCAATAGCCTTACAAGTATAACCGTACCGAATGGCGTCACAAATATTGGTAATGGTGCGTTCGCAATATGTCACAGTCTTGAAAACATAAATATTCCGAATAGCGTTACTAGTATTAGTGATTATGCGTTCTATAAATGCTATAGCCTTACAAGTATAAATATTCCGGACATCGTCATAACCATCGGTTATGGGGCGTTCGCATTTTGCGAAAGTCTTACAAGCATAAATATCCCAGATGGTGTTACGAGTATCGGTGATGGGGCGTTCACATATTGCGAAAGTCTTACAAGCATAAATATCCCAGATAGTGTTACGAGTATCGGCGAGTGGGCGTTCGGTGAGTGTTCAAGCCTTGTCAGCATTAACGTAGATGAAAATAATGAATATTATGCATCTATAGACGGCAACCTTTATTCAAAGGACAGTGAAACTCTAATGCAGTATGCTCTTGGAAAGCAGGATACCTCGTTTATTATCCCGGATGGCGTTGTTAACATCGGCGATTATGCGTTCTATGGGTGCTCAAGCCTTACAAGCATAACTATTCCGGATAGCGTTGCTAGCATCGGCAATTATGCGTTCTGTATGTGCACAAGCCTTACGAGCGTGTCTATCGGTAACGGCGTTACAAGCATTGGCGAGTGGGCGTTCGCATATTGCTTAAGCCTTACAAGCATAACTATTCCGGATAGCGTTACAAGTATCGGTGAGGAGGCGTTCTATTGGTGCGACAGCCTCACAGATATATACTACACGGGTAGTGCTGAGGAATGGACTGAGATTCTTATAGGCGAGAATAATTCAAAATTAATCAATGCCACCATCCACTACGACTACGTACCCGAAGATTAACTCTATAAAAGCATTTAGCGAGCCGCAAAAAAACGGCTCGCTTTTCTTATGTGTGCCGTGAACGAGGAAACGACGATAAAACGAAAACTTAAATAAAAAGGAGAAAACCGCATTAACGGTGAGAGGCTACCTCGACCACCTCGTTTCGTTCCTTAACTTTCAATTTTCAATTTTCAATTTTACATTTAAAAAAGCAGTCCCGGAGGACTGCTTTTTTATTAGTCGATGGTCATATCGAGCTTAAACCTCATAATCTTACGAAGCGTATTCTTGGGGAACTCCTCAGTACGAACCTTGAGTATGCCTATCTTCTTGTAGGACACGGCTCTGAGGTTGTACTCGTCAACGTACTTCTTAAGATGCGCGTAGATATCCTCAACGTTGTTCTTCTTGATGTAATCCTCATCGGGATAAACCTCGGCAACAATGGTGTTGTACATAGAGCCTCTCTTGCTCTGGCCCTCGTATACTATGATATCGATAACACCGGGAACCGAGATGAACTCAGACTCGATCTCCTCGGGATATACGTTCTTACCGTTGGAGAGAATGATGAGGTTCTTCTTTCTGCCTGTGATATAGATCTCACCCTTCTTACCGAGCTTACCGTAGTCACCGGTTCTGAAGTAGCCGTCCTCGGTAATAGCCTCTCTGGTTGCCTCCTCATCCTTGAAGTAACCGAGCATTACGTTGGGGCCCTTAGCCCAGATCTCACCCTCGCCGTCCTCGTTGGGATCGTGGATGATTACCTCGTTTACGTCTGCTGCAGGGCCTACGCTGCCGGGGATAACGTCGTGAGCGTGGTTGCACGCGATGATAGGTGCACACTCGGTGATGCCGTAGCCGTTGAGTATCTCAATACCTACTCCGTCAAAGAAGGTAAGTATATCCTGGTTGATGGGCGCGCCGCCGCATACTACCATTCTTATCTCACCGCCGAATGCCGCAAGAACCTGCTTGAAGAGCTTACGTCTGAGGTCGATACCGATCTTACGAAGGAAGTTGGATATCTTGATCATTCTCGCGATGAGCTTCTCCTTGCCCTGCTCCTTGATGTTTGCCATTATCTTACGGTAGAAGGTCTCGAGGTAAAGGGGAACGAGAACCATGTGTCCGGGCTTCTGCTCCTTGAGCTCCTTCTGCACGTATCTGATACCCGAGGATATATAGATCTCACAGCCGATACAGTTGTGGCCGAAAATGTTTACGGTAGAGCCGAAGGTGTGGTGAGGAGGAAGTACTCCTACGGACTTAAAGGTAAAGTCAATATACTGCAGGGGAGAAGCCATATCGGAAAGAAGATTCTTCTGAGAGAGCATAACGCCCTTGCCCTTGCCGGTAGTACCCGAGGTGAACACGAGGAGCGACATTCTGTTTACGTCGATCTTCGCGCCGAAGTATATGTTTCTGTCCTCATTAAACTTAACACGGCCGAGCTCAATAAGCTCGTCAACAGTTCCCTCTCCGTACTCAAGAGCAATAGGCTCTGCTGCACCCGCCGCCTCTGCGATAGCTCTGCCCTTATCAATAATATCTCCGTCGCATATGACGAAGGACACCTCTGCCTTTGCACCGGTATCAGCAAGATCCTGCGCGAGCCATTCCTTGTCGAGAGGAACGAGAACACCGCCGCAGCAAAGAGTAGCGTAATAGGTAACGATCCAATGATAGCTGAGCCTACCTACAAGAGCAACCTGCTTGCCGGGAACACCTCTCGTTATAAATTCGGTTGCGAGAGCTCTTACGTCATCGCGGAGCTCGGTATAAGTCTTCTTTCTTATTTCCTTATCCGAGGGCTTGATGCGGAACGAGTATGCCACTCTGTCAGAGTAGAGCTGACCCATATCCTCCACGGCCTCACGGAAGGTAAGATATTCTTTCTTTTCGTGAATAGGTTTCTTCATTTTATTTTCCTTTCGTTAAAGGTTTTTATTATACCTTTGTTGTCTTATCTTAAATAACGAGAGAAAAGTGACAAAATATATCTGCTTGTCAACTTCTCCGTAACTTTAATTATAACATACACCACGCGATTTGTCAACTTTTATCAAAAAATTCCGGGTCATCGTATATCAAATATTGAAGCTTGTTGGACAGAAATTCAAATCTGTCGTTCAAAAACCGGTATCCGAGGTCACAGTTTGGTATCCGTCGTTCATATTCTGATATGCGACATTCAAGAATTGGAATCGGTGCATCAAAACCTGAGATTTGCCGTATCAAAATTCGGTAGCAGAAAAGATAGAATAAAAGATAGAACAAAAGATAGTTATTTATATACCGCTCACGCGGAAGGCGGACAAGCCGCCGAGATGAAGAATTTTACATCTTAAGAGGCAGATACACCTTGCTTTGCCTCCGCCTGTCTTATCCTTCGGTTATTATCTCTGTTACGGTTTTCGAGAGCAAACATATCGAGCGTTGGCAACGCCTCGGTGTTTATGTAGTACACCGCCTTCTGCACTCTGCCATAGTGGCGCATCTCTTTTCTTATCAGCTTTTTCCTCTCGAGTGATGCCAAGGCGTTGTGTACCGAGGTTTTACCTGCACAGCTCCACTTCTGCAAAAATTCACGTGAGCCCAAAAATCCGTCGCAATAGCTCTTGTGCATTCCAAAAATTACCGCATATACGGACAGCTCAGTGCCCGAAAGACCGAGCTCGTCGATCATAAATTCCCATATTACCATGAAACGCGAACCCTTGCCGCATTTTTCCGCAATATAATCGTCACAAGTGTCAAAATCAAACATTTATATCTTCCTCATTCCGTGTTTTGTAGGGGTAGATACCGACCGTCGCGATCCGCCGTTATTTTACCCGCAATTCCATTATAAATTAACCGAATAAGAAAGTAAGTAAAGTACCCATCCAAATTTTCGTGTCGTAAGATGTCGCGCTTTGTGAAGGATCAACAAAGAAATGCCCTATTTGACACCCCAAAAATCGGTGTGGTGTGAAATTGACGTTTTTTCGTGCAAAAAAAGAGAGAACTCGGCAACTGATATGCACCTTCAAAAGCGTCTAACTTTTGGGGTTCACTTCAAACACTGCTTTGTTCTCTCTTTGCTTATTATAAGGGCTCAGCCCATATTTACACACGGTCGGTCACACACAAGCCGTGAGGACCGATGCACGCACTGTGTTATCTGAAAATTATTACTGATCTACGGTATACTTAGGAACGTCTACCTTGGTTGTTCCTATATCGGAAACCGTTACGGTCACGGTTGCGCTAAGCTTTATGGAATCTGCTTCGCCTTCTGCTTTCATAACCATCTTAACCAAATTACCGTCCTCGAAGTACAACTCAACCAGACCCTCAACACCGTCTTCTTCAAGAGTATAGGTATATGCCTTCTTCTCTTCATCGTAAACGAGGTCTTCAAATGTTAATTCCTGGTCGCTAGATGCGCCATCGTATATAGACTCGTGCTCCCAATCGTATTCACTTGCGACCCAGCCTATCACGCCGTTCTCGTCAGGACGCTCGTGAAGCAAATAGCGCACGCCGTCTTCAACCACGGAGTAACTTTCTTCTTTGCGTTCATCCGTTTCTCCTTGATAGGTCTGCTTGTTGACAGATTTTTCGTATACAGCGGTCTCGGTCGATTTCATCACTTCGTCCATCTCCGTGGTCACGGTCTCCTCTCCATATACCATAGTAGATGTGCCGACTGTTTTAATAGTGTAGTTTGTTTTGTCCTTAAGAGCTTCCCATTCCTCTGCGGTAATAGTGGTTCTTGGCTCTTTAGCCTCCTCTTTGCCGAGGAGCTTGTTGATCATATCGCAGGAAGCAAGAGAAAGCACTAACATTACTGCGACAACTAAAAGAGAAATAATTTTTTTCATGTCTTTTACTCCTTTTTTATTTGTTACTGTTGTAACAATTACATTATAGCATTTTCATCGGTACAAAGTCAAGGGGGTGAGAAAAAGGCGAATTATGAATAAATATCCCCCGTGAGAAACAGGGGTATTTCAGTTTCGGGTATAGCCCTAATACTACCGGCTGCGCACAAGTGCGCTTTTATTGGCCTGCCGGCCATGCAATTGTTACTTGCCGCCCGTAAACGGGTTCGCAAAAAGCCTCCCTGTGGAGGGAGTCTTGGAGTTGAAAATTGAAAATGAAAAATTAAGAATGAATTGGCTGTGCCGTGAATTGCACCGATGGTGCGTTGATGGTGAGAGGCTGCCTCGACCACCTCGTTTCGTTCCTTAACTTTCAATTTTCAACTCCAAGACTCCCTCCACAGGGAGGCTTTTTGCGAACCCGTTTACG
>JAFVYL010000032.1 GCA_017508665.1 Clostridia bacterium | reverse complement strand
TCCGGTCGTGGTACCGTTGCTACCGGTCGTGTAGAGCGTGGTACTGTTAAGATGGCTGACACCGTTGAGATCGTAGGTCTCACCGATGAAAAGAGAACTACCGTTGTAACCGGTATCGAGATGTTCCATAAGCTCATGGACTTCGCTGAGGCTGGTGATAACGTTGGTCTTCTTCTTAGAGGTGTAAACAAGACCGATATCGAAAGAGGTCAGGTTCTTGCTAAGCCCGGTTCCATCCATCCCGAGACCAAGTTCATTGGTCAGGTTTACGTTCTTACCGAAAAGGAAGGCGGCCGTTCCAAGCCCTTCTTCTCCGGTTACAGACCTCAGTTCTACTTCAGAACTACCGACGTTACCGGTATCATCACTCTTCCTCAGGATGTTGAGATGTGCCGTCCCGGCGATAACGTTAACATGAACGTTGAGCTTATCAGCCCCATCGCTTGCGAGAAGGGTCTTCGTTTCGCTATCCGTGAGGGTGGTAGAACCGTAGGTTCCGGCGTTGTTTCAGAGATTCTTGCATAATTAGAATTTCTTATTCAAACCGAAATATAAGCTATAAATAAAGTTACCCGGCAGGTGCTTTCATAGGCATTTGCCGGGTGATTTTAAATAAAAAGATTCTCCAAATTCTTCGGGGAATTTTGCATCAATTTTATTGATGCGTACACATCGGATTCCCGAAAACAATTAATTTAATACTCCTACAATTTCTTTGGGGAATGGTGCAATTCCATATCGGCAGTGAAGCGCGTGTAGCGACGAGTCTGCGAGGAGTCTTACTCCAGAAGAGGTGAAATCCTCTACCGACGGTTACAGTCCGGATGAAAAAAGAGATTTGTGAATCTGCGCGCGTGCGCATATCTTCTCTTTTCCTCATAGGGGTGTAGTGCCTTTATGAGTTTTCTTTTTATCTTTGGCAACCCTAAAAAACCACACGGGTATGCCCTAAAAGTGAAAAGAGGTTACAATGAACAGACAAACCAATATATCAGACAATACAAAAAGGCTGACCGGCATAGCGGCTTTTTCCGCTCTCGCGTTCGGTGCATCCTTGCTTACCAATATCCCTGTCGGTTTCCTTACGTTTGATGCTAAGGATGCTGTTATAACAATAGCATCATTTATATACGGACCGATCTCGGCGGTGTTTATGTCATTTATAACGACTCTGCTCGAGTTTGTCTCTATAGGAAACACAGGTATTTACGGTGCTCTGATGGATTTCGTATCCACACTCAGCTTTACCTTGACTGCATCTATCATATATGAATATAAGCGTGATCTGAAGGGAGCTCTCATAGCTCTTGGATCGGCATCTACGTTTTATACTATAGTGATGATGGCTGCAAATCTTATTATAACGCCTCTTTATATGGGTGTCAGCGCATCGGCTGTAAAGGCTATGATTCCCACGATGCTTCTTCCTTTTAACGTCGCAAAAGCTTTTATGAACAGCGCACTCGTCATGTTCCTGTATAAACCGACGTCAAGACTTGTCAGACGCATCGGCTTTGCTAAGCCTTCGGATAGTAACAGCACACCGGCTCGTCGTGATGCTTTGATTTTTCTGTCGATCGCAGGGGCATTTTTTGCAACCGCAATAGTGATCTTCGTTTTACTTAGAAAATAATCAAAACCTACAAATAAATATAAAAAACGCTTGCCTCGGATAACACCGTAAGCAAGCGTTTTTTTGTTAGTTAAGACCCGCGGTCAGTTTTATTATCAGTGAGGTATCGTCCGGCTGCACCTTAGCCTCGTGCGCCGCCTTGTTTCTTACTACGGCACCGCATCTGTCGCATTTGTGTATGATGATATACCCCTTCTTAGGGTCAGGCTCTGCCTTGATAGGACGGAGAATTCCGCCGCAACCGTTTGCTCTGTCCCCCGGATTTATATCCACGTGCAGGGAGCATAGGCAAAAAGGACAGTGATTGCGTGAGGTGTATCCGAGAGGCAGCACCTCGCGGCCGCAATTCTTACATATGAAGCCGTTGTCGTTTTTTGTGAATCTTTTATTTTCCATATTATCCGTCTTTCGTATGATTTTGTCACTCCGTGGCAGAATAAGGATATAAAAACCAAGGAGGGAACATGAAAAAGATACTTGGAATTTTGCTGTTGAGCTGTGTGTGTATATTGCTTGGGCTCTCGGTCAAGTGGAGCAGAGAAGAGAATATAAGTCTTGTCTCTATAGATAATAACGCCGAGATATGCCGTGACGTGCTATGAAAAGTTTACTTTCCGACACAAAACTTAGCGAAAATATCACCGACTACCGTTTCGGACACGGCGCGTCCGTCAATCTCGGAAATCGCTCCGATAGCCATTTCTATATCAGAGGATGCAGCATCGGATGGAAGCCCAGAGGCGTACGCTTCAATTGCCGTGTCTATAAATTCGCGAGTGCGAAGCAGAGATGCATGCTGGCGAGCAGAGGATACAATGGCATCCTGTCCGCAAGATATCTTCTCGTCGGTAAAGAGCGAGTTAATAAGCTCAGAGAGAGATTTTAACGCGCCCGTGTTATCCTTATCCGCCGATATTGATACCGTCTCACCGAATAGATCTTTCGGTAACAGGGAAGTGTCAAAGGGCGGATTTTTTCCGTCTGTCATATCGTATTTATTGAGTATGCAGAGCTTGTATCCGTCGGCTTTTGATATCTCGTTGATGAGCTCGCGGTCAGCATCGTCAAACTCGCGTGAGAGGTCAAAAATGGCGAGAATAAGCTCGGATGATGTGATCTTGTCCTTGCTTCTGCCGATACCGATCCTCTCGACCTTGTCAACGTCCTCGCCGGAGCGTACGCCTGCAGTATCGGTTATTCTGAGAGTAACTCGTCCGAGCGAAACCGTGCGCTCAAGGATGTCTCTTGTCGTGCCGGCAACGTCGGTGACGATAGCCGCGTCTTCTCCTACGAGAAGGTTATATAGCGTACTCTTTCCAACGTTTGGCTTTCCGCATATAACTGTGGAAATTCCTTCGTTTATAGCACGCCCCGTTCTGTACGTGTCAATCAGTCGGTTGAGGGCATCCCGTGTTACTCTGAGCCTATCAGCCGTCTCAGTGTCTGAGAACTCGCCGAGATCCTCGTCCGGATAGTCTATTCTTGCGTATATGGAGCTCATGATAGAGATTAGATCGCTTCTGATAGACTCAACAGCCTCGTTAAGCTTTGCTCTCGCGGGGCTTGCCGAGAGCTTGATCTGCTCGTGGCTCGTAGCTTCAAGCAACGTGCCGATAGCCTCTGCCTCTGTGAGAGACAGCTTGCCGCCTATAAAAGCTCGCTCGGTGAATTCTCCCGGGCCTGCGGCTGTTGCGCCTGCCGCGAACAGAGCTTCAAGTACGGTTCTCGTTATGAGAATACCTCCGTGACAGCTGATCTCGACCGTGTCCTCACCCGTGTAGGAGCGCGGAGAGGGGAAGAATGTCAGCATGCCGTCGTCGATCTTCTCTTCATTATATATTATATAGCCGTAGATTTGTGTCCTCGGGGGATAATCGTCGATCTCTTTTTTTGAGATAGGTTGAAATACTCGCTTAGCTATATCGAGCGACCCCGAGCCACTCATTCTTATAACGGCAACCCCACCCTTGCCGGGTGGGGTTGAGATGGCTGCAATTACGTTCCCGTGCATGCTTATTCTATATCGCCGTCAGTGCTCTCAAGTGCGGTTTCTTCAACCTCTTTTACGCACTCTTCTACTGCTACGTCTTCTACGTTAGCGGCAGTCTCCTCCTCGAAGATGCCCTGTGGCTTCTTGTCAGTGAGGAAGATAACGATCTTACGGTTGTTGTCAGAGCCGATAGAATTGGTAGATACTCCCTCGATGTTCTGAATCTCGGAGTGAATGATTCTTCTTTCGTATGCGCTCATGGGCTCGAGCATAACGCTTCTTCTGTTCTTGAGAGCCTTAGCTGCCATTCTGCGAGCAAGAGCTCGGAGAGTCTCCTCTCTCTTTGCTCTGTAGCCCTCGATATCAAGGGTAACTCTGGACTTATCTCTCTCTCCACGGATGTTCTTTCTTGCGGAAGCAAGATTTGCGAGGTACTGGAGAGCGTCGAGAGTGTCACCGTGATGTCCTATAAGGGTAGATGCATCCTCACCCTTGATAGTGATTCTTCTGGTGCCGTCGTCACAGGAGTAGAGCTCTGCGGTTGCGTTGAGACCGATGTCAAGGATAACGGTTCTGATGAAGTCGTAGGACATATCCTCGCCCTCTGCTACGTCGCGGCGCTCAAACTTGAGCTCGCACTCGGGAATAACCTGGCTCTTGGGCTTGGACTCGTCGTTTGCGCGCTGAGAGCCCTGAGGCTTTTTCTTCTTTTTCTTCTTAGGCTTGGGAGCTTCGGAGACGGTCTGCTCGTTTGCAGGCTCCTCTGCGCTTACCTCGGACTCGGCAGCTTCCTTAAGTGCGGGAGCAGGTCTTTCGCTTCTCTCGGGTCTGTCCTTCTTGCGATCGTGTCTCTTACGTCTTTCTTCCTTTTCGGGAAGCTCTATATATGCCTTTACCTGAGCAGGCTTTGAGCCAAAGCCCATGAAGCCCTTTCTGCCAAGGTAAATGATTTCAAACTTTACGTCGTCAAGCTCGCTTGCGCCGAGAAGCTGTCTCGCGTTAGCCTGAGCCTCTGCAACGTCCTTACCCGTTGCAATAATTTCCTTAATCATATCTAAAACCTTTCTTGTAAGTCTTCAGTTAGTCTTTAATTTCGGGTATCTCGCCATCGATGAGCTTAGTGTTCTTTTTCTCCTCGGACTGGGGAGCGTCGGGAAGGATCTCGTAATCATCGTCGTCGATATAGTGGAGAGAACGGTGCTTGTTCTGAGCCTTAGCCGCCTCCTTCTGAGCCTTCTGAATCTCTTTCTCAGCCTTTTCCATTTCGCGAAGCTCTTCCTCGGTATACTGAGGAACAGGCATAGCAACCTTAAGAATATACTGCTTTAAAATTGCGAGGAGCGAACGGAATAACCAGTAAATACCGATAAGTGCGGGAACCTGGAACATGATGAACAAGGTCATTGCAGGACCGATCCACTCCATTATCTTCATGGAAGCATTGGTCTGCGCATCGCCGCCTGCCGGCTGGGGAGTTACTGCCCATTTCTTGTTGAGCTTCATGGAGACGACCTGTACCGCGATGTTGAGAATGGGTACGAGCAGGAGTATTACTGCAGGCCATGCGAATGTCAGCTTGGGAACGGGAGCAACGTTTATTGTGAACATAGTGAAGTCGGGAATTGTGAGGCCGTTGAAGGCTGAAAGACAGGCATCACCGTTAGAAAGGAGTGCGAAATCTGTGATTCCCTTGATGTTTTCGGAGTTGAGCACGGAAAGGAGCTCAATTACGTTGCCTCTGCCGCTCATAGTCATACCGAGACCGCCTACTGCCTTAGGTGAGGTAGCATAGGAAACGAGCGCGGATGAAAGTCCGTCAGCGGTGTTGAGCATGTAACGGAGAGGGTTCTGAATTATGGGGTAGAGAATGAAACCTACGATTATAAGCTGAAGAATAAGGGGAAGACAGCCGGAGAATGCGCTATATCCCTCCTGCTGCTGCAGCTGCATGATCTCCTCTCTCTTTTTCATGAGAGTGGCCTGATCGTTTCTACCTGCATATTTCTTCTCGATCTTTGCCATCTTCGGGCGGAGCTTCGCCATTCCGATGGAGTTCTTCTGTTGCTTAATGGATACGGGCAGCATAAGGATCTCTACAACTACCGCGAAGATAAGGATTGCGATAACGTAGTAGTTTCCTACAAGGCCGGTAAGCCAGCCGAGCGCTTTGCCTATACCTACGAGCAGCTTATCGAAGAATCCGTTGCTAACTTCGAGGTTTGCCGTGGTCTTGAGCTTCTCTGCGACTGTGAGGATCTGCTCGGATGTGAGGTTGTTTCTAAAGTCTACGAGCGCGGTTTTGCTTGCCTCGTTTTTAAAGTTGTCTGCGTCGATTATTTCATCGAGTATGCTTTGTGCAACACCTACGTTGGGATCCTTTATTTCATCGGAGTCCTCAAATGCTGCGGCTTCCTTTTTATTCGATGAATAGTAAGAGGAGATATCGTGACCGCGCGATGCGGCGATAAATCTTACTCTGTGTTGTTCGTTTGTTGAAACTATTCTTGCAACGTAATCCTCAACGGACTCATTTTCCGCTTTTTCGGTGTGCTTTTTGGAGCACGAGGTCATAGTTGCGACAATAATAGTAAAAATCAAGACTAATGCGAGCAGAGAAAGTATTCTGCTGTGTCTTGTCCTATTCTTGATCATCTTCTTTTTCCTTTTCTTTAGTTGTTGTCTCGGTAATCTGTTCGTTCTCCCGTTTTTCTGCACTCTTAGGATTTCTGAGTCCTCTCTCCGGCACGGGATCGTATCCGCCCTTGCAAAAAGGATTGCAACGGAGAATCCGCCATACCGTCAGGATGAATCCTATGAAAAAGCCACGTTTGGTAAATGCTTCAATAGCATAGGCAGAGCAGGTCGGTGTAAACCTGCAGCAGGACGGTTTTATGGGAGAAATAAATTTTTGGTACAGGCGTATGAGCCATATCATTACGTGCTTCATATCACTCTTTGAACATACCGAGCTTGGTAAATGCTTCAGTCAGCTGAAGCTTGATGTCCGTGCTCTTCGCTGTGGTAGCGGCGTGTCTTGCCGCAATAACGATAAGGAATCCGACCTTTATAGGTCTTTCCTTTTCAAGCTGTCTCAGTCCTTCGCGAAGAACTCTCCTTGCGCGGCTGCGTACCACAGCGCCGCCAAGGGCCTTTGACGTTGTCAGTCCTATACGGTTGACAACCTTTTTTTCGGGATGCGACTTTGCGAGCCGCTTTGCCGCATAATCGGGCAGAACGTATACCGCCAGAGCCGATGTCACTGCTCTTTTGCCCTTTGAATACGCTTTTGAATACAAATGGTTTTCACATATTGCTCTGAATTTCATAATCTCTCCATTCGCGCGTCTATTTGACGGAGCTCGATTACTAAACAAAAACCCCGATAAAATTCGCAAACGGCGTTTTATCGGAGGTTTTGTATGTCGTTTACTTACGACTGTCACACTGTGTGACCTATTGTTTGCGGCTCGGCCGCACTCAATTAATAGGTGAGCTTAGCTCTTCCCTTGGCGCGTCTTCTCTTAAGAACTTTTCTACCGTTAGCGGTTGCCATTCTCTTTCTGAAACCGTGTTCCTTGTTTCTCTGTCTCTTCTTAGGCTGATATGTTCTCTTCATGACAAGCACCTCCTTCGCTGTTGATTTAACATCTCTTTGGCGCGTATTCATATTAGCGCACGATATATTATAACTCAATGGATTCGAATTGTCAAGAGAAATTTAAAATATTTTCTTAATAAGGATAATATTGTTCCCGAGCGTCTTGACAAGTGTGGTACTTTCTGCTAAAATATCGGTATAATAATTATAATGCCGTAGTGTTTGCAAAACACCGATTATACAATAAGGAGGCGTTAAAATGAACAAGGACGTTGCAAAAATTCTCGTCACCGCAGAGGAGATCGACGAGATAACAACCAGAATTGCAAAAGAGATCGACAGAGACTATGCCGGAGATGACAAAAAGCTCATTCTCGTGTGCATTCTTAAGGGATCTATAGTATTCATGGGCGATCTTATGAAAAAGATAACAGTCCCCGTGGAGATAGACTGTATGAAGGCATCCTCTTACGGAGCAGGCACGGTTACCACAGGCACTGTCAACATTCATCTTGATCTTATCCGTCCCGACCTTGACAAGTGCGACCTTCTTATAGTCGAGGATATAATCGATAGCGGCGTTACACTTTCATATCTTACCAAATATCTCAAGGGCAAGGGTGCAAAGAGTGTGCGCACTTGCACACTTCTTGATAAACCGAGTCGCAGAAAGGTTGAGTTTAAGCCTGATTATTGCGGCACTGAGATTCCCGATGAGTTCGTCATCGGATACGGACTTGACTTTGATGAGAAGTACCGCGCTCTGCCTTACGTAGGTGTGCTTCGTCCCGAGATATACACAGAGGAAAAATGAGAAGCGTAGGCCTATATACCCTTGGGTGCAAGGTTTCTCAGTATGAGACCGAGGCTATCAGAGAGGCATTTGAAAAGCGAGGATTTAAAGTTTTACCCTTTGACGCCTTCTGTGATGCTTACGTTATAAACACCTGTACGGTTACCGCTGAGAGCGACCGCAAGTCAAGACAAATGATACGGCGCGCTGCGGCTAAGAACCCCGGTGCTGTTATAGCCGTTGTCGGTTGTTACAGTCAGCGAGCGCCCGAGGATATACTTAAGATCGACGGCGTAGATATAGTAATAGGCACGGATAAAAAGCTCGATGTGGTGGAGCGTGTGGAGTTTTTGCTCGACAATCCCGTTAAAAGAGAGGCCTTCTCATATGTTGGCGGCCTTGATGAGGTTACCTTTGAGCCTATGACTGTCACGAAAGCTCCGAGAACGAGAGCATACGTAAAGATAGAGGACGGATGCGAGTCGAAATGCACGTATTGTGCTATTTCCCCCGCACGCGGAAAGGTGAGATCGAAGCTGCCGGAGGACGTTATATCCGAGGTCGAGGCTTTGTATCGCTCCGGAACTCAGGAGATAGTTCTCACCGGAATCGAGACCGGATCCTACGGCAAGGATTTTGACTTTGATTACGACCTTGGTGACCTTATAGTAGAGCTTGATCGGCGAGGCAGCTGCGGACGTATACGTCTTGGCTCGCTTGCTCCCGAGCTTATCGGTAAAGCCTTTGTCGATAAGGTCAAGGATGCGAAAATACTTGCCCCGCATTTTCATTTGTCTATACAGAGCGGATCGGATAACGTGCTTCGAGGAATGAAGCGCAGATATTCGAGAGAGATGGCGCTTGACAATATACGCTACATAAAGGAAAACATTCCCGGCTCATGCTTTACGACCGATCTGATGGTCGGCTTCCCCGGAGAGAGCGAGGAGGATTTTCTCGAAACCGTCAGCTTTGCCGAGGAGGTAGGGTTCATAGATGCTCACGTCTTCGCGTATTCCCGACGCGCAGGTACGCCTGCTGCGGATTATCCTAATCAGATCCCTGAGAATATTAAGCGTGAAAGATCGGCCAGACTTATTGCGGCGAAAGATGGGATAAGAGACAGAGTTCTTGGTGATATGGTGGGTAGAGGAGAACCTCTCTCGGTAATTCTTGAGACGTATCACGAAGGGGTATATACCGCTCACTCCGACACCTTTGCGGAAATCAGAGTAGAGGGTGAAGGAGGACTTTGCGGTGATATGGTGTCAGTGATGCCCTTATCTCACAAGGATGGAATTATATTTGGAAAACTCTTAAAATGATAATAATTATTTACAAAATGGAGATAAAATGATGGAAAACAGCAAAAAGACAATGGACAAAATAGTTGCGCTTTGCAAAACTCGCGGCTTTATCTTCCCCGGAAGTGAGATATACGGCGGTCTTGCTAACTCCTGGGACTACGGCCCTCTCGGCGTTGAGTTCAAGAACAACGTAAAGAAGGCGTGGTGGCAGAAGTTCGTTCAGGAATCCAGATACAACGTAGGTCTTGATTCCGCTATTATTATGAATCCTCAGGCGTGGGTTGCTTCCGGTCACGTAGGCGGCTTCTCCGATCCTCTTATGGATTGCAAGGGATGTAAGGCACGTCACAGAGCAGACAAGCTTATTGAGGATTACGCTTTCGCTAACGGACTTAATGATAATCCCGCATCCTGGAGCTTCGACGAGATGGCTACCTACATTAAGGAAAAGGGAATCGTATGTCCCATCTGCGGCGGTAACGATTTTGCTGATATAAAGAAGTTCAACCTTATGTTCAAGACCTTTATCGGTGTTACAGAGGATTCTACCAACACGGTTTACCTCCGTCCCGAAACCGCGCAGGGTATATTCGTTAACTTCTCGTCTGTACAGCGCTCTACCAGAAAGAAGCTTCCATTTGGTGTTGCACAGATAGGTAAATCGTTCAGAAACGAGATCACTCCCGGTAACTTTACATTCCGTACCCGTGAGTTTGAGCAGATGGAGCTTGAGTTCTTCTGTAAGCCCGGTACAGACCTTGAGTGGTTTAAGTATTGGAAGGATTTCTGCCACAAGTGGCTTCTTGACCTTGGTATGAGAGAAGAAAACCTCAGACTGCGTGACCACGATGCAGAGGAGCTTTGCTTCTATTCCAAGGCTACTACCGACTTTGAATTTCTCTTCCC
>JAFVYL010000031.1 GCA_017508665.1 Clostridia bacterium | reverse complement strand
GGGGTCGATAACACCCATCGAACCGGGCTGACGGTGGATAGGACCGGTACCGTGAGTCGCTCTGAGAACGTGGTGGTTCCATCTCTTTACGCAACCGGTGTATCCGCGACCCTTTGTGATACCTGTGATGTCGACCTTCTCACCTGCGGTGAAGGTATCGACTGTTACCACGGATCCTGCCTCAAGTCCGGTGCAATCCTCAAGTCTGAATTCCTTGAGATGTCTCTTGGGAGAGATACCAGCCTTCTCGAAGTGACCAAGCTGCGCCTTATTAACGTGCTTCTTGGTAACGTCCTCGTATGCAAGCTGTACTGCTTCATAGCCATCGTTTTCGATGGTCTTCTTCTGTGCTACCACGCAAGGACCTGCTTCAATCAGGGTTACGGGAATCACATTGCCTTTTTCGTCGAAGATCTGAGTCATACCCAGCTTCTTACCGATAATGCCTTTTTTCATTTTTTCCTCCTATTAGGTTATTGGTTGACGGCTTTGAATTTTCGCCGTAGCGAACCGCCAACGTGACCACGAGGTCGTGGTATGTTCGGAACTTTCGTTCCAGGGATTTGAAGCTCCCTTGGGTTAACTGTGTTTTGGTGGCTTAACGATTAAGCCTTGATCTCGATCTCAACACCTGCGGGAAGCTCAAGGTTCATAAGAGC
Source organism: Clostridia bacterium (assembly GCA_017508665.1). GTDB lineage: Bacteria > Bacillota > Clostridia > Oscillospirales > CAG-272 > UBA1740. The sequence continues at coordinate 36,005 of JAFVYL010000031.1, read as the reverse complement.
CTCTACAGTCTTCTGCTGGGGTTCAAGAATGTCGATCAATCTCTTGTGAGTGCGCATTTCGAACTGCTCACGGCTGTCCTTGTACTTGTGAACCGCTCTGAGAATCGTAATGATCTCTCTGTCGGTAGGAAGCGGAATAGGACCACTTACCTTGCTTCCGTTTCTCTTTGCTGTCTCAACAACCTTCTGCGCTGCGGCGTCGATGATGGTTGCATCGTAGCTCTTGAGTCTCACTCTGATCTTGTTCTGTGCCATTTGTTTGTCCTCCTTGTTAGTATTGCTCAATACCGTATTAAGAAGGGCGATAAGTTTCACACTGCGCCGGGCGTATCAAATCCGCCCTAACAAAATCAGTCCGTAAAATCCTACCGCAGTGGACCACGAACCGAAAAAAACGCAGAATACCCCTAATGAGGGTAAACTATAGCTTCGCCCGGTTAAATATCGGACATACTCCACGGAAATTCCCTACCTCAATGGGTAGCCACCTCCCGCTTCATCGCATATCAAGCTTAATAATTATACATTATAAGCCGCAAAAATGCAATAGTTTTTGAAAAAAAGTTCGACCGTTTTAAGAAAAATATTCACGAAATTTTCATTGGATTTTTGTATACTATGCACAAAAATGAGCCATTTTTTCCAAAAAACAACTTTTTGGGCGTATTATCGCAAGTTATTTTCCGGTCTTTTTTCCTTATTTTTGTTCAATTCGCTTGATTTAATCTAAGTTTTAGTGTAAAATATACTCAATCGGTTTGTATTAAACAGACGACTTGGGCGCATCCTCCGCAATTACAAGAAAAAACGCGCTCTATATATTTACTATATGAATTTAAATGAAGGATTTTTTCAATGAACACTAACAGCAAACGGCTTGGAATATACCTCGCGGCAGTAATACTTCTGACATCGGCCGCCACGTCTCTCAGGACAGTAGCGTGTATGACAGCTCTCAACTACGGAAGCGGATATTTCACCGATAAGACATTAATAAACACCGCTAACATAATTATCGCGCTAACGGTGCTCGGTTCATTCAGCTATCTGTTTGTCGCCCCGCATATCAATCTGCGCGCCAGCTTTTCTACAAGCGCCACATACGTACCCGCGGGTGTACTCGGAGTCGCCACGGCATTCTTCGGCACAAAGGTATTATCATATGCGACAGGCATAAGCGTGTACCCCATTTTCCCCGACAATATGGCAAGAATGGAAAGTATCGCAAAGCTTGTCGGTATACTCGTCGCGCTCCTCGCATTTCTGTCAATAGCGCATCATTTCCTCAGCGCGTTTATCACCGAAAGTAAAACAGAGCTGCGCTCATATTTCGCAATGGCCACGATCACCTTCTTCGCACTCTATTCCATGCTGATATATCTCGACCCCACCATCTCCATAGGAGACTCCTCAAAGATACTCAGACTGACAGCGTTTATCACATCCGCCATTTTCTTCCTGTACGAAGCAAGAATCTCTATAGGACGTGAGATGTGGCGTCTGTACACAGTATTTGGGCTCGTTGCCGCCGCTCTGTGCGCATACACCTCAATACCCGGTATAATTGTTTATTATGCCAAGGACAGCCTGATTTCCTCAGCAGACAAATATTCTCTCGTTTCTATAGAAGAATATCTGCTGCTGTTAGCTTTGTTCATATTTATATCGGCAAGACTTTGGATCACGGTCAGTATAAGGGAAAAGAAGGAAAATGAGCTCATAAAGGCTTTTGCAACCTATGCCGATGAGCGTAGTCAAAAGGTGGATGAATCCTTCTCGAGATACCAAGAGATCTTCGCATCAAAGCAGCTCTCCATATTCGATTTATACGGAGGAGAGGTAGAAATAGACACCGCTGAAAGCGAGGAGGACGAAGTCGAGGTAATCGTAGAGGAGGAGCAAAAAGCTCCAACGATATCCGACGATGCAATATACGAATCGATTTTCGGCAAAATGCCCGAGCGCGAGCCGGTTATTGAGGTCGCAGAAAACGAGATCGTGCCGGAAAGATCACCCGAGGAGGTCGCAGAAGAACTCCTCAGTACACTCGACAAAGCCATAAATGATGCCGAATGTGGCAATAAAGAGACAAAAATATGAAAAAAATACTTGTAATTGACGGAAACAGCATAATAAACCGCGCATTTTACGGTATAAGAATACTAACGACAAAGAGCGATAAATACACCAATGCGATCTACGGCATGGTGAATATGATTACCAAACAGATCGACGCTATCAAGCCGGATTACTGTGCGGTAGCGTTCGATATAAAACATCCCACATTCCGGCACGAAATGTACGACGGATACAAGGCAGGAAGGCATCCTACCCCTCCCGAGCTTCTCTCGCAATTCCCCGATGCCAAGGAATGCCTTACACTTATGGGAATTAAGGTACTCGAGCTGCCCGGATGGGAAGCCGACGATATCCAAGGTACAATAGCAAAGATGGCTCATTCCGAGAACGACACGGAAAGCTATATACTTTCCGGAGACCGCGACCTATTGCAGCTTATAGACGATAAGGTAACCGTGCTGCTCGCAACCAACAGCGACACTCTGACGTTCAGACGCGGAGAATTCCGCGAAAAGTATGGCATTGAGCCCGAACTTTTCGTAGATATGAAGGCACTCATGGGAGACTCATCGGATAACATCCCCGGTGTCGCCGGAGTAGGTGAAAAAACCGCCGCCTCCCTCATACAAAACTTTGGTCATCTCGAAGAAATTTACGACAATATAGATGATAAACGCATAACAAAAGGAGTGCGCGAAAAGCTTATTCGCGACGAAAAAAATGCGTATTTATCCCGCGATCTTGCGCGAATAGATATACACGCCCCCCTAGATATCACTCTTGAGGATATAAAATATAGCGGCTTCGACAAGGGCGGACTTTACAAAAAGTTCTCCGAGCTCGAATTGAATTCATTTATAACAAAATTCAAGCTTGAGCCCGAAATGGAGGAGCTGTTATCAGACACAGATCTTACAGAAATGCCAACCTTCGACAGAGCTGACGCCAAAGATATCGCGAAGATAGATGCAAAACGCGTAGCTGTTGAGATCAAAGACGGAAAAGCCTATATTTCAACCCGCGATTTCAACCTATTTTTCGACTGCGAGATAGAAGATATCGCCAAGTGCCTCGAAGGAAAAGAGCTTGTCTGCTATGACGGAAAAGCCCTTTGGCACATACTTGACCGTGCCGGTGCAGACTGCTCGAAAATATCGTTCCTCGACCTTATGATGTACGAATATGTCATCAATCCCGGGAGCGGAAACGCCGGAATATCATCACTTTTGTCAATGTTTGTTGGCATAAATATAACTAGAGATGCCATAACCACTCCGTTTATGCTTGAGCTCGAAGAGAAAATGCGCGAGAAAATTCAATGCGACGGATTGGAAAAGATACTCTTCGACGTAGAGCTGCCTCTCATAGGTGTGCTCGCATCAACAGAGAAAAACGGATTCAAGATAAACCCAAGTGCAATACTCGAATTCGGTGAGGCTCTCGGAGAGCTGGCGGACAGCTTGGCGAACAGGATCTACATCCAAGCGGGCGAATGCTTCAACATAAATTCTCCTAAACAGCTCGGCACGGTCCTCTATGAAAAAATGGGACTTTCCGGCAGCAAGAAAAAGGGCAAGACCGGGTACTCTACAGATGCGCAAACCCTCGAGGAAATGCGCGGCGAATCTCCTATAATAGACGATATACTTGAGTACAGACACGTAACTAAATTAAGGAGCACATATACCACCGCCCTGACCGATGCGGCCGACGAAAACGGCAGACTTCATACCGAATTTAAGCAGGCGCAGACTGCCACAGGCAGACTCTCAAGCGCAGAACCGAATCTGCAAAACATTCCCATCAGAACAAAGCTCGGAAGAGAGATGAGAAAGTTCTTTATAGCGGAGGACGGATACACTCTCGTAGATGCGGATTATTCCCAGATCGAGCTCAGACTTCTCGCTCACATTTCGGATGATTACACTATGAAAGAGGCTTTCCGCGAGGGCGAAGATATTCACAGAAAAACCGCCGCTGCGGTATTTGGAATCCCCGAAGAGTTCGTTAACGATGAAATGAGAAAACGCGCCAAAGCTGTAAACTTCGGTATAGTTTACGGAATCAGCGGATTTTCACTATCAAAGGACATAGGTACCACCGTCTCGGAAGCTACAAAATACATCAAAAACTATCTGATGAATTACCCTTCCATCGATGCATATCTCGAGGACGTGGTAAAAAATGCAGAAAAGGACGGCTTCACAACTACAATTATGGGCCGCAGAAGATATATTCCCGAATTAAAATCTTCAAAAGCGCCTCTCAGAGCATTCGGTAAACGAGTAGCAATGAATGCGCCTATTCAAGGATCTGCAGCGGATATTATGAAAGTAGCCATGATCAACGTATATAAAGCACTCAAAGAGGCGGGACTCGATGCAAAAATCGTTATGCAGGTGCATGACGAGCTTATTATCGAGGTCAAGGACTCTGATGCCGACGCCTGCAAGTCGCTTCTAAAGGCGGAGATGGAAAAGGCGTTAGAGCTATCCATACCGCTCACCGTAGACGTAACCACGGGTAAAAATTGGCTGGAACAAAACTAAAAAAGAGTGACGGTAATTCACCCTTAAGGATGAATTACCGTCTTTTTTACTTGATCAGAATTTTCTTGATACCGGTATTATTAAGCGGTGCTGAAGACGTGGCGAAGACGGACTCTGTAAGTCTATTTGCAACGGCTATAGAACTTACAGAAGTGTGGAACTTTTTGGCTATTTCAAAAAGGCTCTCTGATGCATCGGGGTAGTACACGGTGACCACCGATTCATCCCTTGGATACATCTCATCGGTGGTATACGAGGCAGACAAGCATTTTTTCCGTCTATCGGAAAATGCGCTTACGGTAGTAAGAAGATTACAGGATACAGACGCCTGATTATCCGTGATTTGCATCTTCACATCCGTTACATCAACATCGGCATTTGCGCGCATATTGTCATATATTTGACAACTTAGATTTACATTTTTCTCAAAAGGTAGGGAAATTTTGATTGGAGTGTAAATTGCATCTCCGTCATCATGCGTTGCACAAGCAATAGCTGAAACCCTGATTTCCCCCGTTACTTTAACCGCTCTGTCCAGGGGTTCACAGCTTTCCACCTTTGCCGAAGCATACGCGCAGACAACATCAACAGCCTCACCGAGTTCACCATCTCCCAGTGAGCTCGTCATGTCAAACACATCCTCCTGCCGTTCGGTACAGATATGCTCGGTATAACCGAATTCAGAATACTCATTCTCTACTCCGCACTCCTTAAGATATGCATCACCGATAAGCTCCAGAGTAGAATTTCTGACGCCGTAAACCTTAGGTGTAATACTCGCAGAAAGGCAAACAGATACGCCGTCCTCAGTGGGTACCACCGACACCTTTTTGCTCGAGGTATCAATCCTTAAATCGAATGTATCGAAATTATATGCTGAGTCAAGCTCCACAACTTCCGCATAAGGTATCTCCGCCTCAACAATCTTGACACCGCTCTCTCCGTTTCTGTATAACGCTTCAACCTTCAAAGCACCCTTGAGTTCTAGTCCGCCGCCGGTTTTTCCTACCGCCTCAATATCAGCGCGCACGTCGGAGGCGAGTACCTCCACCTCGTCAGCGATCGCACCGTCAATGCTCAGTATTTCCTCATTTATTTCTCTCAGCTCTCCCGATGCGAAAGCAGAGGTGAATACTTCAGCCGTCTCACCGATAAATTCAGGCTCGTGTTCGCTAAATGCATCCCCTGCCACCGCATACCCTCTTTTCTCGCTGATACGCACGTCGTTATCTATAGAGCATTTTACAGATAGCTTACGAGGACCTATAAGACGCATATTGCAAGCTAAAACGGTACTTTTCACATCCGAATCTAAATAACTTTCCGAATTTATTCTTACCGCCGCCTCATAATCGGTAGAAAACTCTGCATGCGTTACGTTGTTTTCTCCGTCAATATATACTACCTCATATCCAACAGAGCCTGAAAACTCAAGAAGATCCTCCCCAACGAACTTACCTGCAGGATATACCTGAGTTTTCACTAAAAGCACCTTTTTAACGTCTCCGTTATAATCCGGCAAGGAGTATTCACCTACGCTCTCACATCTTAACGCATTTATCTCTCTGCCGAGTATGTATTCCTTTTCTGTCTGCATATAAAAACCTCCCATAAATTTTATTACAGTATAATCTATGTCCAAGGACGGTAGTTTATGCAAAAAAACAAAAAAACGGGCACTCTGACAAGTCCCCGTTTTTCTAAAACTCAGTATTGAATTTATTACATTATTTATCCGCACATCATTGTACAAATCTTTGTTTTATACCATTTTCAGGTATTATTCCATGCCCATAGACTCCATCAGGCGCTTGTTAAACTCCTTTGCCGTGTTGTATCCCATGCGCTTCTGTCTATTGTTCATAGCGGCAACCTCAATAACTACCGAAAGGTTACGTCCCGAGGATACGGGCAAGGTTATGCTGGGTACCTCAATTCCGAGTATATTGGTCGTCTGTTCGTCAAGTCCGAGTCTGTCATACATCTTGTTGTTATCCCACTCCTCAAGATTTATAACAAGATCCAATTTTTCACTTTCCTTTACCGCTCCCATACCGAATAGACGGCGAACGTCCACGATACCTACTCCGCGGAGCTCTACGTAATGTCTGATGATATCGGGGGCGCGTCCGACAAGAGTGGTAGCGGACACCTTCTTGATCTCGACAGCATCATCGGCAATAAGTCTGTGTCCTCTCTTTAAAAGTTCGATAGCAGTCTCACTCTTACCTACTCCGGAGTCACCGAGGAGGAGTATACCCTCACCGTAAACCTCGACAAGAACGCCATGACGCGTAATTCTCGGGCCAAGAGAAACGTTAAGAAAGGCTATAAGAGCCGCCATAAACTCCGAGGTCTGAGTGGATGTACGGAGAAGCGGCACTTTATATTTTTCAGCATAGCTGATACACTCCGAGCTGATACTGATAGAGGACGTAACGATTATTCCCACAGGAGAGGATCTGAAGTAATCCTCAAGGCGTTTAGCTCTCTCCTCGGGAGACATCTGCTCTATGAAAAGGTTTTCAACCTTTCCTACTATCTGCAGTCTTCCCTGCTCATAGTGATCATAAAAACCGACCATCTGAAGACCGGGACGGTTTACACCGGTGCTGCTGATCAGAATATTCTCCGGGAAATCGGGCAAATATATTGTCTCAAGCTTGAATTCCTCTATAATTTTGGATAGCTTTACACTGTATGTTTCATCTATCATAAAAACCTCCAAAAGCTGTTTTGCGTATATTTTAACATACTTTTTTGATAAATGCAATATTTGTACAAAAATATCACATGTAAAGATTTTGCCGAGGATCGCATTTTTTCACTCATTTTGTCTTGAGGACTTGATTTATTAATATTATTTTGTTAAAATGGTTGTGCAGTAATTCTCCAAAGGAGATCAAAATGAAAAGAATAATTGCATTTTTATTGCTCTTGGCAACGCTGTTTGCTATTGTGGGATGCAGAAATAAGAATACCGATCCGTATCCTCCCATCGAAAGCACCGAGGAGGAAGCGCGCACCGTCATGACCTTGTCGATCGACGGTGATACCTACGAGGTAAAATACGAGCTCTACAGAGCGTTTTTCCTCACCTATAAAAGTATGGTTGACGGAGGAGACTCTTCCGTATGGACGGGTGATAGAAAAAGCGAATACACAGAGCGTATAAACAAGATTATTCTCGATAGAATAGGCGAGATATACGCAGCCTTTGCGATGTGTAAGCGAATAGGCTTTGACCTCTACTCATCAGACATAGATGCCAAAATAAAGGAAAACGTAAGAATAAGCATCGAGGGAGGCAGCTACGGTTCGAACACAGTGCTTGGGTTCGGAAGCTATGATGCATACCTTGCAGCTCTGAAGGCGATGCATTTCAACTACTCGGTTCAGACTCTTATGTTCAGATACGACATAGCTGTAGCAGCCATAGATTCCTATTATATCGGTACGGCAAGTCCCGAGGATGTTAATTACGATATCGCTCTTGGAACTCTGCAATACACAAAGGATGACGTTAAGAATTTTTATAACAGCAACGAATGTGCGAGAGTCCTGCGCGCGAGCGTGCAAAAAATTTTGGACAACCCTCTTGAAAGAGCGGAAAAGCTCAAAGCCAAACTTGAGGAGGCAGTCGCAGGAGGCGCGTCACACGAGGATCGAGAATATGCTGTATTTATGACCATAATGGGCTCTACCCTTTCCTCGAATCCCGACGAAGTCAAAAACGGATACGTCTTGGGCAAATACAGTCTCGAGCGGAGCTATTACGGTGAGATGATAGACGCGGCATTCGCACTCAATACCGGTGAGGTCAGCTCTCCTATCGACGTGGTTGATACCACAGAGAACTCCTACTACATTCTGTACAAGACCTATAAGCACGATGCACACTTTGAAGCGTGCTACGAGGATATAAAGTACGTATATCTCAAGAATACGGTGGGAGAAATTGCACACGGGGTGGCCGATGAGTTAAAGGCAAGTGCATCGTACACGGATTTTTTAAGAAATATAGACCACAGTAAGATAGGTATGTAAAATTGCGTAAAAGAAAGATCAATCCGCAGTATCTGCGGCATATAACGTCCCAAGACGTCAAAGACGAAAAAATTGACTCACTCGACTTTGCGTTAAGCATCAAGAGGTTTGCGGATGATTATCTCAGAGGAATAATGCAAGTGGTAATAAGCGGTACTCCACGCGGTACGGTCAGCATAAAATTACCCGTCGCATCATATCTCATAAGACTTCTTGCAGAATGTGCGGACAACGACGACTTAGTAGAGCTTGATATAACACTCGGAGATAAGCTCACAATACGCGCCGACTACAATTCCGCGTGCAAATCCGAGGATGTAGCCGCTGTTGTCAAAGTCGCAAAGCTTGCCGGATTTGAGGTGGCAAGAGACGGCAATTCTTTATTTTTCTCAGCGAAAGCAGTTACAAGCTCTGTTCTGCAAGTCTACGCAAACTCCGGAGAGGATTTTCTCAATCTTCTTATTACTACACACAAAATGTAAATGCGATTTTCATATGTTCCTCAAACATCGCGGCAATCAAAAATTGTCGCGATGTTTTTTTGTTTTGTTTTCAAAAAACAGCTTACCTTCCTTAAATTACAACTCATACTAAAAGCTCATCAAACGCAAATTAATAGCGTAGGATTTTTCTTGATAAAGCGAAATGCTACTAATGAAGGAAGGAATGATATAAAATGAATTTAATAATCAGAAGGCTGATCGCATTCCTATTGCTAATATCGGCTTCTGCGCTTCTCATCTCACCTCTCAGAAAAGAAAAAGATGTCACTGTCTTCGCAACGCAAAAGAACGAAGATGTCACTTGCTCGTTAAAGGACTGTGAGAGCGAAATAAAAGTCAAATCTCGTCTAATCGAGCTGCTTTTCGGTAAGACGGAGGATGAAGAACCGATAATGCTGATCCCGGGCGGAGCGATATTTGGGGCAAAAATCAAGCAAAGCTATGTGAGTGTGCAAAATCCGGGAGAGATAAAGGATCTGAAGCCGGGGGATAAGATCATCTCCCTCAACGGTAGAAAAATAAGCTCCGTCGGGGATGTAAAGGAGTTCATCGAATCGCTCGATGAAAAAAGCATCACTCTTGTATGTGAGCGAGGCGGCAAAGAAGTTACCGTAAAAATCACGCCAAAGAAACAGGATGGAGAATATAAGCTCGGATTAATACTGAAGGATGGCGCGGCAGGAATCGGCACTATAACCTACATCGATCCGAAAACAGGCACTTTTGGCGGTCTTGGACACGGAATATGTGACACGGATACGGGCGAAGTCATAAAACTTTCAAACGGACAAGTCTGCGGAGTAATACTGAGCGGAGTAAAAAAAGGCGAGAATGGAAGGCCCGGAGAACTATCCGGACTTCTCACAGACAAGGTGTCCGGTGATATATATACAAATACCGAGTGCGGTCTTTTCGGAAGACTTGATAAGATTCCCGATATGATAAACGCCACCCCAATCAAAATAGCGCACCGCGAGGATGTCCACGAAGGAGACGCCACTATACTCTCTACAGTAAAAGCCGGTGGAACAAAGGAATACAAGATAAAAATATTGGATATCGATAAAAACTCGACCGAAACCAAATCATTCAAGATAAAGGTGACAGACCCTACTCTCATAGCCATAACCGGCGGAGTGGTACGAGGCATGTCGGGTAGCCCGATTATTCAAGACGGCAAGCTCGTCGGCGCAGTAACTCACGTTATGGTAGCAGACCCTACCGAAGGGTATGGAATATTTATTGAGAATATGCTGAATGCGAGTGCGAGCACTCGCAATGAATTGCCTGCGGCGTGAATTGAGCTAAAGCTCATGAATTGTCCTTCGGACATGAATTGCACTACCGCGCATTGAGGACACGGGCAATTCAATTCACGGAGCGCCTAGCGCAAGAAATCATGATGCGAAGCATCAATTCATGACACGGAGTGTCAAATCATCATGCCAAAGGCAGCATAGCGCATTATAGCGCATTTAAAAAGGCAATACCTAATCTCCGTTCTATCGGAAAGGTATTGCCTTTGACATATTTAGTTTACTTTTTACACATTAACAGCGCCATTTACCTTGCCGTTTGCGATGCTGTGTTTTTTCTTATACTCATTAGGAGATATGCGATGCTTTTTCTTGAAAGCGTCCTGAAATGCGGTAAGTGAACCAAACCCCGATGAGAAGCAGGCATCCGCCACCGAGAAGCCGTTAGCCAAGAGATTTCTCGCATACCCGAGGCGATATTTCGTCAGCATCTCAATATATGATTCACCCGTCACACGCTTAAAAAGTCTGCTGAAATATGCAGATGTGTAGCCTGCCTCTTTGGCAACGCTCTCAAGGGTGATATTCTCCCTAAAGTGCAGCTCCATATATATAATCGCACGTCTGATACCGTGTAAGGAATTGCGGGTAATTTCCGTGGTCAGAAGATTGTTGTTTTTACGCAAAATACACTTAATTATATAACTGAGCAGCGCCCCCTTGGAGTCTCCGTCTATCAAGCACTCGTGCTCCAAAACTTTTGCGACATCGACCAGCCTCTGATACTCATCAAAATCAAAGCAATACGCCTTTGCGATTCTGTTAAATACCATATCGGTCATATCCGAATCACTCATCATCGTTTCATTAAAGGATATGTTGATAATCTCGGCAGTGCCCTCAAGCCTTAAATAATGGAAATCTGTGGACGTCAGTAAAAATACGTTATTATCGGCTATGTCGTACTCAACGTCGTTTATAACGTACTTTCCCTCTCCCGAAAGAATGATTTCTATCTCAAAAAAGCTATGCCAATGAAGAGGATGATGTAGGTGAACGGTATGCACACCAACCGTGAGGTTCTTGCCCTCTTCGAGCTGAATTCGCTGATGTAACGTAGGATTCATTTTTAGCTCCATTCTTGTTTGTAAGTTATATTATACACGCTTTATTTCTTTTTGTAAATATAAAAGACAAAAAACCGTGTATTTTTTCACGTATATCTGTTGAATAGCAGCTCATTTAATTTTAAAATAGAATTAGATATAATATATTTATCGGAGGAGTATATGAAAAACATATCTTTATGCGGAGAATGGGAACTCAGAGGACACAAGCAAAACTCTGAGGACGAAATGCTCACGCTTACCGCCGAAGTCCCCGGCTGCGTACAGCTTGATATGTCACGTGCAGGATATCTGCCCGCGGATTTATTTATGGGAGAAAATATACTCGAAGCCGAGAAATACGAGAACTACGAATGGTGGTACGAGCGCAAATTTACCTCTCCCGAGAAAAAGAGCAATCTCTACCTTGTTTTCGAAGGCGTTGACTGTCTGGCAGAATACTACCTAAACGGTATGAAGATAGGTGAGAGCGACAATATGCTGATCTCTCACGAATTCAGGATAGACGAATACGTAAATGACGGCGAGAATACACTTACCGTACATATCAAGTCAGCAACTGTGCTTGCAGACAGTGAAGATTATCCTATCAGACTTTTAAACAGCATTGATATAGACGGATGTTATATCCGTAAGGCACCTCACTCATTCGGCTGGGATATCATGCCCAGAGCCGTAAATGCAGGAATCTGGCGCGAGGTAAGACTTGAAGTGCGCGACGATATATATTTTTCCCAAGCCTTTATCGGAGAGACATTTGATTACAGATTCTTCTGCTACACCCTCGAAACAGACGAGGAGAGTGTAAAAGGCGTTGATATAGAAATAGTAGGCTCGTGCGGTGACAGTACCGTATACGGACATCACAAATGCAAAAAGAGATTCGGACGGTTTGCGGTAACGGTAGATAACCCAAAGCTATGGTACCCTTACGGCTACGGAGAAGCCAACATCTACGACTGCAAGGCAAGAATATACAAAGACGGTGAGCTTATCCACGAAAAAGATATAAGCTTCGGTATACGAGACGTAAAGCTTGACCGCCACGATCCCGAGGGTAACGACAAGGGACAGTTCCGTTTCCTTATCAACGGAGTTGAGGTTATGTGCAAGGGATCTAACTGGGTACCTCTTGACGCCTTCCACTGCCGAGATGCCGAGAGATACGACAAGGCGTTGGCGCTTGTACGTGATATCGGATGTAACATTCTGCGTATGTGGGGCGGAAACGTCTATGAGGACCATAAGTTCTTCGACTTCTGTGACAGAAACGGAATAATGATCTGGCAGGATTTCGCTATGGCGTGTGCGGAATATCCCGAAGACGATAGATTCAAGCGTGCCATACAAAAAGAGGCAACTTCAGTCATAAGAAAGTTAAGACAGCACCCGTGTATAGTATTATGGGCGGGAGATAATGAAGTCGATGCTTGTTTCCCTATGTACAACCCAAATGAAAACAAGATAACAAGAGAGTGGATTCCCGCTTGTGTACGCGACAATGACATAGGCAGACCGTATCTTCCGAGCTCACCTTATATATCCGAGAAAATGTATGAGGCGGGCGTGAGGTCACAAGTTCACGGCTCTACATTACCCGAGGATCATCTATGGGGACCGAGAGATTACTTCAAGAGCGATTTCTACGCCAATAATAAAGCTCATTTCGTGAGTGAAACCGGTTACCACGGATGCCCATCACTCGAATCAATCAAAAAATTCATCACGCCCGAGAATGTATGGCCGTACAAGAACAACCCCGAGTGGATTTTACATTCCAGCGATCAGAACGGGAACGACAGCCGTGTTATGCTGATGGAAAAACAGGTGCTCCAGCTCTTTGGAGAAGTACCGAAAAATCCGGAAGATTATATTCTTGCTTCGCAAATATCACAGGCAGAGGCGAAGAAATACTTTATTGAACGTATGCGTGTAGGCAGACCTGATAAAACGGGCATCATATGGTGGAATTTACTTGACGGATGGCCTCAGATGTCTGATGCGGTGGTTGACTACTATTTCACAAAAAAGCTCGCTTACGGATACATAAAGCGTTCGCAAGCACCATTTACTATCGCGGCCGGAGAAATATCAAGCTGGGCTCTCCCGATATATGCATGTAACGATACTCTCGAAGAGAAGAGCGGTCACTTCACAGTTAGGGACGCTGAAAGCGGTGAAATTCTACACGGTGCGGACTTTACTGTAGATATAAACTGCACGTCTCTTCTTGCAAATCTCCCGATCTACTACTCGGACAAAAGGATGCTCATATTCGAATGGGAGGTTGATGGTGCACGCGGAATCAACCATTATCTGTGCGGATATCCACCGATCTCTCTTGAATTCTATAAGAGAATGATTGAAAAATATTCTTTGTGAGGCATATATGTATATATTAGGAATTGACATCGGAGGTACTAAGTGTGCCGTCGTAACCGGTGAATGGAACAGAGAGAAAATAACACTGCTTAAAAAATCGGTTTGCAAAACAGATCTTTGTATCAGTGCCGAAGAAATGCTCTGCCGTGTATTTGATATGGCTGACGGCATACTAACAAAAAGGCCTGATGCCATAGGTATATCCTGCGGTGGCCCTCTTGATTCAAAAAAAGGACTTATTATGAGTCCCCCTAACCTTCCCGGCTGGAATGCGGTAGAAATAGTCCGCCTTACCGAGGAAAGATTCGGCGCACCGACACACCTGCAAAACGATGCAAACGCCTGCGCAATGGCAGAGTGGAAATTCGGCGCAGGAAGAGGCTGTGAAAACATAGTATTCCTGACCTTTGGCACAGGACTCGGTGCGGGGCTGGTGCTAAACGGCAGGCTCTACGAGGGCACTAACGGAAATGCCGGCGAAGTAGGTCATGTGAGGCTCGATAAGAGCGGCCCTATAGGATTCGGTAAGCACGGATCGTTTGAGGGCTTCTGTTCCGGAGGAGGTATCGCAAGACTTGGTAGAGATATGGCTCAAAATGCCATTCAAAAGGGCGTCATTCCCCTATACTGTGAAAGCGGAGAAATAAGCGCAAAGACAATAGCCGAAGCGGCAGAGTGCGGAGATGAAACGGCAAAAGAGGTCTATCGCACCTCGGGAAGATATCTCGGCCGCGGACTGTCCATAATCTTAGACATATTGAACCCCGAGCGCATTATAATAGGGGGCGTGTATGCAAGAAGCGGACATCTTATGTGGGAAGAAGCGCAAAAAGAAATAGAAAAAGAAGCACTCTGTGAAGCTTTGAGCTGTTGCACAATAGTACCTGCAGAGCTCGGTGAAGAAATAGGCGATTATGCAGCTCTCGCGACAGCGCTGATAACAAAGGAGTAAGACATGTTAAACGAACTTATAGAAAGATATCCTTCACTCAAGGTATGCAAAGGCGATATAGAAAAAGCAATTTCACTTCTCACCGATTGCTATGAAAGAGGCGGCAAACTATTGCTCTGTGGAAACGGCGGAAGCTGCGCTGACTGTGAGCATATCGCAGGAGAGCTGATGAAGGGATTTATGAATAAAAGACCTCTTTCGTCCGAACAGAAATCGGAAATGCAAGGCAAATGTGACAGCATAAGCTCAGATACTCTCGAAAAGCTGCAGAGTGCACTTCCCGCTATTCCCATCACCTCTTTTTCAGCACTCAACACCGCTTTCTCAAATGACGTTGAACCCAACCTCATTTACGCGCAGAGCGTACTCGCTCTCGGTAAAAGCGGAGACGTGCTTTTAACTATCAGCACCTCGGGTAACTCTAAAAATGTAGTCGAGGCAGCAAGAGTAGCAAAGGGACTCGGACTTGATGTAATAGCTCTCACAGGAGTGGGCGGCGGCATGCTTGCCAGACTCGCAGACGTCACCATCCGTGTACCCGAATCCGAAACCTATAAGGTGCAAGAGCTGCACTTACCCGTATATCACTATATCTGCGCAGCAATCGAGAAGCATTTCTTCGGTTGATCCGCAACAATAAATCAAGGCAATACTATTCCCATAAAAGCGGTTTAGTATTGCCTTTTTTGTTATCTTTTATTTACTTTTGCGCTATTAATGCTTATATTTTCTCAACGCCGCATTTGGCCTTTAGAATCTCTTCTATCTTCTCTTTTGGCCAGCTCCTGTGATTACGAGCATAATAATTGTAAAGCACATCGTAAACCTCTCTCGAGTTATATTTGTTCATCAGATCCCCGAAGAAGTTCTCTACCTCAAGACGGTTTCTTGAGAGGAAGTCAAGAGCTTCATCCTTATCGCGTAAAAACTCACATCGAAAATCATCCCTTGCCCGATCAAGAAGAGGGGTGATGGCTTCAAGCTCTTCCGGTGTACCTGTGTACGGAGGAGAAACAAGCTTTGCCACCTTGCTATGCCACTCACGGTGAGCAAGCTCGAGCCTGGTTTTGCACTCTGTATCTTCTGATTCTTTATATATGGTCCTCTGCTCTCCTGCTTTCAATACAAGAGGAATACGGGCATCTGAATATTGTCCCTTAGGAGCAGAGAAACGAATCTCCACCTTTACATCCTTTTTAGCGGTTGCTGAAAGATATGTTATTTTACCGTTCTGCCACTTGCAGTCGAAGGATATGCCTCCTCTTGCGACAATACCGGAAAACTCACCAGTCTGCCACTCCGGAGGTAAAGCAGGAAGAATTCTTATAACTCCGTCTGCACCTCCGACAAGCATCTCACCTATTCCGGCGGTATAACCAAAGTTGCCGTCAATCTGGAAAGGAGGATGTCTGTCCCAAAGGTTATCCATGACGTTGTTCTGCATAAGCGATTTCAAAAGATCCATAGCTCTTTTTCCGTCGCCTACACGCGCCCAAAGGAGCATACGGTGCGCAACTGCCCAACAGTGCGATCTGTCACCGCGACGGTCAAGAGTGATCTTTGCGCCCTTTATCCATTCGGGGTGATCCTCGTTTATTATAGTGCCGGGATACAGTCCGACAAGATGAGAAATGTGACGGTGGGTAGGATCGCCTATTGAGGCATACGTTGTCTCCTCGCGGAACTCCTTTATCTGACCATCCTCACCTATAAGAACAGGTTCAAGATGCGGGAGCATAGTCTCTATTTTCTCTATAAACGGATCACTGATGCCGAGAATGTGCGCCGAGTCCACGGTGCGTCTGAAACATTCATACACCATCTGTTGGTCGAAAGCACATCCGACGGTGTGATAATAATAGCCGTTATGCTCAATTTCGGGAGACGCGGAATGCTCAACAAGATACACGCCATCGACCTCTTTTAAAACCTTAGCATAGAGAACTGACATAGAGCGCAGCGCCGGATAACCGAAGTCGCGCAGGAACTCTTCATCAAGAGTATAATCGTAGTAATCCCAGAACAAAAGCGCAGTAAACGCTCCCGTGCCGGGTCCCGAGTGACTGCCCGAGGAAAATCCGGATATATGATAGGGCCAAGCACCCGTGCCTATTATCCAACCGTTCTCACCGCTTGGCGAGAGCTTATCTGGATAGGACTCGGCAACGTATGTATCCGCATTTTTTTCAGCTAATGGCATATACGCCTTAGCGTAATTTATATACGGCAGAAACAGCTCGGAAAGTCCCGCAGATCCAACCGACCAATAATTCATCTGGAGATTAATGTTATGCCAATATCCGCACGACCAAGGTGAATCTGAAAACGCGTTCCATATACCCTGCAGGTGCGTAGGAAGAAGCGTACGGGATGCGGATATCATTAGATATCTGCCAAAGTGGTAAAGAAGCACCTCAAGATAAGGTGATCGCTCTCCTGCTCTGTATCCGTTGACAAGCTCGTCTGTAGTCTTATCCGGTATATCCTCACCGATATTCAGAGTGACTCTCGAGAACAGAGTGCGGTAGTCAGAGATATGTCCCTCCCTGAGCTTGTCGTATCCCTTCTGTACCGCTGTAGCAATAATCGAATCTACAAGCTCACGCGGAGCAGGATTTCCTGCCAACTTCTTTTCATGATCAGGCTCAAGAAATACGCGTGGTGTGAGCTCGTAATTCGTCGCGCACGTGAAAAACACAGTAGCCGAATCAGCTCCCTCCACTACGAGAGAATCACCGCATTTCGTGACACGTCCCCCGTCTGTGACAATACGAAGCCTGTTCTCAAAAAGGATTCCGTAATAATCCATATTGCCGCTTGCGGATATGGTGTCATCTGTAAGAGTTACAGCACCGTGTTTTCCCATTCCATCACCCTCGTCGAGGTTGTAGTCGCAAATGAATGGTATAACATTCTTCACAGAGAAGGATACTGAGCCTCCGACAGAGGCTGTAATGCGCATCGCAAGCACACGATCCGGATGCGATGTAAAGCACTCGCGATTATATTTAACACCTGCGTATGTATAAGTGACTGTGTGTATAGACTCATCAAGCGAGAGCCTTCTTTCATAATCGGTAGCGCACTCATGTCCGAAATCAAATAAAAGCTCGGCCATATTATTGACACCTGAGGCGCAGCTTCTGCGTCTTTTGAATGTTTTCGGAACGTAGTATGGGTTGGCGAGAGTAGGATCGCTTATTTGTATGCGCTCTGTTCCAAGTCTGCCAAACACGTTTGCACCGAAAAATCCGTTGCCAAGCGGCAGAGAATATCTCTCCCACGCGCACTCAGGCGTTGAATGATCAAGAAAGTCATCTATAACCGGTGCAGGTGCGGTATATCTTAATACCATTGGATTCTGTTTCATAAACAGTCCTCTCCAGTTCTTATATGTTTTTTACCAAGGTAAAAATTCGTCTCCAAGGAGCTTTAAGAGCGCCTCTGTGAAGAAATAATCAGCGTAGATAATAGATATATGAACTACGCTCTCCTGATCGGGCTTGTTCGGGTAAAGTACCGTACCGTGTGTAATCATATCGTCACGGTCGGGATTATAATCAGCAAAGTTTTTCTCTATTGCCTTAAGCATATTTACAGCGGCGTGCATATACATACCGCCCTCATTCTCGGGGAGAGCCTTTGCGAGCTCGATAAGTCCGCAAGCGGCGCAAAGACCGGCTGTGGTGTCATACATTACGGGCTCAGAAGGGGCACGGAAGTCGACACGGGGCAGCCAATCGTCACAACAGTTGGCGATGAAGTAGTTTGCGATTTGCTTAGCTCCTTCAAGGTATCTGACCTGACCTGTGTGAATATAAGAAAGTGTGAAGCCGTAAAGTCCCCAAGCCTGACCGCGAGACCAAGAAGAGCCTACACAATATCCCTGGCCGCCATGCGTACAGACAAGCTCGCCGGTCTCTCTGTCATGCTCAGCAATATGTACCACAGAACCGTCCGGACGCAAATGATCGATAAGCGCCATATCTGCATGATCCATCGCGATTCTCTTAAATCTGTCATCTCCGATAATATCACTTGCCCAATAAAGGATAGGAAGATTCATAAGGCAGTCAATTATCGAAAAATTGTCAACAGTCAGTCCCTGCCAGGAGCCGTTCCATGCGCGTATAAATCCGCCGGGAGCATCCTCATATCTTACAAAACGCGAGAAGAGGTTGGCCGCCATATGAAGATTGCGGTTCATCGACTTCTCATCTCCGGTAAGACGGTAAAGCGCACCGGAAAGAATGTGCCACATAAATCCGACGTCGTGATAAAGTCCCTTGAAATCCATAAGAGCCTCATCCATCAACTCCTCGGAGCGAAGGGCCGTCTTGAGATATTCCTCGTTCTTAGTATGATTGTAGAGCAAAACATTTAATCCGCCCCAAAAACCGCTTGTCCATCCTTTTGGAGATTTTGAAATATGAACTCCGTTTTCATCAACTCCGTCAGCAAGCTTGTCGCGTGAGCGCAATGTTACACGCGACATCTTTTCATCAACCTTTTTGAAAGTCTCTCTTGCCCATTCAATATTTTCACCAAGTATTTCTTTATAATTTTTCATAATGCACCTTAAGTCTAAGCAATCTGAGATTGTTATCTGTATTTTTATGTTTCAAGAGGCTGAGCACAAACTCAGCCTCTTTACAAACTATTTACTTTGCAGTATTCTCGCACTCAAAGAGACGAGATTTTGATTTGAATACCTTTAACCGTATTTCTACCCCAATCCGTATCAATATACAGCGAGCTTTATAGGGTACCGGGGAAATGCCCGGAAAAACTCGTTTTTTCGAGGTAGTTGTCACGTACTTCTGCCCGGATAATCAAGCGAAAGCGTATCTGTAAGCTCGCTTACAAGGACGCTCGCGAAGATTGCTCCGTGACGACTCTTTGTCAAAAGAGTATAGGTGCATAGCACCAAGGTCGCAATGCGAGCTTGCGTCACATAGGAGTAAGCAATAGAAAACTACCCGGAGTTTGGTAGAATACGGAGAAAATATCCGGAAAAACTTGTTTTTTCGAGATAGTTTTCACGTACTTTTACCCGAAGTCGTAGCTATCTACGACGAGCTTGGTAAAATACGGGGGAAATATCCGAAAAAATCAGGGCTGCTTACCGAAGTATGCCTGGATACCGCCATCTACATAAAGTATCTGACCGTTTACAAAATCAGATGCAGAGGAGGAAAGGAATACTGCAGGTCCTGCAAGGTCCTCGGGGTTGCCCCAACGGCCTGCGGGAGTCTTGGTCTCGGTGATGAAAATGTCGAAGGGGTGCTTCGATCCATCGGGCTGAGTCTCACGGAGAGGTGCAGTCTGAGGAGTAGCTATATAACCGGGGCCGATAGCGTTGCACTGAATGTTGTACTGACCGTACTCGGATGCGATGTTTCTGGTAAGCATCTTAAGGCCACCCTTTGCGGATGCATAAGCAGAAACGGTCTCACGGCCGAACTCACTCATCATAGAGCAGATATTGATGATCTTTCCTGCGCCCTTCTTGATCATAGAAGGAATAACAGCCTTGGATACGATGAAGGGAGCATTGAGGTCAACGTCAATAACCTGTCTGAACTCGGAAGCCTTCATTTCGATCATAGGAATTCTCTTAATGATACCTGCGTTGTTTACAAGAATGTCGATAACGCCAACTTCACGCTCGATCTGAGCTACCATTGCGTTAACGGCATCCTCATCGGTAACGTCACATACGTAACCGTGAGCCTTTATGCCGTCTGCCTCGTATGAAGCAAGTCCCTTATCTACGAACTCCTGCTTAATATCGTTGAAAACGATGGTTGCACCGGCGGCTGCAAGTCCCTTTGCGATTGCATAACCGATACCGTAAGAAGCACCGGTAATAAGTGCTACCTTACCTTCAAGATTGAATATCTGTGTGTTTGCCATTTCGGTTTTCTCCTTGTATTTAAAATTATCTTAATTCCTTAGTTTCGATATGGTCCATATCGGTGAATTCCTGATTTTCACCGCACATAGCCCAAATGAACGAGTAGTTTCTGGTACCTACACCGGAGTGAATGGACCAAGAGGGAGAAATAACTGCCTCCTCGTTGTGCATAATGATGTGTCTGGTCTCCTTGGGCTCACCCATCATATGGAAGACAGCATCGTTTCTGTCCATATCAAGATAGAGGTAAACCTCCATTCTTCTATCGTGGGTATGGCAAGGCATAGTGTTCCAGTTAGAGCCAACCTCAAGCTGAGTAAGACCCATAGCAAGCTGGCAGGACTTCATAACCTCGGGGTGTATGTACTGATTGATAACTCTCTTGTTGCAATCCTCAACAGAGCCGCAAGGAACCTTACGAGCCTTGGTGATATCTATCTTGACGATAGGATACTGAGTGTGTGCGGGACAAGATGTCATATAGAACTTTGCGGGATTCTCAGGGTCAACGCTCTTGAATGTAAGAACCTTATTGCCCATACCTACGTAGATACCGTCTCTGGGGTTCATTTCGTATTCTGTACCGTCGATAGTGATAATACCCTTTCCGCCGATGTTAATACAGCCGAGCTCACGTCTCTCGAGGAAGTAATCTGCAGCAAGCTCCTTGCCTGCCTCAAGCTTAAGCTCTGCGAATACAGGCATCATACCGATCACGATAATTCTGTCAATATGGCTGTAAACCATTCTGATATTGTCCTTGGTGAAGAGGTTCGCTATATGGAATTCCTCTCTGAGTCTGTCTGTAGTGTAATATTTGACGTCTTTAGCGTTAGCAGCGTCTCTGACTTCCATTCCTTCATTCTCCTTTTTTATGTATTTACCGTAAACCTCAATCTGTGTGAGAGCTGCGAATGACAGTGAGCCATCCTCAAGTCTCTGCTGTTTGAAGCCGGTTAGCTTTACCATTTCAGTTGTTTTCGGCTCGAAGTCTACCTTCTGACCGTCGGCAGTGCCGATAAGATTTGCATGTACCTTTTCTCCATCCGAGAATTCAACGTCACATTCCTTCCAATAGGTGTCGTGCGGGAAATCCGCGCGGAGGAAAAGAACTACGCTCGACACTTCAACATCCTGTCCAAAGTGGAGCTCGTACTCAAGGTCCTCTCTGAGACCGCCACCCCATGAATGATAGGGGAAGTCACCGTGGTTGGAGTTGTCGATGACACCGTCGATCGCATTACGCTCGAAGAAGCACGGCTCTTCACGTGTAACAAAATTAGCTACTGCATGAGGATAATACTTCGGTACGTTGTGTCTGTCGTGCGAGTTGAGTGAG
Source organism: Clostridia bacterium (assembly GCA_017508665.1). Classification (GTDB taxonomy): domain Bacteria; phylum Bacillota; class Clostridia; order Oscillospirales; family CAG-272; genus UBA1740. The sequence goes on along the minus strand of JAFVYL010000031.1, from coordinate 13,854 downwards.
ATGAGGCGCTCCTCATAGATCTCGGCATCAGTAGGTTCGGATACAACGATTCTGTGATCGTCCCCGTCCCATGCGCCGGGAGCATAGCAAGCTCTGCGCTCTCTATCAAAGGGAACGGCAAATTCAAATGTTCCGTCGGGAACATATACGATAGATTCAGCGAGTGTGGGATCAAGCTTCAGCTTCACGAAAACGCCGTCACAAAGCTCAATTCTGAACTTGTCACCGGGCTCGTATTCACCGTGGAAATGCTCGTCTATTTCATTTCCGTAGGCCTTGAACTTAACGTCGCCGTTTTCACGGATCAATTTCAAGTTAATTATGTCAATCACCCCTTTTCAACCTATATATTACCACACCCCAAAAAATAAATCAACACTTTTTTTAAAATATATGGAGAATTACGGCAGTATTGACATTCCGCGCGGATTTATGTATAATGAATTCGAGAGGAGGTGAAGTCGGATGAAGCTCAGACACAGATATCTGAATCCTATAGGAGTTTTTCTTATAGTATATATGTTTGGACTCTTACTTTTCGGCTTTTGCTGCGAAGCAGTGGAGTGGGTGTATACGTATCTCAACCACCTGTTTCCGCGCATTTTTCCTGTGTACAGCGTAATTCTCGAGAAAGAGGAGTATTACAGACTTTTGAGAATACAGACCCTAGTCGGACTGTTCCTCACGTTATCCCTTATACACTTCATCTCGCTTAAGCTCGAAAACAAAAAGTATGAACGGCTCATCGGTCTTACCGACGGTAAATATCCGATCAAGGAAGGTCTTAAGTTGTATTTTGACGAGTTTCTTGCAACGGATGCTATTACCTCTGCTCTTATCCCGGCTGTTATTGTTATTCCGTCTTATTTCATATCCTACAAGCTTATGGGATACTTCGGACTTATCATTCCCAACTGGCTCGGATATGCACTCAAAACACAATGCGGTATAGGATCGATCATCCCCGCCGTACTTATTGCCGCGCTCTTCTCCTTTGCAGGAAGAATACTTGCAATACCTCTGACAGTCAGATCATGGCGCGCGGCATGGCTATCGGACATATAAGGAGGATGTATGGTAGATATAATCAACGTAATCCTTCTGATCATCGGCTTAATACTCTTTATCCGTCTGAGCGTTTGGACGTATAAGAGGAGTGCTATGATCGTCAAATTATATAGGCTCGTCAAGGAATATTCGGGCGAAATAAAATTCTTACGTTTCCCTTACTTGCCTAACCTATTCATGTCGGAAAAGCCCGATATATCGGTTAGAATACTCGACACGGTATACCTCATACGCCTTTATTCAGGAGGAAGCAGGCACTCCCTCGTTCACTTTGCGGATGAGAAATACTCTGTCAGATATATCAAGATGGCATCTAAATGGGTAGCTTACCGAGGCTTTTTCGGTCGCTCCGCTATGGTGGACGTAGCGCACGCATTTACCGTAGGAGCTAAAGTATTTATGCTCCCACCCATGAAGCTATCCGAAGAATATGAAAAGAGCGGTCTGACAACCGAGAAGATACTGCTCTTTAACCCCTCGCCCAATGCTGTAAGCTACGTCACGCCGGAGAAAACAAGAATCAAGCTCGCATTCACCGGAGATGAGATGAACGGTATGAAGATCTTCACCGGCTCAAGCTTTGTCGCGTATGCCGACAGACAAACCAGAAAAGATGACGAAATGAGATACTTTTAATAGAAAAACCGCAAGAAGCTACACACGGGTAGTGCTTCTTGCGGTTTTTTGTTTGATTCTTACTCGTCAAGCAAAGTGCGAAGCTCATTAACACTTGAGAGATAATAGTCGCAGTTTTTTCTCATAAAGTCCGCAATCTCGGGTACGTCATATGCCCAGCCTGCCGCAGCAAAGTGCGCCCCGGCGCCGCGTGCCATATCGTATCCCGGCTTGAGATCGTCAACTACGAGTATTTCTTCCGGCTTAAGATTGTATCTGCTGCACAGATCAAGTATGCACCAAGGACTCGGCTTTCTGTTTTCCTTTGGAATATCCCAACCGTAAATAACGTCGGGCATAGGCAAGGCGTTGTGCTCGTAATCGCGCACTATATAATGCGTCATCGAGTGAGATGCTACAGCAACTATACCGCCACGAGCCTTAAAATCCGCGATTATCTCGGATATACCGTCGTATGCCTTTGGGAATCTGGTTTCGACAAAATCAAGCCAATACTGTTCCTCGTGCTTCATCTCCTCCTCGTTAAGTCCGACCTCATCGGCAAGGAGGGAGATTATACCCGGATCAAAGTTTTTGATTATGAAGCTCTCAAAGGTGTAGTTTTTTACAAGCTCGGGGCGGTAATCCTTAAGATATTCGATAAACGAGGGATAGTGTATCGCCTCGGAGCTGGCAACCACGGTATCATCGTGGTCAAGTACAAGACATTTATATTTCATCGTTCAAATCCATAAAAATTATTTTGGGTGTAATGCGAGTAAGATCGCTTCTCTGTACGGAAATAGGCACACCGCGTGTCAAGTTATCAAACATCGCTTCACTACCGCCGAATGATATCTCGGCAAGACTGTCACAGCCGGAAAAGAGCTCAAGATCCTCGAATTCCATAAGCCTTTTAGGTATAGCTATTCGTGAAAGAGATGAGCAACCGAAGAATGCATCAAGTCCGATATAGGACGTGCCTACGGGGAGGATAAGCGAGCGAAGAGAGGAGCAACCGGCAAATGCACGGCGGCCTATTTTCTTGAGCTTGACCGGCATATCTACAACCGAAAGAGATCTGCACCCCTCAAAGGTCGAGTCATCTATAAGCGCCATATTATCGGAGAGCTTTACAGCTTCAAGTGAGAAGCAGGAATAGAAGCAGTTGAATTCAACGAGAACGCAGGAATCCGGAATGGTAATGTCGCGCAGATTGAAGCAATAAGCAAACGCGCCCGCTCCTATCATATACACGGACTCGGAGAGCTTAATCTTGCCGAGAGCCGCACAGCCCTCGAATGCTCCCTCGCCTATTCGCTTGACAGTATCCGGAATATTTACGTCATAGATGGATGAGCATCCTGAAAAAGCCTCGTCACCTATCTCGACAAGTCCGTACTCCATATAGACCCTCTTAAGATTTTTGCATCCCGCAAATGCGCAGGCAGATATCTTCTCAAGAGATTTAGGGAGATACACCTCCTCGAGAGTCTCGCAGTCTCGGAAGGCATTTTCAGCGATTTCTACTATTCCCTCCTCTACTCGGACGATGCGCATTTCACCGTCCGAATAGAAGCCTCTGTATAAAACTTTGTTTTCTTCCTCGTCAAGAGGATCTTTAACAAAATCAGTCATTTTTGCAAACCTATTTTTACAAATTTAAATTAACCGAGCTTTGCAAGAGCTGCAGCAAGAGAATCTCTTGTCTCGAGATACTTTGCAAGTTTTGCTCTTTCACCCTCGATAACCTGAGCGGGAGCCTTGGCTACAAATCCCTCGTTGGAAAGCTTCTTCTCAAGTCTTTCAATCTCTGCATCGTTCTTCTTCATCTCGGCATTAAGACGCGCCTTTTCCTTTTCAAAGTCGATAACCTCTGAAAGCGGGATATAAAGAGATCCGGAATCGGTAGCTATCATTACCGCATCATCAGAATCGTAGGAATCTGTGAGAATAACCTCAGATGCGGATGCGAGCTTCTCAATGATCTTCTCAGCAGATCTGAAGGTGGATTCGTACTTGGTTACAACGTAGAGCTTTGCCTTCTTAGACGGAGGAACGTTCATCTCCTGACGGCGAGCTCTGATAGCGGTGATAGCAGTTATAATTCTGTCGATATGGCCCTCATCTTCCTTATAGTTGAGAGTTGCATCATATTCGGGATATGTTTCGATCACTATGCTCTCACATATGTGAGGAATAGCCTGATATATTTCTTCGGTAATGAAGGGCATGAAGGGATGGAGAAGCTTGAGTATCGCGGTGAGAACCTTAACGAGCACTCTCTCCGCTGTAAGCGCACTCTCTCCGCCCTCGAAGAAGCGGCTCTTGACCATCTCGATATACCAGTCGCAGAAGAGATCCCAAGTGAATGAGTATATCTCAGCGAGAGCTATACCAAGCTCATAGTTATCCATGTTTGTATTTACTGTCTTGATGAGCTCATTGAGGCGGGAGAGTATCCACTTGTCCTCAATCTTAAGATCCTCAGCCTTAGGCTCGGTAAGAAGAGTCTCGTCGTCTCCCTTGAGGTTCATAAGTACGAAACGCGATGCATTCCAAAGCTTATTTGCAAAGTTTCTTGCCGCCTCGATCTTCTCATCTGAGAATCTCATATCGTTACCGGGTGCATTACCGGTAGCAAGTGCGAATCTGAGCGCGTCCGCGCCGTACTTTTCAATGATTTCGAGAGGATCTATACCGTTACCGAGCGATTTGGACATTTTTCTGCCCTGCGCATCTCTTACAAGGCCGTGGATAAACACGGTGCTAAACGGCTTTTCACCCATGTGCTCAAGACCGGAGAAGATCATTCTGGATACCCAGAAGGTGATAATATCGTAGCCGGTAACGAGAGCGGAAGTGGGATAATATCTCTTAAGGTCCTCGGTCTCGTCGGGCCAGCCGAGAGTCGAGAAGGGCCAAAGCGCAGAGGAGAACCACGTATCAAGCACGTCCTCTTCCTGTCTTACCTTGCCGCCGCACTTGGGACAAGTATCTATATCGGTCTTGGAGACTTCCATATGACCGCACTCGTCACAGTAGAAGGCAGGAATTCTATGTCCCCACCAAAGCTGACGGGATATGCACCAGTCAAGTATGTTATTCATCCAGTTGAAATAATTCTTAGAGAATCTCTCGGGAACGAACTTGATAGATCCGTTCTCTACAGCCTCGATCGCGGGAGCTGCAAGAGGCTTCATCTTAACGAACCACTGATCCGAGGTAAGGGGCTCGACAGTAGTTCCGCAGCGGTAACACGTGCCTACGTTGTGAGCATGGGGCTCGGTCTTAACAAGGAAGCCATCAGCCTCAAGATCGGCAACGAGCGCCTTACGGCAAGCGTATCTGTCCATACCCTCATACTTGCCTGCGTATGAATTCATAGTAGCATCGTCATTCATAACCTTGATCTGCTCAAGGCTATGTCTTTGACCTACAAGGAAGTCGTTGGGATCGTGCGCGGGGGTGATTTTAACACAGCCTGTACCGAATCCGATCTCAACGTAATCGTCCGCAATAACGGGGATCTCTCTTCCGACTATAGGAAGAATAAGAGTCTTGCCGATAAGATGCTTGGTGTTCTCATCCTCGGGATTGACAGCAACGGCGGTATCACCGAACATAGTCTCGGGACGTGTGGTTGCTATCTCTACGAACGCATCCTCGCCCTTTATCGGATACTTGATGTGCCAGAAGTTACCGGGCTGATCCTTATATTCAACCTCTGCATCGGAAAGAGCGGTAAGACATCTCGGACACCAGTTGATAATTCTGTGTCCGCGGTAGATAAGTCCCTTATCGTAAAGGTTAACAAATACCTCACGTACTGCTCTTGAGCAACCCTCGTCCATTGTGAATCTCTGACGGGACCAATCACAGGATGCGCCAAGCTTCTTGAGCTGACCGGTGATTCTTGCCTCGTATGAATCCTTCCAATCCCATACTCTCTCAAGGAACTTATCACGTCCGAGATCATATCTGGAGAGACCCTCATCAACACGGAGTCTTTCCTCAACCTTGATCTGAGTAGCAATACCGGCGTGGTCTGTGCCGGGTACCCAAAGTGTAGAATAGCCCTGCATACGCTTGGTTCTTACAAGTATATCCTGGAGTGTCTCGTCAAGCGCATGTCCCATATGGAGCTGTCCCGTTACGTTAGGCGGAGGGATAACTATGGAAAAAGGCTTTTTCTTTGTGTCGGGATCGGGCTTAAAATACCCCTTCTCACACCACTCTGAGTAGAGTCTGTCCTCAAACTCGGAGGGGTTGTAATTCTTTGCGAGTTCTTTTCTCATTGTATTTTATCCTTTCGGTTTATTAATCAGCATAAGCTTATCCGCGCCTTAAAACAAAAAGCCCCAAGACACGCAAAAGCGCATCTTGGGGCGAATAAATCGCGGTACCACCCAAATTCAAAGCACTGTAATAGTGCTTCCTCTTTTCCTCTTAACGCAAGGCGACGCCGCGGTCTAATAGGATATATCCGTTCTTCGCGGTTACAACACGGCTACCTTCACACAGTCCGACATAGGGGCTTTCACCACCCGCCCTTTCTCTGAAATGTCCGAAAAATGCTACTCCTCCGTGAGGACAGAACTATTTTAGCACAAATATCCGTAGTTGTCAATACAAAATATTTGATAAATATAACTTAGCTGAATCTTGTGGGGAGGCTTTCTTTATAAAGATGACCTACAGATGAAAGCTCAAGGATTCTCGGATACGCATATCCGTTGATATCGTTGAATTCAATAACAGTAACACCCGTCGTGCATATGTCGAAGTGAGTGCCGAATACAGGGTAAGGAATGCCGACTATAGCGGAGAGAAAGGCAAGACCGAATCCCTGGTGGGCAAACATAGCCACACGTCTGTTATTCCCCTCGATCACCTTATATTTTCCGATGCCGACTCTCTTGTATCCGAGCGACTCGAAAAGCTCGTCGCTTCCATTTTGTATACGGTCGATGGCAGCCTTGTAATCCTTGTCTCTGAAGCTCGCTGGCTTAAGAGTGGGATGCTCGTACCACCGCTCGCCAAGAGCCATAAAATCCGGCTCATGGAAAAGTGCCTTCATCTCAGGTGCATTGAAAAGCCATGTGTTTGTGCCGAGTGCCTCGGAGTAGCACGTCAGCCCTTGCCAAGCATGTCCCTCGTTGGCAAAATCCAAGAGCGTAACGTCCTTTTTCAGTATCTCGGCAAGGGGAGCGGCAGTCATTTTAGCTCTTTCGGACGTTGACGCATATATTGCGTCTATCTTGTAATGAGAGAGCATACGGCCGACCGCCTCAGCCTGCCTGTGTCCAAACGGTGTAAGCGAATCGGGGCTGTATATAGGATCGCCATGTCTTACGTAAAAGAAAAGCATTTTTTCACATCCTCCATACAAATAAGCCGGAATATGTTATGTTAAGTGCGCAAAAACCAAGTTATTGTCACTTGTAATTTTCAAACACCTTTTTAGTTTCAGTATACATTGAAGCGTATGCTTCTTCAAGCAAACCATCAAAATCAACCTTCTCAAGCTCCTTCATAACGAGCTCGATCTTAGGCTGAGTCTTGGGATGCTTGGGAGTAAATACGGTACAGCAATCCTCGAAAGGAAGAATTGATGTATCAAACGTACCGTAATGTCTTGCATAGTTTATTATCTCGTTTTTATCAAGTCCTATACAGGGACGGAACACAGGGATATTAACTACGCTGTCGGTAACACCGATAGCCGCAAGTGTCTGCGAAGCAACCTGACCGAGACTCTCGCCCGTAATGAGCGCGCCGCACTTGTATTCAAGCGCACATCTTTCGGCAAGTCTCATCATGAATATACGGAGAAGAATAGTGAAGTAATCCTCCTCGCACTTGTCCCTGAGTTCCTCCTGAATATGAGTAAGGGATATAACGTGAACGTGAATTCTTGCGCAGAACTCGCACATTTCCTGCGCCAACTGCAAAACCTTCTCTCTCGCTCTTTCAGACGTATAAGGGAACGACTCAAAGTGCAGAGCCTCTATCTCCATACCTCTCTTTGCCATCATACATCCGGCAACGGGAGAATCTATACCTCCGGAGAGAAGAAGAAGTCCGCGTCCAGCGGAACGAAGCGGAAGTCCGCCCGCACCGGGCTCCTGACCGGCCCTGATATATGCGAAGTCGTCACGCACCTCAACCGTTACGGTAACATCGGGATTTTTTACGTCAACCTTTATGCCTCTCACGGTTGAGAGTATTACACCGCCGATATCTCTCGATATTTCGGGGGATGTGAGAGGAAACTTTTTATCCGAACGTCTCGCATCGACCTTAAAGGTCCTCTTGCCCGCAAGCTTTAAAGGAAGATACTTCGCGGCGCACTCCTTGATGGCATCCATGTTCTTATCGCAGACTGCCGCGCGGTTTACCGCAACTATGCCAAATACCTTTTTTGCGGCCGCGTACATTCCGTCCATATCGCAAAAATCGTTCTGCGGCTCAACGTAAATGGTGCTCTGCTTGAAATATATCTTGAAATTACCGAAGGGTGACGCACGGCGTCTGAGCTCCTTGACGAGTCCGGATTCAAAGTTCTGTCTGTTGTTTCCTTTAAGTATTACCTCGCCGAATTTGCAAAGTATTACCTCGGGATATGAGGATCTCTCCTCGAAAGAATTCATAAAGTCCATATTTTTCCTTTTCCAAAGCGGATCATTCCGCCTTATGTTTTTATATTATCCTATCGAACACTTCCTGCGCCCGATCGGAGTTGTCGACAAAGCCGTACACTATTACTCCTCTGTACCTCCTGATGAATCCTTCTCCGTCAGCAAACGATCCGAGGAAAGCGAGTCTCTTGGAGATCAGCTCGGTGAGAACGATCTCGTCCTCTCCGTTTTTCGTTATAAACACTCCGACCTCTCGCACGGTGTCGACCTTACCGTATAAAACGAGAGCATATTCGCGTACAGGGTGCTCATCTATGTCATAAAGCGCGCGTAGCATTTCACCATCTATGTATCCCGCCTCTCCGCTACCGGAGAGAGACGAATATATCAGGGAATCTATAGGGTACTCTCTGCAAAACTCGTCTATAGCGTCCGCAGCACACACGTTTTCTGAACATGAGGTGAGCAATAAAGCGAAAGAAATCAGCAAAAGTACAGCCGTCTTTTTCATAGTATCTCCTTTTACGTCGGGAAGATGCCCGATACTATGAATTTATGACACGGGTGTCCTTCTTATTCCGTCAGCTCGCCTGCTATACTCTTTTCCATCAAGCATTTTATCTCAGCATCTGTAATGCCAAGGCTGAAAAGATAGTATAGCTTTGCTACCGCGGCCTCCGTCGTCATATCTCTGCCGCTGACAGCTCCTGCACTTTTAAGCTGGGAGGATGTTTCATAAGCACCGAGAGCCACAGTACCGCTCGGACACTGCGAGCATACTGTAATAACAGCGCCTGCGGCAAACGCTTTCTTGATTATAGGCAAAAGCGCTCCGTTACCCATTGGTATATTACCTGCTCCAAAGGTCTCAAGAACTATACCGGAGAGCTTCTCTGTCATTATATCCTCAAAAAGACCGAACTGTATGCCGGGAAAGACCTTGAGTACGCCTATCGGCACCTTAGCAAACGGATGATAGGAGATTTTTCCCTCTAGTCTGCCGAGTATGGCAGCATAATTGTATTTTACGTTTATCCCGGCCTCTGCAAGATGAGGATAACCGGGAGAATCGAATGCGACAAGTCCGTCTGCGCTCATTTTCATTGATCTGTTTCCGCGAAGGAGTCTGGCGCTGAAGTAAAGACAAACCTCTCTTGCCACCCCCTCGCTCGCTATCATAATTGAGGTGATAAGATTGTCGCGTCCGTCTGAGCGCAGCTCGGATAACGGTATCTGCGATCCCGTGAGTATGACGGGCTTATCAAGTCCCTCAAGCATAAAAGACAGCGCCGATGCGGTATATGACATAGTATCCGTTCCGTGCAGAATAACAAAGCCCGAATACTCGCTGTAATTCTCATAAATCACCTTGCCTATGGCATTCCACTCATCAACGCTTACGTTTGATGAGTCAAGAAGAGGCGACATCTCGTAAAGATCCCACAGAGGAAAATCAGCCCTGTTAAGATCCGGGATAGTCCGGAGCTCATCCGAGAGATAACCCGGAGCGGGGGTGTAGCCATTTTCGGTCTTTTTCATACCGATAGTGCCGCCCGTGTGAATTATTAGAACTCTTTTTTTATCGTTAGAATTATTTGCCGACATTATTTTTTCCTCTGTTCATGAGAAGCTCCTGCTTGATATCCCAAAGCTTACGGGAAAGGTCAACGTAATATCTATGAGGATTCTCAAATCTCTTAACCTCATCCCAAAGAGTCATGATCTGTGCTTTGCAGTAATCTCTGATCTCATGGATCGAGGGAGATTTGTAAACGCACTCGCCATTCTTGAATATGGGAACGAGAAGCTCCTTTGCCGTAAAGTTTGTCACGGTTTTGGTTTTCCATACCTGAACGGGGTCGAAAAGCTCAAGAGGAGAGCTCTCATCGATAGTCTCATCATATACGCAAAGCTGATCGGCTATAGCAGTACCGGTTTCGTTGTCAAATATTCTGTAAACCTTCTTGAAATGAGGATTGGTTATTTTCTCGGGGTTCTCCGAGATCTTGATCTTAGGAATAATACTACCGTTCTTTTCAACTGCTACAAGCTTATATACACCGCCGAATACAGGATTTGACTTAGCTGTTATAAGTCTTTCGCCGACACCGAATAGGTCAATTCTCGCCCCCTGAAGCATAAGATCGCGGATAAGCACCTCGTCAAGGGAGTTGGATACCACTATCTTACACTCGGTGTATCCCGCCTCGTCAAGCATTTTTCTCGCTTTCTTTGAGAGGTAGGTTATGTCTCCGGAATCAAGACGTATACCGCACTTTTTGATTCCAAGAGGCTTAAGAACCTTATCAAACGCCTTTATAGCATTCGGCACACCGCTCTTCAGAACGTCGTAGGTATCAACAAGAAGTGTCGCGTTGTTGGGATATTTCTTGCAGTATGATTCAAACGCCTCGTACTCCGTATCGAACATCTGTACCCACGAGTGAGCCATAGTACCTACTGCCGGAATACCGAATATTTTATCGGAAATAGTACAAGCCGTAGATGAACATCCTCCGATGTAAGCAGCCCTCGCGCCAAGTATTGCGCCGTCGCTTCCCTGAGCTCGTCTTGAGCCAAACTCCATTACAGATCTGCCCTGAGCCGCTCTTACTATACGGTTTGCCTTTGTAGCTATAAGCGACTGATGGTTCAAGCAAAGAAGTATGTATGTCTCTATAAACTGCGCCTCAACCGAAGGTGCGCGAACCGTCATAATAGGCTCACCCGGGAAAATCGGAGTTCCCTCGGGAACTGCATATATATCGCCTGTGAATCGGAAACCGCGAAGATATTCGAGGAATCCCTCTGAGAAAAGATTTTTCGATCTTAGGAAGGCTATATCCTCATCGGTAAATTTCAGCTTTTTGATGTAATCGATAACCTGCTCAAGTCCTGCGGCAATAGCAAATCCACCGCCGTCGGGAACCTTTCTGTAGAACACGTCAAAGTAGGAAATCTCATCAGCCTTACCAAGCTCAAAATAACCGTTTGCCATCGTGAGCTCGTAAAAATCGCAAAGAAGTGTGTAATTCATATCAGACATTTTATTTCTCCTTTATCAAAGGTCAAGCTTCATATCTCCATCCGCTATCCATCCAAGCTTCCTCATTACCTCGGAAAATACAAGAGAAAGAACAGCGGGAAGAACTATACATACGGTGATAACACCGAAAACAGACGTAGGTGTAAAGCCCATATCGGTGAACACTCCGATAGGACCTACAACTCCGCACGTGCCCATACCTGCGGACACGCCCGTACACTCGAGCTTAAAGAGGCAGGTCGACACAGGTCCTGTGATTGCAGCAGCTAAGGTAGCGGGCAGCCAGATTATCGGCTTCTTAACAATGTTGCCCATCTGGAGCATTGACGTACCGATGCCCTGCGCAACTACGCCGCCCCACTTATTCTCGCGGAATGATGCAACCGCAAAGCCGACCATCTGAGCACAGCAGCCTGCGACCGCCGCACCTCCTGCAAGTCCGGATATGCCTATCATAGCGCAAACTGCGGCGGATGAGATCGGCAACGTTAAAATAACGCCTACGACAACCGAAATTATTATACCCATAAGCAATGGCATTATCGTAGTAGCATAGTTGATAAAATGACCTAACCAGTACATTCCCCAACCAATAACGGGGCAAAGAAGCATGGCCACCAAAGCTCCGATACCGAGAGTTGTTGCGGGAGTAACGAGTATGTCGACTTTTGTAGATTTTGACACCAGCTTTCCAACCTCGCAGGCAACGAGCACGCAAAGGAAAGCGCCGGCAGGTCCTGCAGTAACCGACTTCTCTATTCCGTCCACAAGCAAGTAAGTGGCAAAATTATTGCCCCACATTCCAACGACTCCTGATGAAAGCATAACAAGCATCGGGGCGTTGAGAGTATACGCCACGGCAATACCTATCACGGCACCCGTAGCACCGCCTGCGGTTGATAAGAGAACGAAGAATTCATCAAACACGTTGCCGTTTGGTATAAAGTCGGCAACCGTGTCAAATATCGTGCCCATAAGAAGTGATGCAAAAAGGCCGAGAGCCATAGCTCCCATAGCATCGACAAAATATGTCTTGGGTGAGAGTGAGACGCCTTTCTTATGGAGAAAAGCGCACACACGCGCAGATGTTTTTGTTTTGGTTTCCATGTTTTACCTCCATATCCGTAACAGAATGCGGAAAATAAAAATTATTTTTTGATCGCCCTTTCGCGATCGATATAATTCTGAAGAATGATCTGTGCAGAGAGGGTGTCAACGGTATCCTTACGCTTTTTGCCGTAAGTACCGGTCTCACCGAGAAAACGGTAGGCGACCATCGTTGTCATTCTCTCATCGTAGTAATCGATAGGAATATCGGTAATCTCTGCAAGCAGTGCTCCAAACGCCTTGATGACGTCGGCGCGAGGCCCCTCAGAGCCGTCCATATTCTTGGGAAGTCCGATAATTATCTTCTTGCAGGAGCGTTTTTCGGCCTCCTCAGCAACCTTAACAGCGGTCTTTCTCATACCGCCCTCGGATATTGTTCCTATACCTCCGGCAATAAGTCCGGATATATCGCACTCGGCAAGACCGGTGCGCTTGTCACCGTAGTCGACACCGAGATATTTTCCATGTGTAACGTCCAAAGGGTTACCTCCTATATTTTTTCATACACGTCTATCACGAATTCCACCTCTGTGGATACCTCGGACAAGGATAACACTCTTTCTCTGTCATCTCGAGAGGTTCTGTAAGCGTAAGGTGTCATCATAAAGAGCGAGTGGATATCTTCCTTAGTACACAGCTTGATTTCATAGGAAAGAATATCGTGAGATACAAGATTAAATCCGGATAACGAGGTGTCTTGAGGCTCGTTTTTATACGGAGTTTTATATATAACCGATTTAAGTCCGAAAAGATGCTCTCTGCCGGGATAAACCATAACAAAGCTGCCACCCGTGCGAAGAACTCGGCGAACCTCATCGATCGCCAGAGGTGAAAACGCATTAAATACAACGTCCACCGAGGAGTCGGAAAGCGGCATATCATATGCAGTAGCGACCGCATACGATATATTACGGTTGCGCTTTACCGCATTTTTTACGGCATCGCGTGAAATGTCGAATGCAAGCACGTTGCTGACAGAGCTTCGCTCCTTGAGCGCACGCTCGATCTTATCGGTATAATATCCTTCTCCGCAGCCCGCGTCAAGCACGCAACCGTTCTTCGGCGTAAGAGAAGCAACAAGCTCCGAAAGCCTGTCCGCAAGAGGCTCGTAATGACCGCGTGAGAGAAACGTACGCCGCGCCTCTACCATCTCAGCATTGTCTCCGTGAGTACCGCCGCCAACGCCCAAAAGCAAATTGTAGTACCCTGCCTTTGCCCGATCGTAGGAGTGACCGTTATAGCATTTTTTTGTATTTCCGTCAAGGATAATTTTACCCTTGCATTTAGGACAAGCAAAATCCATCAGTAATTTTCCTTTAGTGAATGAGTCTGAGCGACAAGCTCGGTTATAAAAGATTATTCGATAAACATTGCATC
>JAFVYL010000030.1 GCA_017508665.1 Clostridia bacterium | reverse complement strand
GACCCTTATGTTGAGCGTCATCGGCTGTGCTAGATTATCGGATTCGCGCCCATAGGTGGTAGGAACTCCTGCATATGCGGACAGATCTGCATCTGCCGTACAGTCGATAAACACCTTAGCCTCTACATCAAGGAATCCGCCGTTGGTATAGAGCGTTATTTTTTTGATAGCTCCGTTTTCCACTGAGCAACCTGTAAAGACAGTGTGATATAGGAGCTGAACCCCTGCCTCCAGCGCCATAGTCTCCAGAATGTACTTCATTCCCTCAGGATCAAATGGGGTTACACTGGAGGTATATCCTACGAAGTCATCCATATGTCCCGGGGAAAGCGACATCTCCTTCAAGCGTAAGATGATCTCTTCCGCTATTCCACGAACTACCTGTGTTGCACCTGCATGGAAGGTCATCATAGGTCCTACTCCTCCTGCGGTCAGCATGCCACCCAAAAATCCATATTGCTCCACAAGAAGCGTTTTTGCGCCTTGGCGAGCAGCCGCGATAGCTGCGACGGCACCTGAAGGTCCTCCACCAACTACAATGGTGTCATAACTCAAATTTTGCTGAAATATATTCTCTGCAGAGTTTTTTATGTTGCTTGAAAACATATTTGTCACCCCTTGTTTATTGATAAGCTCATTATATCACAAAACGAGCATATTTTCAATACTGAGTAATGGTACAATTCACCTAAGCACCTAAAGGAGTTAAGACCTTGCTATTGTGTTGCTGTCAATTTCAATTTTATCATTGTAAACCCCTCCTTTATGTATAAAAATAAATTGGACACATCACGCGGATTTTTTCCAAATGATGTGTCCAACTCTTATTCGCAAATATAGTCAGTTGCTACTCTTAAATATTTCTATATGAATACTTACGCTTTCGTTATCCGAGGTGATAAACTGCTTATAGTGTCCGTTACGGTTTGCACCGACCTTTTCTGTACCGATGATTGGCGCGCTCGACGTATATCGACACACCCAGCCCTTGTACGACACGCTTAGCACGCACCCATCGTGGATTATGTCCGTGTACGCCTCACCGTCAAAATAAAATGCCGGTAGCATATACGCGATCTTCTCCGAGCCGGAAACCTCTATGCTTATGCCATCTGCACCAACTGTGTAACTTGTCGAAACGCACTCCTTGTCAAACCGGCATAGCACGTTTACCTTCGCGGTGCTGTCGGTCTTGAAGCTATCTACAAGCTTGTATCCTACGTCGGGATCAGTCGCGAATTTCCACTCTCCGTCGCACATAATACCCGGGGCAAACGACAGCGCAATCGGCTTTTCTAAATCAACGGTAAAAATCGGATCTTTAGGACAAGGAACTGCCATGCAGGCTGTTGAAGGCGCCCCCTCTTTTTGTATTCTTCCAAGACCGCTCGCATCGTAGTGCGGATCAGCGTTAAAATCGAACTCGATTCCGTATCCCGCCGCCTTTACGAATAGCTTATGAAAATGCTCGCTGGTCATAAAGATCTGGGGCGTGTGATCCTTTATCTCGGGTGTTGGAATTGAATCATCGCAAACAAGGTATGCATCGTGCAAATTGGATGCAACGGTAATCATATATTTGTCAAAGTATGCGTAATCCTCGCACCCAAATTTCGTCTCGGTGGGAAAACGGTTCTTTATATGACGTATTGGATAAAGAGAGAGCCAATGTTCAGTTACGTCCAGCGCTCTTTTTGCTGCCGCCTTAAATACGCCCGAAAGCTCGAAATTCCCCTCGCGAACATATCTGCGAGCCTCATACTCGTATATTACGATCATCCACTCTTCATTATACAGGAACTGATTGCTTCTACCTCCGAATGCTATCTCACCGTTAGGAGATTGCATCTTTAAGGTAAGAAGCGCCGCACGTCTGAGTATGTCGTCAATCTTCTTATAATACTTTCCCCGATAGCCTGCATTAAGAAGCATTACGAATAGTCCTCGCGGCACCAGATCGTAATTCATATGATGATGCACGTTGCCGGAGTTATCCATATACATACCATTCTCGTCGATCCACTGAAACTGAGAGGCGAGCTGTGTATCAATGAACTCCTCGGCTCTGCACAGCCCCATATTCTGTCTGAACAACTCACTTACGCAGGTGAAGATCGCCCAGTTCTTTTCGTGAAACCTGGTGAAAATGTCATAGCAGGTGTAAGGATCGATAGTGGATAGATAGCCCTTCCAACGTGCTATCCTTTCAGGATCCACAACACCGCTCTCCTCGATCTCGCATATACAGCCGACTACCTCACGCACGGAAAAATCATTTGCCGCATTCACAACAGGAATACTCTTGCAGCAAAACTCCATCATATCAAGAAAGATGGGAAGAAGATCGTGACGCCTGCCGTGCGCTATGAGTATGCCGATATCGGATGCAAGACGAGGAAACCCATGTTCTTTGAGTCCGCCCTTCTTGACGTCGCCAAAATACCTGGTTATATGGTCTTCCGAATAAGCCGATAGTGTTTTCTCCATCAGCTCGATATACTTTTCTCTCATATCCTCTGCTCTCCTGCTCTGATCCTATATTTGATAACAACTATTTACTTTATGAAGTCGTCGCGCATGGGCGTGAAGATATCCAGGAGAATGCCGCCCTCAAGAGCCGTGCAACCATGTACAACACCGTCTCTCTTCAAAAGCGTATCACCCGCCTTAACCTCGTAGATATCCTCCCCTACGGTAAATCTGAATTTACCCGAAACGACGTAGGTCAGCTGCGTGTGTGGATGGGTATGAATGGCGCCGACAGCACCGGTATCAAATACGTTTTCCACGCACATAAGCTCATCAGTGTACGCAAGTATACGGCGCTTAACACCATCGGCAGCCGATATGGATTCTACGTCTTTCCCGTATACGGCAACCTCGTTCATATATTCATTTGCCTTCATAGCTTTTTCATAACTGCACAGACTTTAATTCGAGCGAATCAAGAGTCAAGCGCTGCTCCTCCCCTTCGTTTATTATCTTGACCGTGATAGGAAGATCACAGTCGGTATTAAGAAGATATATTTTATTACCCTCGTAGACGGTAAATCGCAGCTTGTCGCTTCCTATTACTTTGATTTTACACCCTCGCGCACTCGCGGAAATGAATTCTCGCAGGATCGCACTGTAAAGCGGAGATATTGCGGTGTTTCCGGGATAATCGGTGCTAGTAACAAGAGTCACCAGACCGTCACCGACACGGTTTTCAATTACCGAGGCATTTCCCGTGTGGACGTTGATAAATGCGCCAGAGGTATATCCAAGTGCGCGTCCGCCACAAAGCTCTGCATCCATATACGTGGTATACCCGGCGCTATAAATGGGATCGCAGATGAAATCGTTTGTACCTGGATAAAGATGCATTTTTTCCAGCGAGTCACAGTAAAACTTTGTACCGTAGTTCGTACGCAAAAGATTTCCTTTGTATCGGCATCCGCATAGTGCCGAGAGTTTATCCTCCGGAGGGGGAATGAACTCACCGCCGCGTACTGTGCTATAATTGAGATGAGCTCCGGACAATAGGAGCTTTCCACCGCGCCTTGCGTATTCCGTCAGGTTATCCATAAGCTCATCGTTCATCGTATTCCAGCCGAGAAATACAAGATAATCATATTTAGACATTTTATCAATATCCGCCTCGACCGGTACGATATCATACGTGCCCCAAGCAGGGTACGCCGAGAGGTCATTATCACCGTAATTGGCAATATCGCTCCATTTACGCTTTCTGCCTATGTCCGAGAGTATCCGCCACGAAGCCTCGGCATCCGAATGGCCGAATTCCTCTCTTCCAAACTGATTCCAAAGCGAGCTTTGACAAAAACCTGTCCAGCCGTCATGAAGTCCGGAAAGGATACCAAACGTCACCTTCGGGCCACCCTTTGGACGTGAATCGGCATCTATATACTCTTTAATTCCCGAAAGCATTTTTCTGTAATCGTCGCATATCTCGCTGTCATAGCTGTGAGTCTGACCGTAAGAGCTGATACCGCTGTCACCGCTCTCAAGTGAAATAAGCCCCGCTCCGGATATGTATGCAAATTTAGCAAGAAGATCAAGTCTCTTTCGCTTTTGCATATCGTTATGGCGCATTCCGCCGTACCACTCATGCGAAATAAGAGTGCCCCAGAAATCGCTCTTCCCTAAATTTTTTACAGCCCCGCGAATGCTCGGCATCATAATGTCAGGGTCGCCGTTCGGCGTCTCAAGAATATGAACTCCTATACCTGCTTCTATATTGTATTTGTTAAGTGCGGTGGCTTCTATTGAAACGCTATAAGGCATTCCAACTGTGCGGTTTCTTTCAACAAATCCCCTCACCGTATCGACATAGAATCCGTGTGCCTCTTCCATATCCTTGGCATCGGTCCTCGGAGTATAATTGGGGTTTGTTATACGCCCGTTCTTTGGAAGAAAATAGCCCGCCTCCTTTGCCGCATATGCATGTCCCGGCTCCGCTATGCAGTCGCCAAGGAAATACTCACCCGCTGCCTCGCGCATAGCACGTACGGTTTCTGCGTCAAGGCGCGATATACGGCCCTTGGGTGCATTCTGTGCCGTTCGCACCGTCACAAAATGAATTTTCTTTTCTTTGAAGTAGCCTGCCCAATGTGCAAATTCCTCGCGGCTTGGCATATTCTCATCGCACACACTGGAGGTGTTGATTATGGCGAAATCCAAGCCACGTGATACGATGCGCTCCTCTACTTCATTTATAAGATTATCTTTATCAAATCCGTGCTCCCCTATAAGAACACCACAGTAAACAGTATCTCGATCCGACATCATATCTCCTTTGGCATATGCTCTTATTGGCATTTTATCCATGCAACATAGTGTCACGTCAGATAAATCCCGAAATCAGCGTTTTTGCTTATATTATAGCATGGCAAATAAACATAGTACACCAAAAAAACAATACAATAGGTTGATTTTCTGAAACGGATTTGTTATAATAACCGGTAGAAAGGGGGATGGTGTTGTGTTTTTCGAAAATAATCACTTGAATTTTAACATCCATGAGGTGCGATTTCTCAACCAGCGGGATGTCAATATGTTTAATAGCGGCCGCAATTTCAGTGCTTTGTCCTACCGACTGCGCGCCGACACTGTGCTGAAAACCCCATCTGATGATCATAAATTAACTGACAATTCTGTAGCATTTATTCCGGCAGGCGTAGATTACACTAGAATCTCAAGAGTTGATGAGATGATCGTAGTTCGTCTAGATTCAATAAGCTACAGCGGCAAGGATATAGAATCATTTGTTCCCAATGATCCAAACGTTATATCTACACTTTTCCACAAGCTGTTGGATTGCTGGAACAGCAAGAAACCCGGATATAAATACAGATGCTCGTCAATACTCTATGAAATTCTCGCGGAGTGCTATGCCGCAAACTATGTATCGGAGCCGCCAAGCTCCCCGATCTCGAAATCCGTCGATTTTATTCTCTCGAATTACACGCGGCACGATCTCTCAATAAGTGAAATAGCCGCAAAGTCATTTATAAGCGACGTCTACTTCAGAAAAATATTCAAAAATGAGTATGGTACTTCCCCACAAAAATATATAATTAATCTGCGCATAAAGCACGCTGCCGAGCTTATCACTACGGGATACTACTCGCTTTCGGAGATTGCCGCAATGTCAGGATACACGGATTATAAGTATTTTTCGGCAGAATTCAAAAGGCTGATTGGAATCTCTCCATCCGAGTATTCAAAAGCGCATACGTACACCATTATTACGCTGAACAGTCCTAAGAAAAATCAAATTTGACAACTACACCTTACTTAGAAGCGTAGTTTCTGTTCGCGGGCTGAAATAAATAAGCGCCCATACCGAACCTCTTTAAATTTTCGCCTGAAAATAAATCGGACACATCAACAAGGATTTCTCCAAATGATGTGTCCAACTTTTTTCTTATTAAACTATAGGTAATTAGATTTTACAATGTAATTTTAAGACTTATAAAAGTCTCAAAAAGCCTTATAAATCAAGTAATTACTTGCAAGCCTGCTCGATAGCAACTGCTACTGCAACGGTCTTACCAACCATGGGATTGTTACCTGCACCGATAATCGACGCAGAGCGAGTCTGCAAGCTCGCTTGCAAGCAAGTCTGTGAAGATTGCTCCACGAGCGTTACGCGTAGCGCAATAAGGTGCGAAGCACCAAGCATCAAGCGAAGCGAAGAGGCGTGGCTCATCGGGAGTATGAGTCCCATCATCTCAGTGCGTTAATGAGCTTTGAGACGCATTAAAATGATAAAAGCCTTATAAAATAATCTTTTTGAGCTGTAAAATCCTTGCGCCGACCACATCATATTCTATTTTCCTGAAAACATTATATCGCGTTTTGATGTTTCCGTAAATGATGTGGCTAAAGAGTTTGCGAAAAAGTTGAAATATAATTATTGCCAGAACTATTGAAAAAATGTCTTCATTATGACATAATGAAAGTGCCAAACTATAATTTGATATTTATATGCGAAAAATGCTTGTACAGGGGGTGCTATACCCTTTTTTGTGCTTGCTCTTACCGAAAGGCAGAGAAAAATACTGCTTGCAGGCGGACTTCTCAATTACACAAGCCATAACGCGGATTAATGCGAGAGCAGTCCTTGCGTAATTCGTATTTTGTTTCCATCACTGCAAGAAATGTAGAAAACTTACGCACATCGGCAATTTTCGCTGTTGTTATATGTCACGTTATTTGATACTATAGACTTGAAATTGCTAAAAACAAAAACGAGAAGTAATACTATGAGATTTTCATTTGATGTTTCATCGGATCTGCTTCCCGGAGCGAAAAAGATCGCCTCGCTCCTCGGCTGTGAGGTTGGCGAGGGCGGAATAACCGTCAAGGCCATGACTGCCGAGGCCCCCGGCGTATCGCTTTCGGGCGGTGTTGCCACTATCTATTACAATAAGAAAAATCAGTTCTTCCGCGAAATAGGTGTGCTTGCTGAGGCAGCAAAAAAATCCGACGACCTCGACATAATCGAGAATAACCACTTCGACATGATAGGCGTAATGCTTCAG
>JAFVYL010000029.1 GCA_017508665.1 Clostridia bacterium | reverse complement strand
TGCAAGTGTGCTGGTCCGCATACCAAGCCTTACGCGTCAAGCTCGCTTGTAAGCGTTGCGCAGGTATCTTCATCTTTGATGAATACCCAGCTTCTACTCCACACGACCCTTGAGGTCGGTTTTTTTGTTATGTGAGCGAATGCTATTCGTGCAGTCACTTGTTTTGCAAGTGTGCTGGTCCGCATACCAAGCCTTACGCGTCAAGCTCGCTTGTAAGCGTTGCGCAGGTATCTTCATCTTTGATGAATACCCAGCTTCTACTCCACACGACCCTTGAGGTCGGTTTTTTGTTTTTAGCCGTAAAATATAAATCGTTCACTTTATACCTATTTCGTTAATTTAATGAGTAATCGTTCAATTTGTGGTTTACTGAAAAAACGCCTTGCTTTTAGTTAGATTTTATGCTATAATAAACTCACCTATAAATAAGAATTTGGCGAACAGCAAAAAAGGAGAAAACGTATGCAAATCAGAGTAATGACACTCAATGATATTGAATCGGTCATTCCCTTATACGTAGATTATTACAACAACTACGAAGACGGTTGCTGGACAGAGGCAACTGCCAGACGGCGTATTCAACAGGTGTTGAAGATTGAAGATTCTTACTCACTGATAATGAAAGATGAAAATGGCGAAGTTTGTGGTTTTGTAATGGGTTACTACAAGCAATACGATGATATTGTCGGTTATACGTTGGAGGAAATTCTAATTTCACATAAACATCAAAACAAGGGATTGGGTAGCATCCTTTTAGCGGAGCTGGAATCGAAAGTGAAAGCGGAAGGTGCGTCTTGTGTTGAATTGCAGGCGGTTAAAGATGAAATGCATGAAAGATATTATAGCAAAGCAGGTTACTGCGATGCTAAGAATTTTGTCATGAAAGTGAAATGGTTTGCTTAACAAACTCCAATTTGTCAGACTAAAATAGGTGCAAAGCCTAATAGGAAAATGCACCCATAATTATAAAATTTGCACCCATTTTAATATGGTACTAAAATTTTAGATTACTCACACAACAAAAAACCGACCCTTGAGGTCGGTTTTTTGTTATGTATGCGAATGCTATACTGTTTACGAACATATCTCAATAACCCTTTATACCAAACAAGAATATACTGTCAGTGTGTTAATTGATATTTTATTGTTTTCCGGCAGCAAAAGACGGATTTACTTTAAAAGAAAACTTTTATCCGCCTCGTTAATACACAATTAAATCCAAGCGCGGCGGTGTGGGGGAATGATGGGAAAATATTTTGGCACTGATGGCTTCAGAGGTGAAGCCGGTGTGGATCTCACCTCGGAACATGCGTTCAGGATCGGGCGATACTTGGGATATTACCTAAGGCACGAAGTAGTAGTCAATGAAGCGCGGCGTGCACGCGTATTAATTGGAAAAGACACACGTCTATCAAGCTATATGCTCGAGTATGCAATGGCGTCAGGCCTCGCCTCATCAGGCGCAGATGTGTATCTGTTACATGTAACGACCACTCCGAGCGTGTCATTCGTAACTGTACGCGAAGGGTTTGACCTCGGAATAATGATAACAGCCTCGCACAATCCTTTTTTGGATAACGGCATTAAAATCATTGACTGCAAGGGTAAGAAACTCGGTGATGAGATTACCGACAAAATTGAAGAATATCTCGACACGCAAGTGCCCCATTTGCCTTTTTCAAACGGCGCCGACGTCGGCAGGATATACGACTACTATGCCGGCAGAAACGGATACATAGGACGGCTTATATCACTTGCTGCCGGATCATACAAAGGACTGCGGATCGGCATCGATGCCGCTAACGGAGCCGCATTTACAATAGCACGTTCCGTCTTTGCTGCCCTCGGTGCAGAAATACACACCATAGCAGATGAGCCTAACGGGATGAACATCAACTATATGTGCGGATCAACACATCCGGAGGCATTGTCAAAGCTTGTCAAGGAGCGGGGGTTGGACGTTGGATTCGCATTTGACGGAGATGCAGACAGATGCATAGCTATGAACGAGCACGGTGAGACCGTGGACGGTGACGGCATAATGTACATCCTCGCTCGTAGAATGGTGAGAAAAGGCCGGCTTCCGCAAAAGAAAATAGTAGCTACCGTCATGTCAAACGCCGGGCTCTCCGCAAGCCTTGAAGATGAAGGAATTGATGTAGATATAACAAAGGTCGGTGACAGGTTCGTGTACGAGCGCATGCAAGAAACGGGTGCCACACTCGGTGGCGAGCAATCGGGGCATATAATAATCAGCGATTTAAGCGCAACGGGTGACGGAATACTGACAGCCCTAATGATTACAGAAGAAATAATCGACACGGGTATGCGCCTCGGCGAGTTATGCCGTGGACTCACGCTGTATCCTCAGCGAAGTGAGAGCGTAAGAGTCCGAGATAAGAATGCGGCTGCCAACGATGAAGTACTCAGAGATTTTATAGACGAAACTACCCATAAGAGCACTGGCAAGATACGTCTACTCGTGCGAGAGAGCGGAACAGAGCCAAAGATACGTGTGATGGTCGAAGCAGAAAGTGTCGATATATGCGATAGGATCATCTCGGAGATCACGACTCTGCTTAAGATGAGAGGACACACCGATGATTAACAGTCTCAAATCCGACAGTTTTTTCTCGTTGCGCTCTGATCTTTTTACAAGGATTTTCGAAAAATACAAGTACCCGTGGGAGATTTTGCCACACATCAGAATGATCGCTGAACAGCTCATAATGTGTGGCATGGATGGATATACTCTTATCTCAGATGGTGTCTTTATAGGCAAAGACACCCGCATTGACAAGAGCGCGCATATAGAGGGGCCGTGTATCATCGGGCACGGATGTGAGGTGCGTCACGGAGCATATATAAGAGGCTCGGTGATCATCGGAGACAGATGTGTCATAGGTAATTCGAGCGAGATCAAAAACAGCATTATGATGGATGGCTCACAGGCTCCTCACTTCAACTATGTAGGAGACTCCGTGCTCGGAGAGAAATCCCATCTTGGCGCAGGAGCTATATGCTCAAATCTGCGCTCTGACGGTCGGAACGTAGTAATAACCGGTGACGGCATATCTCTCGATAGCGGATTTCGTAAATTTGGTGCTATTCTCGGTGATAATACAGAGATAGGCTGCGGTGCGGTTCTCTGCCCCGGTACGCTAATAGGCAAAAACACTACCGTTTATCCTCTGACCTTAACACGCGGAGTATATCCGGAATACTCTATAATAAAAAACAACGGTTCGGTAGCGAAAAAGGTCGCAAGCGAATGATTATTTATCTTATAACAAATAACAGCATACTCCTTGACAAGAAAAAACTTTTGTGTTATAATAACCAAGTGCCCAAGGGGTATCGCCAAGCGGTAAGGCAAGGGACTTTGACTCCCTCATTCGTAAGTTCAAATCTTGCTACCCCTGCCAACAAAAAGAACCACTCTTTAAGGGTGGTTCTTTTTGTTGTTTGTGGGTAAGCTGATTTGAATTTAGCACTCGATCATGATCGACGTGCGTAAGTTCACATTCTCGACTAAGACGCGTCGAGCTCGCTCGTAAGCGGCGTGACGAAAGAATCTTCTCGCTATGCGAGAATACCTTGCTACATGAACCACTCTTTAAGGGTGGTTCTTTTTGTTGTTTGTGGGTAAGCTGATTTTTTAATTTGCGATTCTCAGCGTTATATTTACAAAGCTGTCGTAATGTTTGATTAAAATCATATATATCGCACTTGAATTATTTGTAAAGATATGATATAATATCTTTAACAAAAAGCTTTCCGATCAGATTCGCATAGCAATCAGCTGAAACGTTCAGTGATATTACGGTTAAATTGACAAAGAATCTACTTTTTAAAAGGAAGGCATACTTATCGCATAAGCAAAACAAGGAGAAATATATGCAATACCCACGCAGAAAAAAAACGTTGTCATCATTCCAGATCATATTGCTCGGATTTGCAGCAGTTATATTGATCGGCGCATTACTCTTGATGCTCCCGATATCGAGCAAGGATAGAGTTGTAACACCGTTTTCCGATGCTATATTCACGTCCACTTCAGCAGTATGCGTTACAGGACTCATCGTACAGGATACTGCGACCTACTGGTCGTTTTTCGGACAGGCGGTAATCATTCTGCTCA
Organism: Clostridia bacterium; assembly: GCA_017508665.1. Taxonomy (GTDB): domain Bacteria; phylum Bacillota; class Clostridia; order Oscillospirales; family CAG-272; genus UBA1740. The sequence goes on along the minus strand of JAFVYL010000029.1, from coordinate 1,831 downwards.
TACAGATAGGCGGCTTGGGAGTCGTCACGGTGGCGGCCGCAATATCTCTTGTGGCAGGCAAAAAAATAGGACTAAGACAAAGAAACACCTTGCAGGATGCCATGTCTGCTCAAAGCGGAGGCGGATTGCTTAAACTTACCGGATTTATACTCAAGGGAGTATTTATTATCGAAGCTATAGGCATGTTAGTAATGCTCCCCGTGTTCTGCAAAAACCATGGCCCTATAGGAATCTGGATGGCATTCTTCCACTCTATATCGGCATTCTGTAATGCCGGATTCGACCTGATGGGCGGTATCAGCGGCAAGTTTTCATCCCTTACGGCTTATTCGGCAGATCCCGTAATAAGTACTGTACTTATGCTCCTTATCCTTATAGGAGGTATTGGCTTCTTAACCTGGGAGGATATTTTCAACCACAAGTGGAGGATTGGGAGATACCGTACACAGAGCAAGCTTGTTCTTGTAATGACGTTTATATTGGTGCTTTTACCTGCCACGTACTTCTTTTTCTTCGAGTTCGAAAATTATGAGCTCAAGGAAAGAATATTGACATCCCTCTTCCAATCTGTTACTCCCAGAACAGCGGGAATGAATACGGTCGATATCGGTGCTATAAGCGAAGTCGGACTTCTTATTATGATGTTCCTAATGATCATCGGCGGTGCTCCGGGATCGACAGCCGGTGGTATTAAGATCACCACGTTCTCCGTGATTTTCGCATCATCAATATCCGTATTCCGCAACAAAAACGGAACAAAGATATTCCGTTTGCGCATCAATGACGATCTCGTTAAGAATGCCGCGACTATCTGTTTCTTATACATCGCATTATTGCTGACGGGCGGAGCTATTATCAGTGCTGTCGAGGGCTTACCTCTTATAACATGCCTCTATGAAGCAGCATCAGCAGTGGCAACGGTAGGACTTTCGGCAGGAATCACTCCTATGCTTTCAGTGACCTCAAGAATCATATTGATCTCGCTTATGTTCCTCGGTAGAGTAGGAGGACTCACATTGATCTATGCTGCCTTTGGCGGTACTCAGAAGCCCATCGCAAGATTCCCAAAGGATACTATAACAGTAGGATAAAAGGAGATTACTTATGGTAGCTCAAGTGTTTGACGTATTTTTCGCACTTTCAGATCCCGCAGTACTTATTGACATCGTCCTTACAGCACTCATTGTCGGCTTTGTTGGCGCTATCGTTTACGTATTTCTCATAGATTCTATGAAGACAGACCGCGGTGAGGCGCGAAGAAAAATGATAGAAAAAAGCAGTAAAGCAGAGACCGGCATCGGCATGGATCTGTGGGGCACTCTCGCCGGCAACAATTCCGAGAGCGAGACCAAAGAAGAAGAGCAATCACCTAAATCAAAAGCGTCAAAAATTGTGATTATTGCACTTGCGATTCTTATAGTCGCGGTATTTATAATTAAGGTTGTTGCCTTCTGATTTTCTATCATTTTAGATGCTAAAATAATTGATTAATAAATTTCAGTTTTTTTGCAAAACCTATTGCTTTTTTAGATTTCATATGTTATAATACTACTTGTCAATTTATGATTAACAAATAATTTATATAAAATTCGGCTCGAAAGAGTCAGATTTTAGGGAGGTATCAAAATGGCTAAGTGTAGCGTTTGCGGCAAGGGTGTTACTTTCGGACACAATGTTTCCCACTCTAACCGTAAGACAAACAGAACCTGGAAGCCTAACATTCGTAAGGTTAAGGCAGTAGTTGACGGTACAAGAACTTCTGTATACGTTTGCTCCCGTTGCCTTCGCTCCGGTAAGGTTGAGCGTGCATAAGGGTCAAAAACTCCGCTGA
>JAFVYL010000028.1 GCA_017508665.1 Clostridia bacterium | reverse complement strand
TCTTTTAACGATAGAAAAGCACTACACCTTGATTGGGAGTAGTGCTTTTCTGCATTTTGAGCTTTCCTCAGCACAAGATATAGGCACCACAAATATCGTAATGCACCAAAAAAGCAAAAAGCCCTTGATTTTCAAAGGCTTTCGGTCATTTTTTAACGATAAAAAGAAAACAGTAGGTCGATGCGATTGTATCAATCTACTGTTACTTATTTGGCGCAGAGGGAGGGATTCGATTCTCGCGCGAACTACGCGCTCGGTCTTCCTCGGTCGCGGACATCCACCGGAAGTCCGTTCTGTACCGATTCCCCTTCGAATCCCTCATGTACGAAGAAAATAAACCTCAGCCAAGCCACAAAGTGATCGACCGAGGTTATTTTGGCGCAGAGGGAGGGATTCGAACCCTCGTGTGGTGTTATCCACAAACTGATTTCGAGTCAGCCCCGTTATGACCTCTTCGATACCTCTGCATATTAAATTCTCACAATTTAATATGCGAGAATCGAAGAGGCTCGCCGAAGCACAGAGCATAAAGCGACGCACAATGAAAAACACATATTAAAATCGTGTGAAAAGCTAAAATAGGCGAATCCGCTTCGCATATCCCACCGAAGCGTATCAAGCTCGCTTGTAAACGCAAGGTGCGGATATATTCACCGCAGGTGAAATACCTCTAAAAACGCGGAAACATTTTGCGGAATTTTGATAGAAAGCTGCGAGCCAGCCTTCAAAAAATCCTCACACTAAATTCCGAAAAAGTGAGAGTTTATAAGGGACCAGAGATACGAAATAGTGACGAGGGCGAGTTTCTTTCGAGTCAGGACAGTTCTGATGCATAACAGTCACTTTCGCACTGCGTATGCTATTATAACATATAAAACCGCATTTTTCAAGATGTAATTATCATTTTTCAAAATATTTTTTAATTATTGCAAAAGTAACAGAAAATCATTTTGTAGGGTATTGCATTTCCAAAAACATTATGGTAGAATGTACTTGTCAATATATAAAAGGAGATTTTTTCAATGTCTAAGAAACCACCAGAGAAATACTATGTTAAGCTCAACAGAGAACTCTATGCAGACAAGGTAAAGGCCTGCTGGATAGGTAAGAATATCGGCGGCACTATGGGAACTCCCTTTGAGGGCCAGCGCCAGATCAACAATATAACAGGATTCACCACTCCTCCCGGAGTTGTACTCCCCAACGATGACCTTGATCTTCAGCTCGTTTGGCTCCACGCTCTTGAGCAGTGCGGCCCTGCGAACATCAATGCAAATATGCTCGGCGAGCATTGGATATCCTACATAACTCCTCACTGGAACGAATATGGTCTCGGAAAGGCTAACCTCAAGAGAGGTATCCCTGCTCCTATGTCAGGTGACTACGACAACGACTGGCGCAACTCCAACGGTGCATGGATAAGAAGTGAGGTATGGGCAACTGTAGCTCCTGCCATGCCCCACGTAGCGGCAAAGTACGCTATGGAAGACGCCATGGTTGACCACGGTGCAGGCGAAGGCACTTTTGCAGCGGCATTTGTTGCAGCTCTGCAGTCCGCTGCTTTTGCTGTATCGGATCTCAGAAAGTGCATTGAGGTAGGTCTCGCGGCTATTCCGGACAACTCCAGAATGGCTAAGAGCATCAAGTTCGTGCTTGAGTGCTATGAGAACGGTATGAGCTGGGTAGATGCAAGAAACGCAGTACAGCAGCTCAATGCTGATATAGGAAACGGCTGGTTTGAGGCTCCCTCAAACGTAACCTACGCTGCCATCGGTCTTCTTTGGGGCGAGGGCGACTTCAAGAAATCTATGACTACAGCTATCAACTGCGGTGACGATACAGACTGTACAGGTGCTACTGTAGGTGCTACCATGGGTATACTCTACGGTATGGCAGGTATTCCCGACGACTGGCGTCAGTACATCGGAGATGATATTATCACCGTTTCTATCGCAAGAGGCAACAACGGTAAGAATCTTCCCAACTCCTGCGCTGAGCTCACCGAGAGAATCGTAAAGATGGCACCCGTAGTTCTTACATACAACAGCATAAAGCACACCGAATTTACTCCCGACGGAGCGTACACAGATTATGACGTAGCGCTCGCTGATAAAGACGAGATCCCTGCGAATATACATGAGAAGCTCATCGGATTCGTATCCTCCAAGATCAAGCCCGTAGCAAGCGGACTTCTCCCCAATTCCATCTACGAGGAAAACGTGTTCATGAGAGTACAGATAGCTCTCGATAAGGATCCCGATATTGCTCCCGGCGAGGAGATCGGCGTAAGCGTATTCTTTAACTCCAAGTGTTGCTTTGAAGATGAGCCTCGCTACGTTTCTATGCGTTGGCTTCTTCCCGAGGGCTTCACAGCTATAGGAAAGCGCACACTTATGGTTCACGGCTTCAACCCCCACTCCTGCGGTCAGGCGTCTGCTCGCTTCACCATCAAAGCAGGCGATACTGTAGAGGCTATGAACAGACTCGTGCTTGAAATCATAACCGAGGGCAGATGCACTCCTATGTACATTTGCGTTCCTCTTCTTGGTTAATTTATAAGATAACAAAAAGGTCGGTATACATGTTTTCCCTTGAGGATTGCACGTATACCGGCCTGTTTTTTAGCTATTTTTGTATACTTTTGGTTACAAAATACCCTGTTGAGTGTTTCGGAACTACTATTGAATCATTCTGATGAGTAGCAGTGCCGCCAATAGAGATGACACCGGATTTGATCTTACGGGAGTAAGGAGATTCCGAGCAATTGAAGATAAACTCAGCAGTATACTGTCCGTTCTCAATTCTCCTGACATAGACCGACTTTTCGGGGTCGTCATACACGTCACGCTGGGCGCCTGCACCGCATATAAGATCTGTGAGATAGGATGAAAGATGACTCGACGGATTATTGTAAAGAGTATATCCGAGTCCAAAGCCAAAGAGCACTACTCTGCCCTTGCCATACTCTTTAGTCCATGCGGCTGCTGTACCGTCCGTATAAGTAAGCGCGACCTCGCCATCGGTATCATACTCGGTTACAAAGGGAGCTGTGCGCAGCGGATTACCGTCTATCAGAAGGTCGGCGCTCCTCTGCCTACGTTCTCTCATTCGTATTTTCATCGCAGCGAAATCTACGTCGTAAGGCTGCATCCACGTGTTCATCTCACGAAGTCCGAAGCCTTCGTCGGCTATAACCACTCCACCGCCCCTCACAAAATCCGTGAGTGCTGCCGCAAGCTTTGTGTCAAGCATATTGTAATACGGTAGATATACAACCTTATAGGATGCTATTTTCTCGGGCTCACGCGTGTTGACGTAATCGACCGCAATACCGTTCTTTTTCAGCATACGGTACATACCTGTATGTGAGCGCTGGTAGTAATGTAATGCATCACTCCTCTCAGCGAATGAGTAATTGTCACCCGAGGCATCTTCGATCTCCGAGAGAAGCATTGAGTCAAAGTCAAACAAAATTGCAACGTCCGAGCGGCGCGGATAAGCATTAACAAAATACTGCATATCGCGCTTAAGCTCCTTGCCGAAATCCGCAACCGCCGTCGCCACAGGGCGCGGAGAACCGTCAGCCCTCATTATTCCCGCGCAATCGTTCTCCATACCTACCCGTTCTGCTCTGTACTGCCAATATACAAGTCCCTTTGCGCCGGATGAAATAGCTGAATATAGCTTAAAGCTCATATCAAACGGTGTATCGTATTCATCCTTGAACATACCGAGTCCGGGATAAATTTCATACAGAAAATAATCCTTGTCCAAGGAGCGAACGTAATCGTTGAGCATCATAAAATCAAGACGCTTTTCTTCGGTATCCATATTGCAAAGGCAAGGAATAGACGTACCGAAAAAGTCTACGGCGCGCGATACGTAAAAATCATCGCAAACGTCACCTATGTGTGTCTGGAATGCCGCACAAAAACCGGTGTGAGACATCACGGGGCGGGTGATATCGTGCTTTCTTACCGCGTCACGAACAAACTTCAAATAATTGAACAGCTCGTGCGCCCCCTTGAACTTTTTAAACTCAAATGTATCCCAATATCCGTGAGGCATGGACGGCAGAGCTATGCTCTCAAATGATTCCTCTGCGGCACCGTAAAACGAATTAAGTTTTTCTACCGTGCCGAATTTTTCTTTAAGATATTCTCCAAAGGCTCTCCTGCAATGCGGACAGAAGCACTCCTCTACCGGTTTATTACGTATCTCATTCCAAGCATTATATAGGATTAAAGATTTTCTATCCTTATATCTTTTGACAACTTCTTCTACAAAAAGAGCAGCTCTTCTTCTGACATCGGGATTTGTGAAGCAAGGCTTCCAGCCGCCGTAAAACGCGCCGTGAGATCCTCCGCGAATCTGCTCTCCCTTCGGCCCTATTATAGTGCCTCCGTACTTATCAAACACGTACTGAGGAGCACATTCGAGTAGGAATTTAACTATAACTTTTCGACCGTTTTTCTCCGCCAGATCAAAAAGTCTGTCTATATCCGAAAAATCATACTCTCCCTCTCGCTTTTCATTCCATCTCCAATTTATGCGAATCTGGAGAGCGTCGAGCTCATATTCCGAAAGCCTACGTATATCATTCTCCCACTCATCGGGAAGTGGGGTGGGAGCACGGTAATACTGAGTAGCGTGTATAATAGAATCAAAATACATAATAAATCTCCTTTTGCTTAAATTATAGCAGACCCGTACACCCTTTGCAATACGTACGGATTATTTTTTCGTCAAACTGTTAAAAACGCTATATTCGTGCTTAAAAGCCTCGATACAGCATTATGTCGGATGTGCTACCGCTTCTTAAAAAACAAATGCTATATAAGCTTCAAAAAATTACAGAGTATACACAGATATAAAAAGCATAATGTGAAAAGTAAGGATAAACAAAAAAAGCAAGAACGTAAGAATTTTGCCCTTTGCTCTTGCTTTTTTGTATATAGAGGTCTTAAGCCTCTGTATTTGTATTTTCGGTAGTCTGCTCTTTCTTTCTGCCTGCTCTAGGCTTGGTATCCTCCCACGTAACTACGGGACGGTCCTTAAACTTTTTTCTAAATATCTGTCTTCTGAATATAAAGGTAGTATATACGATCCACAGTACAAAGAATATAGCACAGGCAATAATAGCATTGTTAAAGGATTTTCCGGCAAATCCGAGCAACAAAAGAAGCGGAGCTATCATAACCATCGCCGGGAAGTTAGAAAGAATATAAAGGCTGGATGTGGGAGTGCGGAGACCGGGGTCGACCTGCTTTGTCAGTATCATACCGTTAGACGCCGTACCGGTCAGAGTGCCGAAGCTCATAAGAAACATCTCGTGCTCGAAGCCCTTAAAACAAGTCTTGGTTACAATACGAATGTAAACGTAGGTAACTAAAGTGCCGATCACGCTGAGCAGAACAATGGGAAGAATATAGTTCTTTATATCATTGATCTCAATAGCGGCTACACCCGCTACTATCATAAGATCAAAAGCAAAGCCCGAAATTCTATCCATCTGATAGTTGTTTATATACTGTCTGTGCATGAGCTCTGTTTTACGGAGATTCTTTACGACAAACTTAATGAGCATTGCCGCAAGAGATGCCCAAAGGAAATTGAAGCCCCATGCTATACTGTTTGTGAAGTTGGAGATTACACCGAGCAAGCACATAAATCCGTATGCGAGCGCATATGCAATAGCGACAAAGCCTACCTGAAGAGTAAACTTATCGACAGACTCGTTATCGGGAATTTCGTCACCGTCAGGATTGGACTGATCGACCACCTTTCTTGAAGGTCTGGAGTCGCGAATAGTGATCTCACCGCGCTTTTTGAAAACATTTATATGCAAAACTCCAAATACAGAAGCGACGATGAATCCGATAGATGCGAGAGAAAGTCCGAAGCTGCCTCCGCCCGCAAACTGTGTAGCGGGATTTGAAGAGAAATTAATATCCCAGCTCAACGCATTACCCGGGCCCTGTCCGAATCCGAGAGGAAGAATGAGACCGCAGATATAGGAGATGACCTTACCGCTGCCCCTTGTGAGAAGGAACATAAGTATGGTAATACCGAGACCTACAAAGGCCTGAAGCATGTAAGTGCCACCCTGCAAAGCGCCGAACTCAAAGACCTGAACCTTCTGAGTCTTATGCTCGACCTTCTCTGTTTTCAGAGTCATAGCGGCAAAGCCTATAGCCAAGCTATGATATGTAATGATCTGCATAAGCTGATTGTTGAGTATACCCTCTCCACCGTTAACACCGATCTGCTTAGAGATGATATTCACTATAAGCAATAGCGTTCCGCCAATCAGCGCCGAGGGAACAAGACATTTTCTGAAGAAAGGTATCTTTCGCCTTAAAACATTACCTACAAGCATAAACAGCAAAAGAAGGCCTATCTGCACTACAAAGCTCCAAACAGCATCATAGTTTCCGGGAGCTCCCTCTCTGTCTATAGCAGAAAAATTCCAATTAGATGTATTCATAAAAACCTCCTAAACCGGTACAAGAGATCTACAATCCAAGGAAGTTGGAGTTTATATCACCCTTCTTGATATTTTTGTAACGGTTGTAAAAATGAACGAATTTAATGCCGTTAAATTCCTTACCGCCCTTAAGCTGATAAATCTTGTCCTGACGGTAAATATTTACTTTATTCTTTCCGAGAACGGTCACAGCGAAGCATTCGTCATAAGAAAGTACGTCGGTGTATTCACCGTCGGAAATAGTAATCCTATCACCGTAAAGCTTTACCTCGCAATCCTTTGCGATAGTCTTTTTCTTTTGGTAGGGGATAACCTCTAAGTAAGTAGCCTTATCTTCCCATACCGACTCTTCAGTAAGAACGGTGGTGTCGGTAGAATTTATAAAATTATTCTGTGCCTCGTACCAATCGTTTACGAATCGATACGGCAAATCAAAGCCTACGCCCTCAAGCTCCTTGGTGGGAAGGTAGCGCGCCTGAAGATGACATTTCTTACACTCTATAACATCACCGGACGTCTTAAAGGAAGACAAACCGCAGTGAGGACAGTAGTATATAACGCGCTCAAGATACTCTGCGCTCTTTTTGCTGTAGTAGAGATTGTCTGCGTTAGCCTCGTTTACAAACAGCTCTTTTCTGATAAGAGCAACGAGCTCATCGTCGGTAAGGCTCATATATTCCTCGGGCTCTATAACCTTGGAAACGTAGCAATACATTTTACCACGGCGAACCTTATCCGCCCATCTGGGCTGTACTCCGTAACCACCCTCTATACGGTAAAGGGCAATCGGGAGTCCGAGCTTTTTGGCAAGGGGTGCGATACTGGGATTCATATACTCCGTCTTGCCGCTGTATGTTCTGTTTCCCTCGGGAGCGAGAGAAATACTTCCGCCCTCCTTGGCTACCTTGATACAGTTCAATATAGCACGTACGTCAGTCGTTTGTTTCTTAATAGGAATGGGGCCCTGAAGAAAACGAAGCGCGCTGGAAAGAAATCCCTTTGAGAATATATCCTCGGATGCGAGGAAGTAGAGATGCTGTCTGAATGAAAGTGCCACAAAGAACTGATCCCAAGCCGTTGTATGGTTGAACAGAACAAGGTACTGTCTCTTTTTCTCCTGTTTGAAGGATCTGATTCTCGCACCGTACTTTATTCTAGAACAAGCTCGGAAGAAAATACCAAGTGTGTGACGGATGATTCTATGGCGTAATTTCAGCCACTTTTTCTTTTTATTTTTCTTAGATTTATCTGCCATCGGAGTCTCCAATAGTAAGTTCAAATTAAGTTTTAGCTTTTAAACTATCAGCTTATGTTAGCACGCAAACCTTAAATTTACCTTAGTTTATTTCTTAGTTGCGCACATATGCGACGCACATAAATTATACAATATATGTGAAAAAGAGTCAACTAAATATTTTAAATATTTAAAATATTTATATATGGAATTCCCGCAAGGCAACGAATGTACCTTACGGGAATAAATTAACTTAATGTTAACATTATTGTTCTCTGCTTTTCTCGATTTTCTTCTTGTAATCAAGATATATTTGCTCGGAATAGGAATCGATCCTCTTGCTTTCAAACAAAGAACACGTGCGCAGCTTTTTCTTTGATGGGAGTCCCCATACGTTGAAAATACGAGGTCCGTGCCAGGTACGGTATTCCGTGGGCTCGAAGAGTCCTTTGACTATCGAAAGAGCCGCCTTTTCCGCACTCATAAATATCACCTTCATAGGATGCTTTATTACAGCAAATATGAGTTTAGGATAATGCGAGGTAATATTGGTAAAGGTTATGCCGGGGTGGGTGACGGCAAGCGTAGCTCCGCTCTGTCGCTCGAACAGCTCATAGAGAGAAAACATAAGAAACCGCTTTGCATTGCCGTACACCTTGGAAGCTCTTTTCACCTTTGAGAAGTCAATATCTTCATCATTAATTACGGAATAATTGTGTGCTATGCTTCCGACTACCACTACTCTTCCGCCCCGTCCGTTAAGTGCAGGAAGAAGCTCACGTATCATATAGTAAGGCGAGGCAAAATTAATCGTGAATACGTTATCGTATCCGCTATTGGAGGTGCATCTGGGAATACTGTACGCACCCGCATTATGTATAAGCACATCGGGCGAGAGTTCTTTAAGTCGTTCAGTCGCCTCAGCCACGGAAAAGATATCCACCAAATCAAGAGTTATAAGGGATATCTCAACATTCGGAAACTCGGATTTCAAGGCTGCCTTGTTAGCCTCAGAGCGAGCGCGGTTGCGGTCAAGAAGGATCAATGACGCTCCGAGAGATGCGAGGTAACGGCATATGTGCTTTCCAAGCCCCCCGGTAGATCCCGATATGGCTACAGTCTTACCGGATAGGCTGGAGGCGTTTTTGTTTAACCATTTATTAAATCTCATTTTTACCCTGTTTTTGTAAATATTAGTTGTCTTTATCAGCGATGATAGAGCTTCTTTGTCTGATACTGAGGCTCACAGGAAAGCTGCATACCAAGCTTTCTAAAGGTTGAGGCATCTATCTCAGAGAGTATAACCGTAGAGTGCACCTCGGCGTGCTCAAGGGCTGAAAGCTGCTCTATGGCACGTGCCGCAGAGCGAGATTCAACAGCCGTAATAGCCAGAGCTATAAGCACTTCGTCGATATGAAGCCTTGGATTGTGATTGCCAAGATGATCGGTCTTGAGTACCTGTATCGGAGCAAGGATCTCCGGTGAGATTATATCCTCTTCCTTGTCTATTCCGGCAAGAAGCTTCAGCGCGTTAAGGAGTGCCGCTGCGGATGCGCCAAGCAACGACGTGGTCTTACCTGTAACTATTCTGCCGTCATTAAGCTCTATAGCGATAGCGGGGCCGCCTGTCTCTTCGGCTCTTCTGAGCGCAACGTCAACAACAGCTCTGTCGGTAGTGGGTGAGCAGGAAAGCTTACGCATAAGGATCTCTATCTTTTCAATCTCTGTTTCAGCCCCTCCGTCCTTTCTCATTCTGCAAAGCGCAGTGTAGTAACGGCGAATTATCTCCTGCTTTGCCGCAAACGATACTGCACCGTCATCGATGATACAGTTGCCCGCCATATTTACGCCCATATCGGTGGGCGACTTATAAGGACACTCTCCGAGGATCTTCTCAAGGATGGCCTTAAGAACAGGAAACACCTCAACGTCACGGTTGTAATTAACCGCAGTCGTACCGTATGCTTCAAGGTGGAACGGGTCGATCATATTTACGTCAGCAAGATCTGCTGTCGCCGATTCATAGGCAAGATTTACGGGATGGCTAAGCGGTATATTCCATATCGGGAATGTCTCAAATTTTGCGTATCCCGATTTTCTGCCCTGCTTACTCTCATGATAGATCTGGCTAAGGCACGTGGCCATCTTTCCCGATCCCGGTCCGGGAGCGGTAACTATCACTACGGGACGTGTAGTCATTATGTATTCATTGAGACCGAAGCCTTCGTCGGAAACTATGTGAGGTATGTTATGCGGATATCCGTCGATAGCGTAGTGCTTGTACACCTTTATTCCGAGGTTCTCAAGCTTAAGCTTAAATGACTGAGCGGCAGGTGTATCGCTGAATCGTGTCATTACGACAGATCCCACAAAGAGTCCGTATCCGCGGAAAGCATCGATAAGTCTGAGCACATCAAGATCATAAGTGATACCGAGATCTCCCCTTACCTTGTTTTTTTCAATATCCGCAGTATTTATAGCAATAATAATCTCCGCCTCGTCCTTAAGCTCGATAAGCATTCTTATCTTACTGTCCGGCTCGAATCCCGGGAGAACTCTCGACGCATGGAAATCATCAAAGAGCTTGCCGCCGAACTCAAGATATAGCTTTTCTCCGAAAAGGGATATTCTCTCTTTAATCTTCGAGGATTGCAGCTTCAAATACTTCTCATTATCAAATCCGCGAACAAACATTACCGTAACACCGCCTTCCAAAATATGGCGTAAAAAATACTACGCCATTATATCTTATTTATCATAACAATATTATTTTACCACAAATCCCCTCTCATTTCAAGGTTGCAAACGAATTTACAAGCTGAAATTATTAACAAAAAATATTCATATTTTAGTGTAATATTTCTAAATTATTAGCCTATAGTTAATTTTTAGTGATAATACTTGCATTTCAAGCTGAATAATGATAAAATCTATATAATGCAATATTAACTTTTAAGAGGATAAAATGAACGGTTTTTATAATGATTTCAACAGAGTCGTCATAGAGACTCCCGAAGAAAGGCAACGAAAGGTGAAAGAGCAGCGCAGACTATTCTCAAGAGTATTTCTCGCCCTGCTTTCATATATCTTAATATCACATATTGTCACTAACGCCACATATACGATCCTGTCGGTCGCACTCACTCGTGAGCAATATACAGCCTTTGCCACAAGCGGCATCTGGCCTGTAGTTATCAGCTCGGTCGTACAGTATATATTAGCTTTCCCGATCTTTTTACTTATTCTGATGGGAACGCGCAAGTCACAGAGGACCGAGATGACATCTCTTTCACTTTCCGACTTTACGCTTCTGTTCTTTATCGGACAGACGTTTATGTTCGCGGGAAATCTTATCGGAAATATGATCAACTCATTCTTCGGAGCTTTGATAGGAAAACTCCCTGAGAACGGTATCGCCACGGCGATCAATGAAACTCCTTTGTGGGTAATCGTCATATTTATGGTTATACTCGGGCCTATCGTAGAAGAGCTTATGTTCAGAAAGATCATCATCGACCGACTCTCCGTGTACGGAGACCGTGTAGCGATCATTTTCTCCGCAGTATCCTTTGGACTTATGCACGGAAATCTGTATCAGTTCTTCTATGCGGCTATGCTCGGAGCACTTCTCGGATACGTTTATGCCAAAACGCGCAAGGTCAAATACACTGTATATATGCATATGATCATCAATTTCCTCGGTTCTGTCGGAACGTTAATTATCCAAGATTATACGTTCGAATTACAGGAGATGCTCGCGGCACTTCAAAACGGAGCACCCGTAAACGTATTGGCCCTCTTGGCTTACGCAACGATCGTATTCATCTACTCCAATCTGCAAAACGGTATGATAATTGCCGGCGTAATTGCTCTTGTGCATTACATCAGGAAAAGAAAGATCAATATCAGTCCTGATAAGGACGTCTATCTTCCCGACGGAGAAATAGTTAAGAACGGCGTATCCAACACAGGAGCAATACTGTTCCTTATCGCTACGCTTTTCTTAATGATTTTAAATCTCTTTTAAATATGAGGTAAAACATGTCACGTCTTACAACCCCTTATATTGATATGATGGACAACGACTGTCCTCATTCTTATCACCCAACTCCCCAGTTTAAGCGCGATGATTATTTATGTCTCAACGGCAAGTGGGATTTCTGCCAGAATACCGAAGAGGTCGCCGGCGAATACAATGAAAAAATATTAGTTCCCTTCCCACCCGAGAGTCAACTGTCGGGAATTGAGCGAGCTGTACTTCCGGAGCACTATCTGCATTACAGAACCTACTTCAAGCTGCCTGAATCCTTCACCGGAAAGCGAGTATTTCTGCATTTTGGCGCAGTAGATCAGACATGTACTGTAAGTCTGAACGGTACTGAGATCGGAAAGCACGAGGGCGGATATATCCCCTTCTCCTTTGATATCACCGACAAGCTCTGCGAGGGTGAAAACGAGATAACTCTCACCGCGCGTGACACACTTGACCATAAATATCCGTACGGAAAGCAAAAGTACAAGCGAGGCGGGATGTGGTACACACCCGTCAGCGGAATATGGCAGACCGTGTGGCTTGAGGGCAGACCCGAAGGTTATATCTCGGACATAAAAATTACCCCCTATGAAAAGGGAGTAAAAATAGCGGTAACCGGCGGCGATGAGCACAAGAAAATAACTCTCACCGACAGCAAAGAGGTGTTCGAATTTGACGGCAGCCTTGCCGTTATAGAGCCAAAGGAAGTAAAGCTATGGACTCCCGAGACTCCTCACCTCTATTACTTTGTGCTCGAGTCAGGAGAGGACAGAGTCGAGAGTTATTTCGCTATAAGATGGCTTGACATCAAGGATATCAACGGCACTCGGCGTATCTGTCTTAACGGTGAACCGTATCTCTTCAACGGCATGCTCGACCAAGGATACTACCCCGACGGAATATTCCTCCCCGCTACAGAACGCGGATATGAGGACGATATCAAGATGGCAAAGGATGCGGGCTTCAATATGCTCAGAAAGCATATCAAGATTGAGCCTATGATCTTTTACCATCTCTGTGACAAGTACGGAATTGCAGTTTTTCAAGACATGGTCAACAATGGCCCGTACAAATTCGGATTGCAGACGGTAGTCCCCACCATCAGCCCTATGCTTCTGCAAAGACTCGGTGACAGATTCACCTCTCGCGACCCGGAATCCAGAGCTATCTTTGAAAAAACAATGTACGAGACGGCAGATCATCTCTACAACGTCCCCTCAATAGTCTACTATACTATATTTAACGAGGGCTGGGGACAGTTTACCTCAGACAGTATGTACGTCAAGCTCAAGGGATTCGATCCTACGAGAATAATAGACTCAACGTCCGGATGGTTCAGAAGGCGTAAAACCGACGTGGATTCACGCCACATATATTTCCGTCCTCTCAAGCCGAAGCTCCTTGACGGCAAACCGCTTATCATCTCTGAATTCGGCGGATTTGCCCACGGCGTCAAGGAACATACCTTCGGTGAATCTGTGTACGGATACAGAACCTTAAACGATCGCCAAGAATATGAAAACAGCATCTGCGAGCTTTACGATCGTTCTGTCAGAGCACTCGTCAAAAAGGGTGCATCGGGCTTTGTTTACACTCAAGTATCGGATGTCGAGGATGAGATAAACGGCCTTGTCACCTACGACAGACAGGTGATAAAGATTGACACCGCGAGGCTCAAGAAAATCAACGATGAGCTCCAAAATATAAGTAAATCATAAACATTTCATTACATTTTCCGACTTATCGGATGCGAAATACGACGGTGGCACATCAAATATGCTATATGCTCCGTATCGTTTTTCGGTCTGCATCTTATACACACATCTCGCGCCGGAAAGCATGATAGAGGCGGTGAAATCGGGGTTTGAACCTATCTCAAGATCAAGGTAAAGACTGTGCTTTATCTCCCTGTATCTTCCGCTTGATCCGAGCGAATATATCCGTCCGCGGTGTGATAGCGAGTGATGATATTTATCAAACTCTTCGTCGGAGATAAAGTGTATTTCGGTCTCATATCCAAGAAAATAATTTTGCATAGAGAGGATCTTTGAACTTATGAGATCCTCTTTTCCTTTTTCGGCAACAACGTAACAGACTCTGCGATGTCTGTCGGTATCTGAAAGGTTGTGGCAAACAAGACTTGCAAGGGTTAGCGCATCCTCTCTCGGCACTGTATACTGTACCGCCTTTTTCACTCCGTCGAGTCTTCTGATTGCTTCACTGTGTCCCTGACTTACTCCTCTGCCCCAAAAGGTATTCACGCTTCCTCCGGGGACAAATGCGGAAATATAGAGTCTCATAAGCGACAAAAAACCGGGGTCCCAGCCTATCGATATCAACGACGTATGCGAGTTTTGTATTGCAACCGCATCCATTTGGGCTTTATAGCCTGCTATGTCTTTATGGTTGTCAAAGCTGTCTACCGTGTTAAAAGACTCCGCAAGAATAGGCGCGAGTGTCGGAAGATCAAACGAGCTGCCGTGACACAAACACAGGACGTCAATCTCATCCTTGTACTCCCCTATTGAAGAAAATGGCAGAGTCGGTGCGCCATATGTATCTACCTCCCTTGGATCACGCCTTGTAAATATTCCAAGAACTTCAACATCCTCTGACCGCTCAGCAAGTAGCTCGAGCGATCTGCCAAGCTTACCGTATCCTGCAATACCGATCCTCATTGTCAATTCATATATGCTATAGCGAGGTTAAGATATCCCGCAAAGCTCACCCACAGTATATACGGTATCATAATAATTCCTGCCACCTTGCTGACTCTGTAAAATCTCACCGTGCACGCGATAATAAGTGCGAGAAGCGCAACAAGCCAAAGGAATGCTATCTCATATGCTCCGAGGGTAAAGAAAATTATCGACCATAAGAAATTAAAGGCAAGCTGGATAAAATATATTCTCAACGAATCTCTTGTGTCCCTTGGTGAGGACGGAGTCTCAACTACAAAATACGATGCTATACCCATAAGGGTATAAAGAATAGTCCAGACCACCGGAAAAAGCCAACCGGGAGGTGATAGCGGCGGCTTATTAAGAGCATCAAAATCCTTCATGCTCCCCGTGGTCAGAAGTGCGGCGATACCTCCAACCAACAGAGGGATCGCTATACAAATCAAAAGAGTTTTAAAATTAATTTTCTTATTCATATTACCGTTCCTTTCTTACTTATATACTATTCCCTCCCGTATTCCGTTATGCCGATAAGCATGTATAAAACACCAATGATAAAGGCGCTGTGCA
Organism: Clostridia bacterium; assembly: GCA_017508665.1. Classification (GTDB taxonomy): domain Bacteria; phylum Bacillota; class Clostridia; order Oscillospirales; family CAG-272; genus UBA1740. Next base: position 9,054 of record JAFVYL010000028.1, on the reverse strand, counting down.
AAACACAGCGCCTTTTCGGTTATTCGGTTTATTACCAGTAAAGTGCCCAATCGGGATCGAGCATTCTATGGAGTGCCTCCATGAAGAAGTAGTCACCCCAAATGTTGTGCTCATCAATACCGATGCCCTGAGGAAGAGCGTAGGTCTGATTGAGAAGAATACCATTGGAGTTCTCAACATTCTCGGGAAGGTGACGGTCGATAAGAACGTCCATCATTCTGTGAATTGCGTTCACATAAATAGCACGGAGAGGATCGCTCTCGTCCATGTGCTTGATACCCTCAAGCATACCGCACATAGCAATAGCGTTGGTAGATGTGTCTCTGGGCTGATCGGAGCCGTCATTGAAGCAGAGATCCCAATATGCCACGTAGTCGGAAGGAAGGTTGTTAAGAAGATAGTTGGTGGTAGCCTTGAATATCTTCATCGCCTTCTCATCCTTCTTGTAGATGTAAGTAAGGAGAGGTCCGTAGATACCCCATGCCTGACCGCGTCCCCATGCGGAATCATCGTATGCTCCCTGATGAGTGCAGCCTCTTACAGGGAGACCTGTCTCGGGATCGAAGTAATATGTGTGATATGTAGATGCGTCAGCGCGGCAAACATTGTCAACGGTGGAGTTGAAGTGCTTGAATGCCTTTACAGCATAGGACTCGTCGCCTGTAACCTCTGCAGTCCAATAAAGGAGCGGAATGTTAAGAAGGCAATCTACGATAAGTCTGTAGTCCTTAGGATCGGATACGTTACCCCAAGCCTGAATGAACTCACCCTTCTCCTGATAACGGGAAAGAAGATGGTCAGCTGCCATAATAGCTGCTGCCTTGCCCTCCTCGTTGCCTGTGAGCTTATAAGCGGCTACGCACGAGGGAGTGAAAAGGAAGCCCATGTCGTGATGGTTTACACCGATCTTCTCGGTAATTCTTTTGGTGTAGCTGGGAATGTGAGAGAGAGCTACCTCCTTGTACTTATCGTCACCTGTGAGCTCATATGCATGCCAGAGGATACCGGTCCAGAAGCCGTTACCCCAGCCTGCAACGTTCTGCATAGTGCCGTAAACGTTGCCCTTGCTGAATTCCATCGGGAAGATATCGCCGAAGTCGGCAATACCCTTGTCTATCTGCTTAAGAGAAACCTTAAGCGCGTGCTCGAGCTTCTCACGTGATACGCGGAACTCGGAATATTTAGCTTGATCTTTAATCTCGGGGATGTTAGGAAGCATAGTATTTCTCCTTAAAATATTTTTACAGGCTAATTGTAACATAGGACGAATAAAAAGTCAATAAATGAACGAGTTTTTCCCACTTTTTGTGAATAGTGACATTTTTTATTGTCAATAATGCGAAAGAAAAGGAGATGAAAATATGAAAAAAACAAAAGAATTTATATGTACTGTGCTTATGCTGCTTGCGGTAACGACTATTATGGGATTTATTCCAACAGATAAGGATGCTGCGATCTACGAGGATACATTGCGCCTACATATTCTCGCAAACTCGGATACCGAAGAGGATCAAGCGCTGAAATACAGCATCCGCGACAAGCTGCTCGCAAAATACGGAGAAGTCTTGTCGGTATCGGTTAATCCGGAGGAGGCAAAGGAGAGTGCCTCCGCTCTTATACCAAGCATTGAACGTGACGTTGACATCTGGATACAAGAGGCCGGATACCGATACGACTCAGAGGTATCCATCGGTGTAGAATGGTATGACACAAGAGAATACGACAGCTTCACATTACCAAAGGGATACTACACCTCTCTGAAAGTAATGCTCGGAGAGGCTGACGGTAAAAACTGGTGGTGCGTCATGTATCCTCCGCTGTGTCTTGATATAGCAACCGAGGATGCTCCGGCTGATGACGCCGTGATGGGATACACTAAAGAGGAATACACGCTGATCAACAGCAAGGGGTATAACGTGAAATTCAAGCTACTCGAGGTTTTATCGGACGCGTTTTCAAAAAAGAGTTGATTTCGGCAAAAAAATGTGCTAAAATATAGTAAAATCCTATTTAGGAGATACTATGGCAGATAAAAAAACAGACTCAAGAATAATCGCCGACAACAGAAAAGCCCGTCACGATTATTTCGTTATAGAAACCTACGAAGCGGGCATAGAGCTTTTTGGCACTGAGGTAAAATCGCTTCGAGCCGGTGGATGCAATCTCAAGGACTCTTATTGCGAGATAGACAAGGGTGAAATGTTCGCTCTCGGCGTACACATAAGCCCATATGAGCAAGGAAATATATTTAACCGCGATCCCCTGAGACCCAAAAAGCTTCTCTTACACAAATCTGAAATAATGAAGCTGACAGGACTTGTTGCACGCGAGGGATATACGCTTGTTCCCCTATCATTATATTTCAAGGGCTCTAGAGTTAAAATGGCACTCGGTCTTTGCAAGGGTAAGAAAAACTACGATAAGCGCGAGGATATAGCAAGGCGCGATGCCGACAGAGATATTGAGCGAGCTATGAAGGAAAGATATTAATAAAAACGGTACTGAGATCCGCTCTCGGTACCGTTTTATTATTTACGTTAAGATTTGTTTTTGCGCTTGTATCTGAGAGTTCTCATAGAGTTGAGAATTGCAAGTACAGCTACTCCGACGTCAGCAAACACTGCCATCCACATGCCCACAATTCCCGTAGCTACGAGAAGCATGGCAAGAAGCTTTATGCCTATGGCAAAGACTATGTTTTGCTTCGATATATTAAGCGTTTTGCGCGCTATACGTACCGTGTCGGAAAGCCTTGCGAGATTGTCTGAAATTATCACGGCATCTGCAGCCTCGATGGCGCTGTCAGCACCTCTTTCTCCCATGGCTATGCCTACGTCAGCGCGAGTGAGACAGGGGGCATCGTTAATGCCGTCACCTACGTATACTACACCTCCGGCAGAATCGGAAATTATATCTTCAAGGATCCTGTATTTATCCTCGGGCATAAGACTGTGATAAACCTTATCGATACCAAGTTCACCGCCGACCGATACCGCAGAACTCTCGCGGTCACCGGAAAGCATATACGTGTGCTTTACACCAAGCTTGCGCAGCGAATCAATAGCGGCTTTTGCCTCCGGCTTAACGGTATCGGAAACAAGAATAGCACCTATAAATTGACCGTCACGGGCAACATAAACGGAATAGCCGTCAAGCTCACACACCGCACCGACATCCGCCATAAGCATCCTATTGCCTACGGCTATCTCTCTGCCACCGACATTAGCAAGAATTCCGCGTCCCGGAACGTCACGTATTTCCTCAGCAGCGGCAGCATCCGAGCATGCAGCCTTCAGGCATCTCGCGATAGGATGATTGGAATTGTGCTCTGCCGAGGACACAAGTGCAAGGAGCTCTCCTTCATCGATAAGTGAATGAATTTCGGCTACTGAAAACTCGCCGGTCGTGAGTGTTCCCGTCTTGTCAAATACGACACTCTCCACCCTCGAAATAGGTGAAAACGTGTTGCCTCCTTTATAGAGAATACCGACAGAAGCCGCCGCACCGATTCCGCCGAAAAATGCCATCGGGACAGATATGACAAGGGCGCACGGACAAGATACTACAAGGAATGATAGTGCTCTATAAATAGAGCTCTGCCAAGAAATAACACCGAATATCCACGGAATTAGAGCCATTAAAATTGCAAGGCCGGTAACCGTAGGCGTATATATTCTCGAGAACTTAGTGATGAAGTTTTCCTCTTTGGATTTGCGTTCGCGGGCGTTTTCGACAAGCTCAAGCACCACCGATGCTCGCGATGCGGAATGAGTCCTGATACTTACACAGGTTACCGCTCCGTCGAGCACGATAACACCGCTGTCTATCTCATCACCTACTCCTGCGTCACGCGGCATTGATTCGCCCGTGAGAGATGATGTATCAACTCGGCATGTACCGCTGACAATACGAGAGTCGAGAGGAACTCTCTCACCAGGACGAACTATTAATGTAGTGCCGACCTCGACGTCCTCGGCATCCATTTCCTGCTCTTCTCCGTCTATAAGAACTCTTGCCGTATCGGGGCAAATATCAAGCAGCTCCTTTATGGACCGGCGGCTACGTCTGACGGCCTTGTGCTCGAAATATTCTCCTACCAGGAAGAAAAGCATAACGGCAACGCCCTCGGTAGCTTCACCGATAATAAAAGCGCCGACTGAGGCTATAGACATCAGGAACTTCTCATCAAGAAGATCTCCGCGAAGCATACCGCGAACAGCACCTGAAAATACAGAAAATCCGCTGACAAGAAGCGCTGCGATAAGAAATCCGAGAGACAGATATTCATACTCGAAATGAGATAAAATCACACCCGGGATAAACAGTGAAAGTCCAAGTATGATCTTAAAAAGCTCGCTATTTAAAAGTCTTTTCATATTACTTAACTTTTACGTCCGGATCAAAGGCCTTTGCGGTCTTCTGAAGCATAGGAAGAAGCTCGGATACCTCAAGCTCTGAATCAATGGTGAGCTTCTCGCTGAGGAAGCTTATCTTGACATTATTTACTCCTTCGAGTTTTGCCATACTTGTAGCAAGCTTGGATGCGCAAAAAGGACAGTCAAGTCCTTCAATGGTGAATTTGTGTTTCATAGTATTTCTCCTTAATTAGTTCTCTTCAATATGTTCAAGTGCTTTTTCAATAATGTCGCGAACATGATCGTCAGAAAGCTCGTAAAATACGTTCTTACCGACCTTGCTGTATTTAACAAGGCGATTCTGCCTTAAAACCTTGAGCTGATGAGAAACCGCCGATTTTGTCATACCGAGAGTCTGCGCGATATCACAAACACACATAGGTGTACCGTCTATGGCAAACAGTATACCAAGACGGGTGGAATCACCGAAAACCTTGAAAAAGTCGGAAAGATCGTAGAGCTCGGTAAGCTCGGGCAGATGTGCCCTGCCTTTCTCAATAAGCTCTGCGTGCTCCTCGTGTGCCTCGCACTCGGGGAGGTGCTCCTGCAAATTATGATTCATTTTTCCTCCTATAGTTGAACAGTTGTTCAACTGTTGTTTTTATTATATAGCATTTTTCGGTATTTGTCAAGTTTTTTAGTAAAATACAAAAAAAGATGCTGATTTTACGTGCCCCCTTAACAGAGAACATATATCTCGGCATCTTTTTTATTTATTTTTCTTGAATATCTTCCTATATATTCTGTGTACCAGCATAAACGACTTGAAGATGAGGAATCTGATGGGGTATATAAAATTCCAAAATCTTGAGTACATCCTGTACCCTATCTCGTCTATCTTATGCTTCTTCCCTTTTCTGTTAAACTCGGTAAGGGTGGCAAGTATCCTGTTCTTTGCTACGCGCTCCGGGATATACGTATTATCACCGCGTATGATGAATTCATCTGACAAAACCTTAACTATCCTATGGAGAATGTACTTGCCCTCTCCGCTTTTATATAAAACAACATCGTATTTTCTCGGTTCGGTGTCACTCCTTTTCAGTATGACAACGTCTCTGTTTGTCTTAAACAAAGGGCGCATACTTGAGCCCTTGGTCACCGAGGCATACCCCCCACTCTCACGAAGCTCCGACTCTACGGTGCTGTCAAAAAACTCACAGTTACTCATCTAAAAGCCCACCGTCGGATATAATTTTAACAAAAGCTTTAACGTCGCGCGCGGCTATGTCTTCGGAAACCTCATAATAAGTGACAAGCTCTTTCACAAGCTCCTCCTCCGTAACGTCGCGATCAGCTATTATCTTCCAGAGGAATGCGCCTGTGGAATTAAGCTTTATCAACACCTTGAATTCCTCCGCGCGCTCACCTACGGCAACCGCAAGATACGTACCGCCTACCTTTTCAAGCACGAAACCGCTCTTTAATCTCATATGCTCCTCCGATAAAAGTCTTATATGAGCATTTTAACACACATTCGGTCTTTTTGCAAGGTGTATTTCAATTTTCGACCGATTATTCCGCACGTTACGGATATAATAGACGAGTTGGAGTGTCTTTCATATAATATTAAAAAAGCGACAAGGAGAGAATATGCAGATTTACCGCGCGGAAAATAACGAAAGTATATACGATATAGCCATAAAATACGGAGTATCACCCGTGAAAATAGTTGAGGACAACGACCTCGAGATCAGAGGCAGACTGCCAAAGGATCGCGAGGTGCTGATAATCACTCCGTCGAGGACGTATAACGTAAGAAGCGGAGATACGCTTGATAGGATAGCATCAAGATTCAGAACGGCTAAGGAAGCTCTGATGAGGCAAAATCCCGAGCTAAGAGGTCGGGATAAGACCTACAGCGGTCAACTGCTGAGAGTGAAGGACTGTACACCGAGCTACGGTATGATAAGCACAAACGGTTATCTGTACTCCGGCACGGCAAAAGAAAAGCTCACGGCAGTCATACCGTATTTAAGCTACGTAACGGTGTGCTCTGCCGTATACAAGGACTCATACGTACGCAGTATGTATCCTACAGATGATACGGTGGAATATATACGGGGAGCGGGGCGTACCCCTATTCTGCGTGTTTATATGACCGAGCTGCCAAAGAATGACTCCGACTTTGCCGGAAGTGTCGCAATACTTGCAAAAAGCTGCGGTTTTCTCGGCATTACCCTATCGAGTCTTACGTCTCTCTCGCACAATGCAGACAGACTCTCGTCACTCGTTCTTACAGTAAGGCGAGCACTACTCGAAAACGATCTTTTGCTCTTTGTCGAGGGGGATGCCGACGGTGACGTGTCATACGTCGACTATGCAGATGCGGCGGTGCTGACATATGACAAAATACATAGAGCGGATGCGCCGAGCTTCGAGGAGGGGGAGAAGCAGGTAATGTGCAATTATGCAGACTCATACGAAAGCTGCCGCGCCTTTGTAGAAATATCAAGCTTTGCATACTCCGGCGGTCGGTATATGGAAAAAGCAGAAGCACTAAGGCTGTGTGACAGAAAGCACGCGGAAATCAAACACGACCTAGAGAAGAGGCTGACGAGGGCAACGTACGGAAAGCACAAAAGACGCGAGGTCATCTTTGAAAGTCTTGATAATACAGTAGGCAAACTCGAGCTGGTAAGCGAGCTCGGATTTATGGGTGTTTCATTTGATATAGGTAGAGTGTGCACCCCGGATCTTATGGCAGTAGCAAGCATGTTTGACGTGATATCCTCACCGCTTATGATACCGAAGTCAAGAATTGACGATAATGTGCCAAAATGCAATCCGTAATTTTGTAAAAAAAGAGCGCCGCAACGCTCTTTTTTTAATTGTCATATTGCTAAAAAGCTGTTGTAGATATTTAGTATCTTTTCACAAAAAATATTTTACGCGTGTCAAATAATTGAAAATATATACGTAGTATGATATAATATTCCCATAAAATGCCGACAGCAGAAATATGAAGGTGTGTTATTATGGGAGTTTTTTTCAAGAAAATAGGCGCATCCATTGCCAAAACAACTAAAAAATGGGCAAAAGTTATCGCCGCCAATAAGGTGAAAAGCATTGTCATCGGTAGCGTTGCCGCAGTAGCAATAGGTGGAACTGTAACAACAGTTGCCATCATCAACAATAACAAGCACGAGCATGAGCCTCTTGCAGCAGTTACCGAAAATTACGTAGCTCCGACGTGTGAATCAAACGGTAGCTATGACGAAGTCATCTATTGCGACTGTAGTGAGGAACTCGGAAGAAAAACCGTAACAGTCAGCGCCACCGGACATACAGCAGTGACGGATGGTGCAAAAGCTCCGACTTGCACGGCTACCGGACTCACAGAGGGATCACACTGCTCTACTTGTAATAAGGTGATTATAGCGCAGACCACCGTTGATGCTCTCGGACACACCGAGGTTGTTGACGAAGCTATCTCTCCTACTTGTACCGAGACTGGCCTCACAGAAGGAAAGCACTGCTCTGTTTGTAATGAAACTCTTGTAGCGCAGACAGTAGTTGATGCGCTTAACCATGACTTAGAGCATCATGATGCTAAAGCTCCAACTTGCACAGAAATCGGTTGGGATGCTTATGACACCTGCAAGCGTGAGGGATGCACCTATACCACATATACCGAGAAAAAGGCCACCGGCCACTCGTATAATCAAATTATCACTCCGCCTACTTGTACGGAAAAGGGATACACTACCCACACTTGCCATTGTGGAGATAGTTATACTGATACACCTGTTGATGCACTTGGACACACCGAGGTTAAGGATAATGCAGTCGCTCCTACATGTACAACTACCGGTCTCACCGAGGGAAAGCACTGCTCTGTTTGTAGCACCGTGCTTGTAGCTCAAACTACTGTTAACGCACTCGGACACTCTCATAACGCAGTTGTTACCGCTCCTACCTGCGCTCAACAAGGTTACACACTGCATACTTGCTCAAGATGTGAAGACAGTTACAAAACAGATTACGTCCCCGGCACAGGAATACATAGTTTCGTAGATACAGTATGTGAAGACTGCGGAGCAAGTGAATTAGCATATACAATTAGCGGAAACGGAACATATTACACTGTAACAGGTATTGGAAATTGCGATGCAGTAGAAGATATAACAGTTGCTTCTATGTATAACGGATTGCCCGTAAAGAGCATTGGCGATCATGCGTTCTATTCTTGCGACAACCTTACGAGTGTGACAATTGGAAACAGCGTCACAAGCATAGGCTATGATGCGTTCTATTCTTGCGACAGCCTTACAAGCGTGACGATTGGAAACAGCGTCACCAAAATTGGCAATTGGGCGTTCGATGGTTGCAGTGGGCTTACTAGCGTATATATCACAGACATCGCCGCTTGGTGTAATATATCGTTTATTGATTCTTATGCTAATCCGTTATACTATGCAAATAACCTTTATCTTAACGGTGAGCTTGTAACAGATCTTGTCATTCCCGATGGTGTTACAAGCATCGGCAATTATGCGTTCTCTGGTTATAGTGGGCTTACCAGCATAACCATTCCGGATAGCGTAACAAGCATTGGCAATTATGCGTTCTATTCTTGCGACAGCCTTACAAACATAAACGTAGATGAAAACAACGGATACTATAGGTCTATAGACGG
>JAFVYL010000027.1 GCA_017508665.1 Clostridia bacterium | reverse complement strand
CCGACGGTGTTACAACTATTCCCACCTATGCTTTCAGTTGTAACAGCCTTACGAGCGTGACGATTGGAAACAGCGTCACAAGCATCGGCTCTTCTGCGTTCGATTGGTGCGGCAGCCTTACGAGCGTATATATCACGGATATCGCAGCTTGGTGTAATATATCGTTTAGTAATTCTTATGCCAATCCGTTATATTATGCAAATAACCTTTATCTTAACGGTGAGCTTGTAACAGATCTTGTCATTCCCGATGGTGTTACAAGCATCGGCGATTATGCGTTCCGTAATTGCGACAGCCTTACAAGCGTGACGATTGGAAACAGCGTCACAAGCATCGGCTCTTATGCGTTCGCTTATTGCTCCAGCCTTACGAGCGTATATATCACGGATATCGCAGCTTGGTGTAATATATCGTTTATTGATTCTTATGCTAATCCGTTATACTATGCAGATAACCTTTATCTTAACGGTGAGCTCGTAACAGGACTTGTCATTCCCGACGGTGTTACAACTATTCCCACCTATGCTTTCAGTTGTAACAGCCTTACGAGCGTGACGATTGGAAACAGCGTCACCAGCATCGGCTCTTCTGCGTTCTATGGTTGCAGTGGGCTTACCAGCATAACCATTCCGGATAGCGTAACAAGCATTGGCAATTATGCGTTCTATTCTTGCGACAGCCTTACAAACATAAACGTAGATGAAAACAACGGATACTATAGGTCTATAGACGGAAACCTGTATACCAAAGATGGAAAAACTCTTATACAGTACGCAATAGGTAAAACAGACACAGTTTTTATTATTCCGAATAGCGTCACAAGCATCGGCAATTATGCGTTCGAGTATTGCGACAGCCTTACAAGCGTTGTAATCCCAGATAGCGTCACAAGCATCGGCTATGATGCGTTCCGTGATTGCGACAGCCTTAAGAGCGTATATATCACGGATATCGCAGCATGGTGTAATATCTCCTTTGGTAGTTCTGATGCCAATCCGTTATACTATGCAGATAACCTTTATCTTAACGGCGAGCTTGTAACAGATCTTGTCATTCCCGATGGTGTTACAAGCATCGGCGATTATGCGTTCCGTAATTGCGACAGCCTTACAAGCGTGATTATACCAGATAGCGTCACAAGCATCGGCAATTATGCGTTCGAGTATTGCGACAGCCTTACAATCTACTGTGAGGCGGCAAGCGAGCCGAGCGGTTGGGATTCTTATTGGAATTACTCAAACCTCCCTGTTGTATGGGGTTATACCGGAGAAGAGTACACATATAATTTCAACACAAATGGTGGTGGAGAAATAGAATCTGTGACTACGGACAGTTCGTTTGCTCTTCCTACGCCGATAAAAGATGGTTGGTATTTTGGTGGTTGGTATGACAACGCGGAGTTTTCCGGAAATCCCGTAAGCAGTCCTTATTCTTCTAAAACAGCACATACACTCTATGCTAAATGGATGACGGAGGAAGAATATCTCGCTTCGCTTGACGGTAGTTCATTCGAGAAAGCATATATTATAACGAGCGGCGAATCGCTTCCTGCTGTTATCGACACCGCCGGCGAGTACGTTTACTTCAAATTCACGGCAACCGAAGCAAAAACCTATACCTTCCAGTCAAGCGGAAGCTACGACACTTACGGATATCTCTATAATGCAAGCCAGTCCCAGCTCTCATCAAATGACGAAAGCGGAGACGGAAGTAACTTCAAAATCACAAGGTCTATGTCCGCAGGTGAGGTGGTATATTTGAAGGTTAAGCTCTATTCAAGCTCAAATACCGGAACGTTTACGGTTAGTGTCGGCTAGTAGTTTAAATCGCATCATTTAAATTTCCTCAGGGAGCGCATCTGCGCTCCCTTTTTATATAACCGCTCGTTCTACCGCACTGTTTGATGTCACAACAAATACAAAAAGCGTCCACCAAGAAGGTAGACGCTTTTTTCTGATGCTTAAGATTTTTCTGCTTTTTTCTATTATTATGAGTATCTACTCCATCGCTACGTCTGCTACGGTCAGGAGATGTAATCTCTGACCTTGAGGTAGACACCAAGGGAGTCGGCAATGCGGTGGCACTCTTCAAGCTCGTCCGCGGTGATAAAATCCTTAACAACCGAGAGGATGACCTCCGGGACGTACTTTTTAACCTCTGAGGCGAATGCAAGCATACCTGCGTGGGCGCTCTCAACGCGGGGGTGGCAGATCTCGTCATATCGCTCGGGCGAGGGGGTGTTAAGGCTGATAGAAACGCAATCAAATGCTCCTTCGTACAAAGGCGCGGTATCGTAGCCGTGATAAAGAGTGGAGTGTCCGTTGGTGTTTATACGCACGCGAATGGGATACTTCTCTTTGATTCTTTTCGCTACCGTTACTATGGTATCGAGTCTTATAGACGGCTCACCGTATCCGCAGAAAACTATCTCGGAAAACGAGGCGAGATCGTGAGAAAATACAGAGTCGAGTATTTCCCTCTCGGTAGGCTCTCGCTCAAGCCAGAGAGAGTCGGAGCCATATGCGCCGTCACCGTTTTTTCTGATACAGAATTCACAGTTATTGGTGCATCTGTTAGTCACGTTGATATAGAGAGCTCCGTCAACTATATAGGTTATTGTCATTTCCTTTTTCATAGTTTGAACACTCTCCTTGCGTTCTCCTCAGTGATGCGCGCGCACTCCTCCTCGCTGACTCCGAAGATGCCGGCAAGAGTCGCGTTAGTGTAGGAAAGGTAACCGGAATGATTAGTCTTGCCGCGGTGGGGATGAGGTGTAAGATAGGGGCAATCCGTCTCAATCAGGACTTTATCACGGGGCAGAACAGCCGCGACCTCGCGAGGCTTCTTTGCATTTGTGAACGTAAGAGTGCCTGAGAAGGAGATATAATATCCGAGCTTGACAAGCTCAAGTGCCATCTCGGCAGATCCCGAGAAGCTATGGAGAATTCCCTTAACATTCGGGTGACGTCTGATGACCTCCATGACGTCTCCGTGTGCCTCTCTGTCGTGGATACATACGGGGAGTCCAAGCTTTTCGGCAAGGAGCATCTGCCTCTCAAAATACTCCGCTTGCTTCTCCTTGTCCGTATCCTCGTAGTGATAATCAAGTCCTATCTCTCCAAGACATACGCACTTGCTCTCCGGGTCAAGAATAAGTCTTTCTATCTCTAAAAGCTCGGAGTCGATATCCGACAGGAAGCGTGTATCGGACGGATGAATACCGATGGCGGTATACATATTTTCGTGGCGTCTCGCCTGCTCTACCGCGAGGCGCGAGGTCTCGGGCGAGGTGCCTATATTTACTATACATGAGGTCGAATCCTTAAGAAGAGCGTCGATAAGCTCATCGACGCCCTCACTCAGCTCCGACTCAAATCTCTCATCATAATAATGAGCGTGTGAATCGAAATATTTCATTAGTGTATTCTATCTCCGTTCTTAGCCGAGGGGTCAAGGAATACTACCTTGATCTCTTCCTCACCGGATGCGAGTATCATACCGAAGCTGTCAACTCCGCAGAGCTTACATGGCTTGAGGTTAGCAACCAGGCATATCTTCTTGCCGATAAGGTCATCGGGAGTATAGAACTTTGCGATACCGGAAACTACCTGACGCTTCTCATAACCGAGGTCGACCTGGAGTTTGAGAAGCTTTTTAGCCTTCGGAATAGGCTCGCACGCGATTACTTCCGCTACGCGGAGCTCTACTGCGGAGAAGGCGTCAATGCCGATTTCTGCCTCGTGCTCAGGCTCTTCCACAGGCTTTGCCGCCTCGGCAGCAAGTCTGATCTTCTCTTCCATTTCCGCAAGGAACTTTGCTTCATCAATTCTCGCGAAGAGAGTAAACGCTTCACCGAGAGGCTTGCCTGACTCGAGCGCGCCGAACTTAGCTACGGTATCAAACTCGGTCTTATCCGTGCCGAGCTGACCGAAGATAGCATTTGCGGTAGAGGGGATATAAGGAACGAGAAGGACTGCAGCGGTACGGATAACCTCGAGGAGATTATATATAACGGTAGCAAGTCTGCCCTTTGTTTCCTCACTCTTTGCGAGTACCCAAGGCATAGTTTCGTCTATATACTTGTTTGCGCGGCGGAGCATTGAGAAAATAGCCTCAAGAGAGTCTGCCACGTGGTAGGAATCCATAAGAGCAACAGACTTGTCAATTCCCTCCCTCACTGCCGCGTAAAGCTCATCGTCGATAGGCTCTTTTACGTCGGGTGCGGGAACTACGCCGCCAAAGTACTTCTTGGTCATGGCGTGTGTACGGCTGACAAGGTTGCCAAGGTTGTTGGCAAGATCGTTGTTGTATCTGGCGATAACAGCCTCATAGGTGATAGAGCCGTCAGATCCGTAAGGCATCTCGGAGAGAGCGTAATAACGGACAGCATCAACGCCAAAGGTCTCGGCAAGCTCGTCCGCATATACTACGTTGCCCTTAGACTTAGACATCTTATCGTTGCCGAAGTTGAACCAAGGATGACCGAACACCTTCTTAGGAAGAGGAAGCTCAAGTGCCATAAGGAAGATGGGCCAATAGATGGTGTGGAATCTAAGAATATCCTTACCTATGATATGAACGTCAGCAGGCCAATACTTTTTGAACTTCTCGCTCTGCTCTTCATAGGACTTGTCGGGGTCATAGCCGAGCGCGGTGATGTAGTTGGTAAGTGCGTCGAGCCATACGTATACTACGTGCTTAGGATCGAAGTCAACGGGAATACCCCACTTGAACGAGGTACGGGATACGCAAAGATCCTGAAGTCCTGCCTTAAGGAAATTGTTTACCATCTCCTTTTTGCGGCTCTCGGGCTCAATAAACTCGGGGTTGTCCTCAATGTGCTTTATAAGGCGGTCGGCATACTTGGACATCTTGAAGAAGTAAGCCTCCTCCTTAGCCTGAGAAACCTCGCGTCCGCAATCGGGGCACTTTCCATCTGCGGCCTGAGTCGCAGTGAAGAAGGACTCGCAAGGAGTACAGTACCAACCCTCATAGTAGCTCTTATATATGTCGCCCTGCTCATAGAACTTCTTGAATATCTTAGCAACTACCTTCTCGTGATAATCGTCGGTAGTGCGGATAAAGTGATCGTATTCAACGCCCATAAGATCCCAGATGCCCTTGATCTCACCGGCAATCTTATCAACGTAAGCCTTAGGCGTAATACCTGCCTCAATAGCAAGATTCTCGATCTTCTGTCCGTGCTCATCGGTACCTGTGCACATAAATACGTCCTTGCCCATTCTTCTCTGGAAACGGGCAAATGCGTCGGTCATGATAATCTCGTAGGTGTTGCCGAAGTGCGGCTTTCTTGATGCGTATGCTATCGCGGTGGTTAAGTAAAATTTCTCCATTTTTCCTCCTGTGCGTGAGCAAATGAGCCCGCGCATATTACTTCAGTTTATTATTTTAGCACAACTTTCCCCAAAATACAAGATTTTCGCAAAAGTTTATCGCGATAAATGATAATTTTATTGACTTTTAAAATAAAATATGTTAAAGTATTTAATGGCGAAGAATTGCAATCAGACGATATCAAGGTTAAATTGCCCAAAATATCGGCCGTGCTTCCTCGACTAACCGTGAAGGAGAGTGCTATGAGAAGCTATTTTCCGAATCTTTTCGGCAACGATTTTCACAAAAACAGAATAGCTCTCGCCGTTCTTGAAGGCAGACTCCCTCACGCCCTGCTCATAGACGGACCGTCCGGCTCGGGTAAAATGACATTTGCCACCGAGATAGCCGCTGCGCTTAACTGCGAAGCGCGCGGAGACGGAACACGCCCCTTCCCTTGCGGACGCTGTAACTCCTGCAGACGAATACAGGAGGGCTCTTTCACAGACGTGAAGGTGCTCAGACGTACAGACGGCAAGGCTACCATCGGAGTCAGAGAGATCAGAGACTACCGAGCGGATATGTATCTCTCGGCGACCGAGTCGGGATATAAGGTATATATTATTGACGAGGCCGAGAAAATGACGGTCGAGGCGCAAAACGCTTTGCTCATAATGCTCGAAGAGCCGCCAAAGAACGTCGTGATCATGCTCTTAGCATCGGGAAGCGATACGATACTGACCACTATAAAGAGCCGAGCGCAATACGTACCGATGGCGAGATTTACAACGGACGAGCTCTCGAGATATCTTGATGAGAACAGCGCAGAAGCAAGAAGCATTGCCTTCCGTGACGCGGACGGCTACAAGGTACTGCTTGTAAGCGCTGACGGACGTATCGGCAAAGCGAAGGAGCTTCTAAATCCCAAGACCCGTGACGAGAATGAGGAAACCCGAGCAGAGATACTCGCCGTGATACGCGCACTCGGTAAAAAGACGCCCTATACAGAGCTCTACGCGGCTATCAACTCCCTGCCACAGAAGCGAGTGGAGTTCTCAGCATCGCTTGAGACATTGATAGCGGCTATCGGCGACCTCATCTCGGCAAAGAAATCGGATGACTTCTCCCCCGTGTTCTTCACCGATACGGACTCGGCTAAGGAAGCTGCGCGCGACGTCCCTATCAGCAGACTGATAAGGATATACGAAATAGTAATGCACACCTGCCGTGAATGTGAGAAAAACGCAAACGTAACCCTCGCGGCGGCAAATATGGCCTCGAAAATAAAGATGACATAAAATTTAAAACGAAACGGAAATTTAAAATGGCAGACGTAAATAACAAGAAGATTGAAGAACCGGTAGAAAATGCGGAAAAGTCTACCGCTACCGAAACGGTAGAGGTTATAGGCATAAACTTCCGCGAGGCCGGTAAAATATACTACTTTGCACCCGGAAAGCTTAAGTTCGAGCTCGGAAACAAAGTAATCGTAGAGACCTCTCGCGGTGTCGAGATGGGTACTGTTAAGGTGCCTAACAAGAATATCCCGGCAAGCGAGATCGTACCGCCGCTCAAGAGCGTGACAAGACTCGCTACTCCCGAGGATATCGAGAGAGATGCAAGAAACCATGAGCTCGAGATGGATGCGGCGCTCATATGCAAGAAAAAGATTGCCGCTCACAAGCTCGAGATGAGCCTTGTTGCTACGGAATACACCTTTGACAACTCCAAGCTCATATTCTATTTCACCGCTGAATCGCGTATTGATTTCAGAGAGCTTGTAAAGGATCTCGCATCCACCTTCCATACCCGAATTGAGCTCCGTCAGATAGGTATCCGTGACGAGGCAAAGATGATGGGCGGACTTGCGGTATGCGGCAGAAAGTACTGTTGTGCGGGCTTCCTCACAGACTTTGTACAGGTGTCGATCAAGATGGCAAAGGAACAGAATTTCTCTCTCAACTCATCCAAGGTATCCGGTGCGTGCGGCAGACTTCTCTGCTGTCTCAGATACGAGCACGAAACCTACGAGGAAGCGATCAGAAACACTCCTTCCGTAGGATCACTCGTTAAAACCGCTGACGGCGAGGGAGTTGTTATCGAGACAAAGCCTTTGGCATCCGAGATCAAGGTCAAGTTTGAAAACAACGACAAGGAGTCCGTTAAGGTATTCAAATGCAAAGAGGTCAAAGTGCTCAAACACGGTCAGCGAAACGTGCAGAACGACGAGCCCCTCGACGAAGATATCCCTACAGATTAAATTTAATGAAACTTAATTTAAACTTTTTTGCGAAATACTCTTGATTTTTCGGTAATATATGATAAAATAGACATATGGGATTATTTTTATGCCCGACAAAAGTTTTTACGGAGGAATTTACAATGGCTTTCAAGATTACTGATGAGTGCATCTCTTGCGGTGCATGTGCAGACGGCTGCCCCGTATCTTGCATTTCCGAGGGCGACGGCAAGTTCGAAATCAATGCTGACGAGTGCATCTCCTGCGGCAACTGCGCAGATGTATGCCCTGTAGGCGCTCCCGTTGAGGAATAATTAAAGTACCCAAGGGTACATAAGGGGCTGTTGCTACGCGCAACGCCCCTTTTTCCTTAAAACACATCTTTGATTTAAGAAAGTATATAGTAAATGGAGCTTAGAGAAAACGAGAGACTCGACTACGTCAATGACGACATCGAGCTTATACAGAATACCGAAGGACTGACCTTTGGAACAGATGCTCTCCTGCTTGCGGGATACGTAAACGGAAAGCATGCAAAAGGCGTGGAGCTTGGCGGCGGAACCGGGATAATTTCAATGCTTCTGCTTGCAAGAGATAAAGTACAGAATATGGACTGCATCGAGATACAGGACGAATACGCTGAGCTTATCAAAAGAAATGCCGAACACAACGGACTCGGGGAAAGATTGAATGCAGTCTGCCAAGACGTAAGAGAGTTTCGTCCTGAGCGCGAGTGCGAGCTTGTCATATCAAACCCGCCGTATATGAAAACGACAAGCGGCAAAGAAAATCTCAAGGATAAGAAAAATATAGCTCGCCACGAGGTTGCGGGAACGATTTACGACTTCTGCCATTCGGGGGCTAAGATGCTGAAATATGGCGGTGCGTTTGCGGTGGTTTACCGTCCCGACAGACTGATAGATCTGATAGACGCCATGAGGAAGTCCGGCCTTGAGCCCAAGCGAATGACTTACGTACACGCCAATGAAAATTCAGAACCGTCAATGGTGCTGATAGAAGCAAAAAAAGGCGGAAAATGTGGACTAAAGTTGACAAAACCGCTATTAATATATAAAAATACCGATAATAAAGACTATTCCAAGGACATGAGCTATATAATGGAAAACGGCTCTTTTCCCAAGGGATACAAAGGATAAAAGATATGCAAGAAAATGAAAAAAACAAGGTAGAGGGCTCTACCCTGTATCTTGTAGGAACACCGATCGGCAATCTCGCTGATATGACCGAAAGAGCAAAAAAGGTGCTCTCCGAGGTGGACTTTGTAGCTGCCGAGGACACGAGAAACTCGATGAAGCTCCTCTCCTGCTTTGGCATACATACAGAGCTTGTGAGCTACTACGAGCACAACAAAAGAGAAAGCGGCGAGAGGATAGTCGCGAGACTTATCGGCGGTGAGTCCTGCGCCCTTATTACAGATGCGGGAATGCCCGCGATCAGCGACCCCGGTGAGGATCTGGTAAAGCTCTGCGCCGAGGCCGGAGTAACCGTGAGAATCGTGCCCGGGCCCTCAGCCTGCGTGAGCGCGCTCGCGCTCTCCGGATTGTCGACTGTGAGATTTGCCTTCGAGGGATTTCTCCCTGCGCAAAAGGGTGAGAGAAGAAAAAGACTCGAAGCGGTGGCAAATGACGACCGTACTCTTATTTTCTACGAAGCACCGCACAAGCTCCGTGCGACTCTTACGGATATGGAGGAGATCTTCGGCGGAGAAAGAAGGATATCCCTCTGCCGCGAGTTGACGAAGCTCAACGAGGAAGCTGATAGAACCACTCTTGCCGGAGCGGTGGAAATGTATAAGCAAAAAGAACCTCGCGGCGAGTACGTGCTCGTAATTGAGGGCGGCAGCGGCAAGGTACAGCAGGAAAATCCCCTGCTTTCGCTTTCACCTGAGGATCACGTAGCGCATTACGAGAATCAAGGTATGAAGCGAATGGAGGCAATCAAGGCAGCTGCGAAGGACAGAGGTATGTCGAAATCAGAGCTGTATAAATTATTGGTTGACGCATAATTGTACGGGAGAAGCACATATGCAACGATTATTCAAATTTTTACTCTTATTTGCAGTTATTTTTGTATCTATATTCGCACTCGGATCCTGTGATATTCTTGATCAATTCGTCTCATCAAATGGCAAGATCGTAACTAACGCTGATAGCGTACACGAGCATGTCTATGACGTTGTATTCACAGAGCCGACCTGCACCTCACCCGGCTATGCCAGACACACGTGTGACTGCGGTGACTCTTACACCGAAGAGGTTGGCGGACCGATTCCGCACAATCATATGCCTACCTTTGTAGAACCGACCTGCACGGAGAACGGGTACGTCATTTACACCTGTGATTGCGGAGATTCTTATATTGAAGACGGGCCTTATGCAACGGGGCATCATATAATATACCATGATGCCAAGGCTCCTACCTGTGTCGAGATCGGCTGGGACACATATATGACGTGTTCAAGATGTGATTACAATACTTACGTTGAGATTTCCGACGGCCCTCACAGCTTCGATTACGGATATTGTGTTTTATGCGGAATCAGCGCAGACTACACCGTAGATCTCTCATACCGCTCTAACGGTGACGGCACTTGCTACGTCAGCACAGGTGTATACTGTCAGGATAAGGATATAATAATCCCTCCTGTATCTCCGGATGGGGAAACGGTAACGGGCATTGGCCAATCTGCCTTTAACGGTAACTCATTCGTCAGAAGTATTAGAATTCCCGATACAGTAACCAGCATAGGCTCCTTAGCGTTCTACAACTGTATTAGCCTGACACATATACATTTAGGTAAAGGCGTGGAGAATATTTCCTCTCCGGCATTTGCCTCATCAGTTAACCTTTTAAGTATAACAGTAGATGAAGAAAACCCTTATTACAAATCGATAGACGGTAATCTTTATACAAAAAACGGAAGCTCACTTTTACAGTATGCGATAGGAAAAACGGATACCTCGTTTACAGTTCCCGAGCATGTGACAAGCATTGAGGATTGCGCTTTCTACAAATGCCAGAGCCTTCAATACGTTACCCTGCCCGACTGTATCACCAAGGTAGGTGTACGTCTCTTTGAGGATTGCGAAAATCTCAGGAAGATAAATATTCCAAAGAGTCTGACACATCTGAGCGACTTTATGTTCGCTTCGTGTGTTAATCTTGAAAACGTCGTTATTCCCGACTCGATCACTTATATTGGCAACTGGACCTTCTCAGGTTGTGACGGATTTACCGATATCGTTATTCCAAACAGTGTTACTTTCATAGACTGGTATGCTTTTTTTGGTTGTGAATACATAACCGAAATTATTATCCCCGACAGTGTCACGACTATGAGTATGGGAGCATTCTCCTACTGTACAGCTCTGGAAAGCGTCACTATATCCAAAGGACTTACAAAAATCAGCAGCGAAGCCTTTATGGGATGTCTCAGTCTGACTACTGTGACTATACCGGAAAGCGTTACTCTCATTGAAAAAGATGCGTTCAGACGGTGCGAAAATCTGAAAATCATCGTACTGCCTGCAGGACTTAAGGAAATTCAGCAGGATGCGTTCTGGGAATGCGGACGCCTTGAGATAATGTATAACACGGGAAGTGTGGAAGATTATTTAAAGGTTGAAGGAAACGGATATAACTATGTAAATATCGATTTCTTCTACAGTGAAGAAGCACCGACTACCCACGGCAGATTCTGGCATTACGTTAACGGTGAAATTGTGATCTGGCCCGGCTCCGAGCCTAACTACAGTATCGGACTTGACTATCAGATGAACTACACTCTGAATTGCTATGAGATTTCGGGAATCGGCACTTGTACCGATACCAATATTATCATCCCCGCTACGTATAAGGGAATGCCGGTAATGGGAATACTTGAAAATGCGTTCTTAAACTGCACCGGTATTACAAGCGTAACTATACCGAACAGTGTGATCAGCATCGGTGACTATGCATTTTCCGGTTGCTCGGGCATTAAGACCATAACCTATAGAGGTACTATGGAAAAATGGGAAACTGTTACCAAAGGAACCGGATGGGATGCAGGAATCGACACTTATGCGATCTGTTACAACGATGACTAAATTCCACCAAGCAATACAAAAAAATATCTAACCGATAAATTCAGCGCCGAGGCATACCGCCTCGGTGCACATTTTTATTAACGGAGCGGAAAGTAAAAGCCGAGCGAATCATCGCTCGGCTATCCTTTTATTTTTTACTTTACCGTATACTTCGCAATCGCGTTGAAGAAGGGGGTAGCGTCGTTGGTAGCAGCTACGACCTTTATGGGAGAGGCGATATCAAGAGCGAAGATGCCCATAATCGACTTTGCGTCAACTATATATCTGCCCTGCACAAGATCTACGTCATAGTCAAGAGCAACAACTTCCTTAACGAAATCTCTGATCGACTGAATGTCACGGAGTACAATGTTAATTTCCTGCATTTTCATTCTCCTTTTTAGTGTTTTACTACTTCATTGTAGCAGAAAGAAACGGTTTTGTCAACGGATTTTTTGCTGATGATGAGACTTTTGCAAAAATATTTTAAAACTTGTTGACTTTAAATATTTTTTGTGGTAATATGTTATTCAGTGGAACACGTCACTAAGATAACGTCGCGCACAGAGAGCTGTCGGAAGCTGAAAAGACAGCCTTGACGCCTTAATGGTACCAGCCACGCGGAACGAAATACACAGTTGCGGAAAGCGGAGAAGGATGCGCACCGCAGTACATTTCTATCCGGACAATATAATACCAATGAGTTAAATGCTCGGGTGGAACCGTGCGGGACTTTTCGTCCTCACCCCGAAAAGACTGATGAGTCTTTCGGGCTTTTTTTATTGGCAAAAATAAAAATATATAATTTTGCACTATGCGTTCTGCATTTTGCATCTATCAAAAGGAGATTAAAATGGCAAAGATCAATTTTGCATCCGGACACGTTTACGAGTCCGAGGCTGCCGTATCCGTATACGAGGCAGCAAGAGCTCTTGAGATAATCTCAAGAGAAGTACTCGCGGCAAAGGTCGACGGAGATGTTACCGAGCTCTCCCACGTTGTTGAGGGCGAAGCTAACGTTCAGCTCCTCACCTATAGCGATCCCGACGGAGCAAAGGTATTCCGTCACACAGCGGCGCACGTTATGGCGCAGGCGGTAAAGAGACTCTATCCCTCCACAAAGCAGACGATCGGTCCTGCTACCGACACAGGCTTCTTCCAGGACTTTGACTCCGAGATATCCTTCACTCCCGATATTCTCAAGAATATCGAGGCTGAGATGAAGAAGATCGTCAAGGAGAATCTTCTCATAGAAAAGTTCGTCCTCTCCAAGGCTGAGGCACTCGAGCTTATGACCAAGCTTGACGAGCCCTACAAGGTAGAGAGAATCAACGAGCTCGGCGACGACGCTACACTCACATTCTACCGTCAAGGCGAGTACGTTGACCTCTGCGCAGGTCCTCACCTCCACTCTACCGGTGCGGTAAAGGCATTCAAGCTCACTCAGTGCACAGGTGCATACTACAAGGGTGACCAGAACAACAAGATGCTCCAGAGAGTATACGGAATCGCATTCCCCTCCAAGGATGAGCTCAATGCATACGTGCAGCAACAGGAAGAGGCACTCAAGCGCGATCACAATAAGGTAGGCCGTGAGCTCGAGTACTTCACCACCGTAGACTCCATCGGTCAGGGATTGCCAATCCTTATGCCCAAGGGCGCGAGAGTTATCCAGCTCCTTCAGAGATGGATCGAGGACACCGAGCAGAAGAGAGGCTACCTCCTCACCAAGACTCCCCTTATGGCGAAGAGAGAGCTCTACAAGATCTCCGGACACTGGGATCACTATCTCGACGGTATGTTCATCATGGGCGATCCTCACGATGAAACCAAGGAATGCTTTGCTCTCCGTCCTATGACCTGTCCCTTCCAGTATCAGGTATACCTCAACAAAAAGCGCTCCTACAGAGAGCTTCCCATGCGTCTTGGCGAGACCTCTACCCTCTTCAGAAATGAGGACTCCGGTGAAATGCACGGTCTTATCAGAGTAAGACAGTTTACAATTTCCGAGGGTCACCTCGTTCTCCGTCCCGACCAGCTCGCAGAAGAGTTTGCAGGCTGTCTTGATCTTGCTAAATACTGTCTTGAAACACTCGGTCTGTGGGAAGACTGTACCTTCCGCTTCTCTCAGTGGGATCCCGCGAGAACAGATAAGTACGAGGGTACTCCCGAACAGTGGGATGAGGCGCAGACCATTATGGGTGAGCTCCTCGACAAGTATCTCGGCAGAGAGAATTACGTTATCGGAATCGACGAGGCCGCATTCTACGGTCCTAAGCTCGACATTCAGTGCAAAAACGTATTCGGCAAGGAAGACACTATAGTTACTATCCAGATAGATATGCTCCTGGCTAAGAAGTTCGGTATGGAATACACCGACAGAGATAACCAGATGAAGACTCCCTATATTATCCACAGAGCCTCTATGGGCTGCTATGAGAGAACTCTCGCACTTCTGCTTGAGAAGTACGCGGGTGCACTTCCCCTCTGGCTCTCTCCCACACAGGTAACCGTTATCCCCGTTGTCGGTGATTTTGCAGACTATGCGGCAGAGGTAACCAAGAAGCTCCAGGAAAGAGGTATCCGCGCAGAGCTCGACGACAGAAACGAGAAGCTCGGCTACAGAATCAGAGAGGCTCAGCTCTCCAAGGTGCCCTACATGGTAGTAATCGGTGCTGACGAGCAAGAGAGCGGATCTGTAACCGTAAGAGCAAGAGTTGAGGGCGAAGGCGGAAAGTTCTCGGTAGATGAATTCATCGAGAAGCTCATCAGCGAAATCGATACCAAGAAACACTGATCCTTCTCCTACATTCACAGATAACAATCAGTAACTTCGTTTTATTAGCATCAAATAAACATATAAGGCGGTTTTTGATAAGCTTAGTTTACAAAACCGCCTTTAACAAAGTAAATTATTAGGAGCAACAATGATATACACTCTTAAAAATGACAAGCTGACAGCAGAGATAAGATCCCTCGGAGCAGAGCTTATTTCGGTAAAGTCCGAGGACAGTCACGAATACATCTGGCAGGGTTCAGAGTGGAAAAAACACGCACCTGTGCTCTTCCCTATTTGCGGAGCGCTTCTCGGAGGAAAATTCAGCTTCAAGGGTCGCGAGTACCCTCTTGAGAAGCATGGATTTGCAAAACTCTATGAATTTGAGGCAACAGATATCTCCGGCACAGCCATCACTCTTGTGTTAAAAAGCAACGAGGCCACACACGCCGTATACCCCTTTGAGTTCACGCTCACTGCAAAATATGAGCTCAAGGATAACACGCTGAGAGCATCCTACACCGTCGAGAACTGCGGCAAACAGATCATGCCCTACATGTTCGGCTGGCATCCCGCATTTACCCTTGCGGGCAACGGTGAGATAAACTCGTTTTACGTTGATTTTAACGGCAAGGCGCAGCTCTCCCGACACACGCTCCAGAACGGGCCATTTATCAATCCCTTCTACACCTCTTATCCGCTCAAGGACGGCAGATACTACCTCAACGAGTCGGAAATATATGAAAACGATACGATGATCTTCAGAGACGTCCCCAACGAGGTCAAGCTTGCGGGCGGAAATCAGGAGCATGAGCTCACGCTCTCCTTTACTGACAACCTCCCCTATCTCTGCATATGGAAGTATCCCTCATCGGCGGCAAGATATATTTGTCTTGAGCCCTGGTCAGATATCCCGGCGGACGGCACCGAGGAGGAAAATTTCCTCTCACGTCAGATGTCGAGACTTAACCCCGCGGAAAAAGAAGATTACGTATATACGGTAACATTTAACTAATGAAAAGACTACTTAAGTACTTAAAAAGCTATAAAAAAGAGTGCGTACTCGGTCCGCTTTTTAAGATGTTTGAGGCAACGCTTGAGCTGATCGTTCCGCTCGTTATCGCAGCAATAATAGACAGAGGAATTGAGGCTGAAAATCCGTCGTATGTTGTGAAGGCATCACTCTTTCTGCTTTCACTCGGTATTGTCGGTCTCGCTTTCTCACTGACGGCACAGTATTTCTCGGCAAAGGCTGCCGTGGGATTTGTAGGCAAGCTGCGTTATGCTATGTTTGAGAAGGTAGGTACGCTCTCCTACTCTGACATTGACGAGCTCGGCACGTCTACTCTTATTACGCGTATGACCCAAGATGCCTCAAAGGTACAAAACGGCCTTAACCTGACTCTCCGTCTGCTTCTGCGCTCTCCGTTCGTTGTATTCGGCGCTATGATCATGGCGTTTACCGTCGACGTAAGATCGGCTCTGACCTTTGCCGCAGTCATTCCCCTTTTATCTGTAGTTGTATTCGGCATAATGCTGATAACGATGCCGCTGTATAAAAAGGCACAGAAAGGCACGGATAAGCTACTCACAAGAACGAGAGAAAATCTCTCGGGCGTCAGAGTTATACGCGCGTTTGGAAACGAGGATGAGGAGATATCCGCATTCCGCGGCGAAAATGATGCTCTCACTCTTATTCAGAGACGTGTTGGCAGAATTTCGGCTCTGATGAATCCTCTGACCTACGTACTCATTAATATAGCTGTTCTTTTATTGATACACACAGGCGCTGTCCGTGTGTCCGAGGGCAATCTCACACAAGGCGAGGTGGTCGCTCTCTACAACTACATGTCACAGATACTCGTGGAGCTGATAAAGCTGGCAAACCTTATTATCAGCATCACAAAGGCACTTGCATCCGCATCAAGAATCGCGGACGTTTTGAGTATAGAATCTACAGAAAACATGGGAACACTTACCAAAGGTAAGGATACCGATATCGCAGTAGAGTTTTGCTCGGCTTCCCTTTCCTACAGCGGAAGCTCCGAAGCATCGCTTGACCCGATATCCTTCGCTGTAAGAAAAGGCGAGACCGTCGGTATTATCGGCGGTACCGGTTCGGGAAAAACAACGCTCGTCAATATGATACCCGCATTCTACAAGGCAACCTCAGGAGAGGTTCGTGTCCTTGGAGAAGAGGTATCCAAATACTCTCCCGAAGCACTGCGCGGAATGATAGGCATCGTGCCTCAGAGCGCTATCCTCTTTGAAGGTAGCATACGCGAGAATATGCGTTGGGGCAACGAAAACGCAAGTGACGAAGATATAATGAACGCGGTAGCGACCGCTCAGGCTCTCGATATAGTCGACGGCAAGGGCGGACTCGATGCAAAGATCGAGCAAGGCGGCAGAAATCTCTCCGGTGGCCAAAAGCAACGGCTGACTATAGCAAGAGCTCTTGTAAGAAAACCCGAGATACTGATTCTCGACGACTCAGCCTCCGCGCTCGACTACGCTACCGATGCTTCGCTGCGCAAGGCTATAAAAGAGCTCTCGGGTACTACGGTATTTATCGTATCGCAAAGAGCTTCGTCAGTAATGTATGCAGACAAGATAATCGTGCTCGATGACGGTATGGCCGTGGGCATTGGTACACACAGTGAGCTTATGGCATCCTGCCCCGTATACCGCGAGATATACGCAACTCAGTTCTCGGAGGTGCATGATGGCTAAAAAGACAAATGCAGCACGTCCCGGAACTATGAAAAAGGTGCTCGGATATATCGGAAAATACCGTTTACTCCTACCCGTGTCAATTCTTTTGGCAATAATCTCGGTCTGCCTTACACTTTACGTGCCTACTCTTGTGGGCGAGGCGATCGACCTTATCGCACACGTTGGCGAGCCCGAATTTGACAGCATAGACAGAATTGTCGGAGTGCTTATCGAAGCGGGAGTCCTCATCGGTATAACCGCTCTGGCCCAATGGCTGATGAGCACTATAAACAACAAGATATCCTTCGGTGTTGTAAGAGATATCCGTAACGATGCTTTCACAAAGCTTGAGGAGTTACCTCTCTCCTACGTGGACAGAAAGGCTCACGGAGATATCGTATCGAGAGTTATAAACGATGCGGATCAGTTTGCCGAGGGATTGCTTCTCGGCTTCACTCAGCTATTTACCGGAGTTCTTACAATAATCGGTACTCTCGCGTTTATGATCTACATGAATTGGGTCATCGCGGCGGTCGTATTCATACTTACTCCCCTCTCGCTGTTTATCGCGAGATTTATCGCAAAGAGAACGTACAGCATGTTCAGAGAGCGCTCCGAATGTGAGGGCGCAGCTACAGCCTACATCAACGAAATGATAGGAAACGAGAAGGTGGTAAAGGCCTTTTCTCAGGAGCAAAAGGTCCTTGAGCGCTTCGGCAAAATAAACGGCAAGCTCAACCGCGTG
This sequence comes from Clostridia bacterium, assembly GCA_017508665.1. GTDB lineage: Bacteria > Bacillota > Clostridia > Oscillospirales > CAG-272 > UBA1740. Next base: position 6,970 of record JAFVYL010000027.1, on the reverse strand, counting down.
TCACTGAAAGCGATATTCTTCTCGTCGATCACCAACCCGTCAACAAGATTTGTAAACTCGGTGGTATACGCGGCGGTCGCACTCTCGGGTGCTCTGATGGCCATACCGTCTATCAATCCCGGCAGTGCTGTTGCGCTTATAACCGTAGGCGAGCTTGCCTGCCTGCTCTCATATGCTAACCAATACACCAAGCCTTTCAACGAGATATCGGGTGTGCTCGCGGAGTTTCAGAATTCTCTCGCTTGTGCCTCCCGTGTATTTGAATTGATAGAGGAAAAATCCGAAATTCCCGATGGCGAAAATGCGGTATCCCTCTCAGAGGTATCCGGCAACGTACGTATGGATGACGTAAGCTTCTCATACACTCCGGATAAACCTCTTATAGAAAATCTCTGCCTTGAGGTCAAGCCCGGTATGAGAGTGGCAATAGTAGGGCCTACCGGCTCGGGAAAAACTACTCTTATCAATCTTCTCATGCGCTTCTATGACGTGGATGAGGGGCAGATATCGGTCGAAGGTCACAACATCAGAGATATCAAGCGCAGATCCTTGCGCGAGAGCTACGGTATGGTACTGCAGGACACCTGGTTAAGAGCCGGAACTGTCAAAGAAAACATAGCTATGGCAAAGCCTGACGCGACCGATGAGGAAATAATCGCGGCGGCAAAATCAGCACACGCCCACAGCTTTATCAAGCGTCTTAAGAATGGCTATGACACAGTACTCGGTGAAGGCGGCGAGGGACTCTCACAGGGCCAGAAGCAGCTGCTCTGTATCACAAGAATAATGCTTTCCGACCCCCCTATGCTGATACTCGACGAGGCCACTTCCTCGATCGATACGCGAACCGAAATACGTATACAGCGCGCCTTCTTTGAAATGATGAAGGACAGAACGAGCTTTATCGTGGCGCACCGTCTCTCGACGGTAATGAACGCAGACGTTATCCTCGTTATGCGTGAGGGAAAGATCGTGGAGAGCGGAAACCACTCCGAGCTTATTGCAAAGGGCGGATTCTACTACGAGCTTTACAACAGTCAGTTCGCGCGCTAATACTTTAAAGGGCACGGTACAAAAGACCGTGCCCTGTTTTATATGAATAAAGGTCCGCGATACAAGATCGCGGACCTGTTTTTTATTGCTTTTTAAGTATAATTCTCTATATCAACGTCTGCTCCGCCGCTTACGTAAAGTCCGTCACTCGGGCAATATACGAGGTGTGAGTCAGCGCCGAATACAACACCGTCATTTTCAATAACAAGTCTGTATATATCCACTCCTTTGTTAAATACGGTGCGTTCCTCTGTAGATGCAACTACAACAGAAGTAGCCTCAGTACCAAAAATCTTGACCTCTAAGTATACACTCCTGCCGTCAAGCTTAAGAGTGTGTCCTGCCAGATCCACGAAGGTAGGAACTTTATTATCCGATGGCATTACGTGAACGTTTTGAAGCACTACGTCAGAACCGAGAGTCAACTCACCGGATATATAGATCACGGAATTAATGTCGAAATATCCGGGCTCGGTAGGCTGATTTCTGCCCACTATGGTGAGCTTCTTGACGTTAGGAGTAGCCGCAGACTTTATAGTATGAACAGGCGCACTGTTATAGAAAGAATAGAAGCCTATATCCACGGTATATTCGCCGTTTTGATCTGTCATAGCGGCGAAGGCATCGTCAAGTGACTTATACATTCCTACGTACTCGTCATTCTTGTACAGTGCGGTAAGACGTATTCCCTCGTCTGCGAGCTTGGGAGCAGCATAAATGAAATCGCTGCTGAACACTGTCGAAGATCCGGGGAAATGATCCTTAAATATCTCTGCAGATGAAAGTCCGAATGAATCAAAGCATACTGTACTTCCCGAATTATCCGTCCATGTAATATCGGCTCCGTACCACTCACCGTCGAGCTTAACGTAGTTCCATGCGTGAGCCTCGCCTGCATATCCCGCACCCATGATACACTCCACGTCATTGAGGAGGCAGAGATACATAAAGCTCTTTGCATATGCCTCGCATACGCCGAGCTCGTACATAGCAAAACCTGCCATACAGTGTGCCCACATATCGTCAACGGGAGTCTCGCCGTCGCTCTCGTACGCGTACTCCATATTCTCGACAATGTAAGCTGCTATTGTCATAGCTCGCTCAAGGTCGGTCATATCGTCATCGATAAGCGCCTCACAGCCTTCAGTCATATCGGCAATCGCTGTGTCTGCCGCACGTCTGTCAGAGGCTTTTGCATAGTCGTCAGCAACGGTGAGGTAAATCCTGCTTCCGGCAGTTACGACCTTCGCATCAAGCCAATAGTAAAGGGGGTTAGATACGTAAAACACTTTCCATACCGCGCTACCTGCATCACTATGGAGAGAATAGTCGTTAAGGTCAAACTCTGCTATAACGTAGTAACCGTCATCGTAAGCAACGTCCTCGTTGTTGAAATAGAACTCCTCGCATGCAGCGGTCATATCCTTGTAGAGACGCTGCATATCTTCACCGTAAGGCGAATAAGAGCCGAGGGCGTGATAGCCATAGGTACTATTTCCCTCTCTTGCGGCAAAGTCGTACACCTGATGACACAGATCACACACAGGAAGATTTCCTGCGGAGAAGCTGCCGCCCGAGCAAGGTTCTGTGGAAGTGTGAGCGGAATTATATGAACATACGCGAGTGTGAGTACCGTTACCGTTGGAGGTATATGGACCCCATTCATGCCCTGTGGCTTTTATGATAGACTTAGTGCTGTATTCGCACTGAGTACAGTACTCAAAGGCATTCCAGCCGTCCTCTGTGCAAGTAACCGGCTTTGCAGCTCCGCTCTCCAAGGTATGGACGTGAGGAGCAACGGTTTCCTTCTCAACCGTGGAGCAGACAGAACACTCTCTGTACATTTCTCCCGCCTCTGTCGTGGTAGGCTGCTTTGTGAAGATCCATGCACCGAACTGGTGTCCGACGGCCTCGGTCTCTCTGTCGCGGTAAGAATCACCGCATATGCTACACTCATAATCGGTATAACCGGCCGATGTGCATCCGGGAGCAACAACATTGCTCACGTAACGGTGTGACCCAAGCTCTCCTACTTCGGCATTGCAGACCTTACACTTACCGGGGTTTTGACAATCTCCGGGCTCTATATAGCTGTGATCACAGCTACCGGCAGGGATCATCGGCAGTCTGCAGGAAGTGCCAAGTATCAACGTAATAGCTAAAATAAATGCTAAAGCGCATATTTTCAAGGTTTGTCTTTTCATATAGCTCCTCCGAAAATGATTTCTAAACATATTATACAACACACGCGCGTCCGTGTCAAGGATAAACAACCCCTTCATACGCGTAATTTTCATTTGGTACTTGAATTCGTCATTTTTTTGTGCTAAAATGTATTTGTGTAATTATGCAATACGGAGTTTTTATGCCCTTCGGCAACGCTCAGTAAGGAGATACGCGCCTATGAACAGCAGCGTGCATAAAAAAATATACAAGACCGTGCTCGACGTTCTATCATCAGACACCCTATCCCACAATGAGCTTGTGGAGGAGGCAGTAAAGCGTATTTACAGCGGCATTGAGTGTAACGGTCAGATCGGTGAGTTCACAGAAATACGCGGACTTATCGGCTCGGTTATATCCGAGATGCGCTCGGACGGAGTGGTCCTCTATTACAACGACCTTTATTCTCTCGGAGCAGGCAAGCTCATGCCGATGAGAATGGAAAGATGTGAAAAAGAGATCGTTTCCCTGCTCTCGTCAAAGCCGATGTCAAAGCCTGAATTACGCACATCCTTAAGAAAAATATTCAAGACCGATACTACCCCGAGCAATTCCGACGATAGGATCTTATATGACTATATGGGACAGATACTCAGACGTCTTATGAGCATCGGTGCGATAGAGATCAGCAACGGATTATACTCACTGAAGAAGGAGGCAAACGCTAAGATCGACGATATTGCAGCTATGCTGGAGCTCAAATCCGGGTTTATAGCAAGACTGCACTCCAAGGGCGGTGAATTTTTCGAGCATTACATTATGACGCTTCTTAAGAAGAACGAGGAGTCTTACGGAAAGGCCGTAACCGAGTGCCGTGTTATGGGCGGTGCTGCCGACGGCGGAATTGACGGAATGATGAAGACAGTAGATCATCTCGGTTTCCGAGAGACCGTGCTGGTACAAGCTAAGAACCGTACGGATGCGACGAGCGAGACCGTGGTACGCGCTTTTCTCGGTGCTGTGTACGCAAGCGGAGGTACTAAAGGCATCTTTGCGACCACCTCGGACTTTCATCCCGCGGCTAAGATACTCCTCTCGGGAATTGATAACTGTGTAGGAGTCAACAGTGAGGACATCTTTAAAATGGCGTGCAGAAATCTGTACGGAATAAGAAAAAAGAGCGGAAAGCTCGTGATCGATAGTAAAATTTTGTAATATAAACGGAGATTAAAGAAATGACTGTAAACCAGACTAAAGAAAGAATCGAAAAAGAGCTTCTCGAGGTCAAAAACAGCTTTGGCGAAGCATCTTATCTTGTAAACTGCTCTGTAGAGGTTGAGGAAAACAACATCGAGGGCGCACCCGTAGACGTAACAGCGGTATTCGGCTCACTTTCAATAGGCCTTGATGGTGCAGAGGAGAATGACAGACTCTATCTTCCCCTTGACGCAGAGCTCGATGACGATGACAACGTAGACGAAGCAACCTTTGAGAAAAACCTCGAGTCCTTCAAGAGCAAAGTAAACGAAATCAGAGACAGAATCCTCGCATCCGACGACTACGACAGCGAGGTAAAGGCTGTGATCGCCGACTTTGACCGTGATATGGAGGAAAAGTATCAGGCTGAGCTTGAGAGACTCAACAGAGCGGCAAAGAAAAATCTTACTGTAGCGGCCGTAGCAACAGCTGTATGCGCCGTTATAGCTATCCTTATCCTTGCTATAAGCAGACTCAAGTAAGCTATGACAGTAAGCGAAGCAATAAGCAGGATGCAGGCGGTCGCCTCGGATGCCAAAGAAAAGCTCGGTGGCAACGGCTTCGTAATGTCTGTGGAAACCGATTTTATGGACTCCATGCTCAGAGTGCTGCCTGACGAAAGCAAGGCAAAATACGTCACAGTATCGCTTATCGTAGGTAAGGAAGGCGGCAACGCGGGCGAGGAGTACTGTCTTTCTCTCGGCGCGGTAATCTTAAGAAGCACCGTAAACGAAGCGCGACTTAACAGTGATATTGAGAACTATAACAAATTGGTGGATGACACAGTAGAAACTCTCGCGGAGTACGAGGATAAAGACGAGGGACTTGACTACCTCACAAAAAAAGCCGGCGAGGAATATGAAAAAATGATGGCAGAGAGACGCGAGTATCAGGAAAAGAGCCGCAAGATATCCAAAATTATCAACGCAGCATTTTTCGGCGGTATGATATTGCTCTTTATCGTCATGATGATTGTGAATAAATAATATGGCACTGGATTTTTCAAAATACACACCGAAAAGAGAGTCGAGCTGCGAGAGCTGTGAATTTTACGTGTATGACGAGTATACGGAGGAGTATTCATGTTCGCTCAGTCTTGACGAGGACGAGATGGGCGACTTTCTCGGAGGAAATACAAGCGGCTGTAAATACTACCGCTACTATGACGAATACAAGAGCGTAAACAAGCAGATCTGATTCGTCAGTTTATATAAAGGCGATGCTCATTTTTTGGTAAGAGTGTCGCCTTTATTAGCGTTTTTGGGATTTTTTTGAAAAAAATTTTATTTTTCGCACTTGAGGATTTAAGAGCATTTGCGAGAAAACGAGAGATTTTAAGAGCTTTGGTTTTCTAAATCAAATTCTATCAAAAAAAGTTTCTAAAAAGCATTGACATTTCATAACACGTGTGTTATAATAGACAAGCTTGAAAAAAGACTTGTATAGAAGTTGTCTATACGAAATCACAATATGGAGGAAAATCAAATGTCCACTTTCATGGCTAACGCTAACAACATCGAGCGTAGATGGTTTGTTATCGATGCAGCAGGTCAGCCTCTTGGTAAGACCGCAGTTAAGGCCGCTAACATTCTTCGCGGCAAGCACAGACCCGAGTTCACTCCCCACGCTGATTGCGGCGAGTTCGTAATCATCATCAATGCTTCCAAGGCAGTTCTCACCGGCAGAAAGCTTGAGCAGAAGTACTACAGACATCATTCCGGCTACATCGGTGGCCTCAAGGAAGTTCAGTACAAGACCCTCATGGCTAACCGTCCCGAGATGGCTATGGAGCTTGCTGTTAAGGGTATGCTCCCTCACAACACTCTCGGCGCAAAGGCTTTCACTCGCCTTCACGTTTACGCTGGCGAAAATCACGAGCAGGCTGCTCAGAAGCCTATCGTGCTTGACTAATAAGGGAGGATAAGAAAAGATGTATACAAGTGCTAAACCTTATTTCTATGGCACAGGCAGAAGAAAGAAGTCTGTTGCAAGAGTTCGTCTCTACCCCGGTACCGGTGCTATCACCATCAACGGCAGAGACATTGACGATTACTTTGGCCTTGAGACCCTCAAGCTCATCGTAAATCAGCCCTTCGGCGTTACCGAGACCGAGGGTAAGTTTGACATCGTTGCTAACGTAAACGGCGGCGGCTTCTCCGGTCAGGCAGGCGCTATCCGTCACGGCGTTGCTCGTGCTCTTCTTACCGCTGATGAGACCTACAAGCCCGCTCTCAAGAAGGCTGGTCTTCTCACTCGTGACCCCAGAATGAAGGAAAGAAAGAAGTACGGACTCAAGGGCGCAAGACGTGCACCTCAGTTCTCCAAGAGATAATTACAGCCTTACGGCAATTATCAAAAAACCCCGATACCATCAAGGTTTTCGGGGTTTTCTTTTTTGTATATAGGTCAGCTTGGTGCAAATTTGGTGCAAGTCTGTTGTGACCTCTTGAAAACAGAAATATTATCCAGCATTTCGATTGACAAATTACCTAAAATG
>JAFVYL010000026.1 GCA_017508665.1 Clostridia bacterium | reverse complement strand
CTCAAGATGAGATATCCCATCATTTTAAATGAGTAAGGTCACTTGTAGACTACGAGTTTGATAGGTCAGAGATGTAAGCACAGTAATGTGTTCAGTTGACTGATACTAATAGACCGAGGGCTTGAACATCCTTTGTTCAAGCTAATGCATAGAGCTTCTTCGTTTCCTGAGTTTATTCGGTTTTCAATGCGCATTTGATGTACACAAAGCGCTCTATATATGCGGTGTCCTGCAGATGCAGGGCATTTTTTGTTTATACAATTAAATAGGACACTTATAACCGATAAATTGATTCAATGTGTTCAGTTGATTGATACGAATATCTTCTTTCGCTCCATCGCATACCACTTGTGGTATCTTGCGTTATTTTTCCGCGTTCGATCGGAAAATAGCAACTAAATCGTGCGAAAGCCGATGAAACATTTTGGAAAATGCGAAAAGCATTTTGCGCTACGCACCACACGATCGCTGCGCGCTCGCCAAAAAAGTTGATAAAAAGAATGAAGAATAAACAAGTCGATTATTGTATATAAATTATAACTATAGTTGACGTTTTGTGCGTTAAATACCATTAAAGTACGAAAAATATATTTTAGTTCAGATGCTTACAATGTTTTATACACTGAAAGGTTGTCTTGGATTTTTCCGCGATAACCTTTTCTTATTTGCTTAAAATAACAAAGGGTATTTCTAATTTTTATATTATATTGACTTTAATACGAAAATGTGGTAAAATAAGTGGTATGAAAAAGACATATTTGGAAGGCGGAAAGGTGCTTGGGCCGCACGGAGTACGCGGAGTATTGAAAATTGAAGTTTGGTGCGATAGCCCCAAGGTGCTTGCAAAGCAGAAACGAATATTCCTCGCCGGTAAGGATGGCGGATATGAGGAGAAAAAGGTAGTTTCTGCATCGGCTGCAGGACCGCTCGTGCTTATGTCGCTTGAAGGGATAGACGACAGAGACGTTGCGGTCTCTATGAAAAACACCGTTATATATCTTCACCGTGACGATATCCCCGTTGGCAAGGGCCAGATGCTTCTTGCAGATATGATAGGTCTATCTGTTATCGATGCAAACACCGGTGTAGAATATGGTGCGATAAAGGAAGTTACCGACGTTCCGCGCGGACTTCTTTATACTATAGATACACCTAACGGCGAGGTTTATTATCCCTCCGGTAAGGAATTTATAAAGGAGATAGACGAAGAAAAGGGGATGCTTATCACCCCCATTCCCGGCTTCTTCGATTGATATGAGATTTGACGTAATGACGTTATTTCCCGAAATGGTTGAGCGCACTCTCGGCGAGAGCATAATCGGTAGAGCGCAGACGGCGGGAATTATAGAAGTAAAGTGCCATAATATTAGGGACTTTTCAACCGATAAGCACAGAAAGACCGACGACACACCGTACGGCGGCGGTATGGGTATGGTTATGACGTGTCAGCCTATCTATGACTGCTATATGCATGTGAAGTCGGAGATTCCTCAAGGAAATAAGACCCGTGTCATATATATGTCGCCTAAAGGTAGAATTTTCAACCACGCTATAGCACGTGAGCTCGCTGAGTATGATAATCTTATTTTTCTTTGCGGTCATTATGAAGGCGTAGATCAGCGTGTTCTTGACGAGATAGTTGATGAAGATATATCCATCGGAGATTACGTTCTTACCGGAGGTGAGCTTCCGGCTTGTATAATCATTGATGCGGTATCAAGACTCAAGGAAGGTGTGCTTGCGGATTCAGAGTGCTATGAGAATGAGTCGCATGCTTCGGGTATTCTTGAGTATCCTCAATATACCAAGCCTCGTATATTTCTTGACAGAGAAGTGCCCGAGATTTTGCTTTCCGGAGATCATGCTAAAATAGACAGATGGCGTCTTGAACAGGCTGTAGAAATAACCAGGCAAAGACGTCCTGATCTCTTGGAAATACACCCTGAGATTGAAGAATCATTAAAACCTAAACCTAAGAAAAACAAAAAATAACCCTAAAATACAAACTATAGTTTTCAAAACATATGAAAGGAGCGCAATATGTCTAAGCATACTTTTTTTGAAATGCTGGGCGGATATACTAACGGTGATAACGAAAGCAGCGGAAAAAAGTTTCGTTCGCAGACGGTTACCGGATCTGCTAACCGCGTATCTATAACACGTATCGGTAAATATGCATCGCGCTTCTTTGACAAGCTCACTAAGGTAATATCGTATACTCAGTCGAGAACATACGGCACGTTTCTTTGTGTTTTTGGAGTGCTCTCTCTTGTAATCCACTATATTAAAGACTATATCAGCGCATATACCGTTATACCGCTTGAGGTGGTTATGATGGGAGTTGCGTTTTCACTCTTAAGCATCCCGTTCTTTATTTCGGATAAGCCCCTATCAGTGGCATTGCAAAACAATCCTATAACCGACTTTATATTCTTTGAGTTCTTCTGCATCAGAAGAATGCATAAGAACGACAGCGTGAGAGGTATCTCTCCGATCTTTGGTGTTATTTTGGGAGTTATGTTTGCGATCCTCGGTGCGATAGTTCCTCTTTGGACTGTGGCACTTGGACTTGCGGTTGCGGTCTACCTATTCCTTACATTTCTTTCTCCCGAATTCTCATTCTTCTCTATATTCATCATCATGCCGTATCTTTCCTTTGATACAAAGGGCATATTTCTTGCTGCACTCGTTGCGGTAACACTGATCTCATATGGAAGAAAGGTTTTGCTTGGAAAGCGAGTTTACTATTTTGAGCAGTATGACCTAAATCTATTTGTTATGCTCTTCTGCATCCTTATCAGCGGAATCTTTCTCAAGGGTATGGACTCATTTGTATCCTCGGTAGTTATGATCCTGCTCGGCATGGGATACGTCCTTGCAAGCAGTTTGGTTACCAACCGTAGACTTGCTGACTGCCTTATCAATGCGGTTATAATTTCTTCAATTCCGGTATCCGTGATCGCAATATCAGAGTCGATATATAATATAGTTAAGGACGGATTTGCGTCATTTGAAGGCGCGACAGCCACCTTTGATAAGCCTTATACTCTGGCAATATTCCTGATAGTCTCTCTATCGTTCTCCGCATACTTTGTGGACGTGCGAAGAAAAAAGGCGGCAAAGATGCTTTACGCATTTACCATGCTCATCAATTTTGCGGCTCTGTTCTTCACTATGAGCTTCTGGGCATTTGGTGCAATGCTCATTGGCGCGCTTGCGTTTTTAGTACAGAAAATGCGACACGGTGCGGGCATAACGCTCTTTGCTTTATCAATAATTGTATACGGATTGCTCTTCGTACCGCATGAGTATATCGCTGCTATCGCCTCTGAGGATATAGTAAATTCGCTCGGCCTTTCGGACTCTATGAGTCGCTGGCACACATCACTTCTTATGCTTAAGGAACACGTTTTCTTAGGAGTTGGAATAGGAGAAGAATCCTTCCTCACCGAGATAGCCAATTATTCTGCAAATTATGATTATCATAATAGCGGAAACTTCCTTCTTGAAATTGCATGTGAGGCAGGTATTATATCTCTTGCTGCGTTCATTCTGATTTACGTGGTAAGAGTAAGACATCGCAGTATTTATCAGCCTTACGTAAAAAATTCAAGTGTGAGCAAGATATCCGGCTACACTACATCGATTACCGTTATGCTTATGGTATACGGTGCGTTTAACTATATCTGGGCAGATATGACTATGTACTATCTGTTCTGGTGCGTATTCGGACTTGGCAGTGCGTCTTTAAGAGTGGCTAAGGGTGAATTCGATGATAGGGTGGCGTATTTCAGCGACGGCAGTGCCGAAGATTCATCGTCTATAGACATTTCCATAAGATAATTTGGTTGAAATGACCAAAAACTTTACAAAATGCATCGCTAAAGTTGAAAATTATATTTTATAAAAAAGTATTGATTTTTTTAAAAAAATTTGATATACTTGTATTACTAAAATTCTCGAAGGAGATTTGTTGATGATTTCTCGCAGTGTTACTATACAGAACAGCGTTGGATTACACGCAAGACCTGCTACTTTCTTTATTCAGAAGGCTAACTCTTATAAGTGCTCCATCTGGGTAGAAAAAGAGGATTGCCGCGTTAATGCTAAGAGTCTTCTCGGTGTTCTTTCTCTCGGAATTGTGAAGGGAACAACCATTACTCTTATTGCTGACGGAAATGACGAGAACGAGGCAGTATCCGGCCTTGTTGATCTTGTTAACAGCGGTTTTCCGGAGCTTTAATTAATAGGTCGCATTTTGGTTAAACCGAAAACGACGAAAATTGAGTAGAACCAGGAATTATCTCAGAAAACGGCGGTCGGTGGACTGCCGTTTTTTCGATACATGGCTTAACAGCGGAAAGGAGTAGGAAGTGACAAGAGTAGAACGCCTCAGAGATAAGGCTAACTCATTACCGGAGTCTGCCGGTGTGTATATAATGAAAAATTCCGACGGTGATATTATCTACGTCGGCAAATCTAAAAAACTTAAAAATCGCGTTACATCCTACTTCACAGGTAATCATCATTCAACCAAAACCGCGCGTATGGTAAGCCTCGTTGCTGACTTTGATTATATCGTCTGCGACACCGAAATCGAGGCTCTGGCGCTCGAAAACGTGCTTATTAAAAAGCACTCTCCAAAGTATAATGTTAAGTTGAAAGATGCCAAGTCTTATCCTTATATCAAGGTGACAGCGGAAGAGTATCCTCGCATCTTTGTGACACGTGAGCGCAAGAGCGATAGGGGGCGCTATTTTGGACCTTATCAGGGCTCGTCTGCCGCTCATACCGCTCTGGAGACCGTCGTTAAGATATTCGGCCTCTATACCTGCCGCAGGAGTTTTCCCAAGGATATAGGAAAGGAAAGACCGTGCATATACCGTGATATGGGAAGATGTGTCGCACCGTGCACGGGAGGTATATCATCTGAAGAATACCGCGCTCTCGTTAAGTGTGCGGAATGGGTGCTCGACGGCAATATCAAGGCTACCGTGTCAAGTCTTACCCGTGATATGGAGTATGCCGCAGAGGAGATGGAGTTTGAGCGTGCAGCTCAGCTTCGTGACAGTATCAAGGCACTCGGAACACTCGTGGAGAAGCAAAAGGTCGTAGCCGATGAGAAGGTAATGCGTGACGTATTTGCGGTATATATCGGCGAGACGGAGAGTGTTCTGTCTATGCTTTCTGTTAGAGGAGGAGCGCTTGTCAATAAAAACCAGTTTATTATTTCTCTTGCCGATTTTAACTCTGAGGATGATGCTGTGGCTCTTATTGCTGATTACTACGATACAGCCGGAAATATCCCGAGAGAAATCATGCTTGACTTCGATATAAGTGAGGACGATCTTTCACTTCTCTCCGAGTATCTTACACTCTCAGCGCCATATAAGGTCACAGTGAGAGTTCCCTCGCGCGGTGACGGCAGACGTCTGTGCGACCTTGCGCTTGAGAATGCTAAGGAGATGGCAAGACAGAATAGACTTTCTATCGAGAGGGAAGATAAGAGCATCAAGCGCCTTACCGAGCTGCTCGCACTTGCCGAAGTGCCCAAGAGGATAGAGGCGTATGATATTTCAAACTTCGGTAACGAGTCTATATTTGCATCTATGGTGGTATATGCCGACGGCAAGCTCAAGAAGAGTGACTATCGCGCTTTTTCAATTAAGTCCACTGACGGTCAGGATGATTACGGATCGATGTGTGAGGCTATAAGACGTAGGCTCTCGCATATAGGTGACGGATCTCTGTCACTCGGTACATCTCCCGATCTTATTCTTCTTGACGGAGGTGTCGGGCACGTGCGTACTGTAAAGGATCTTTTTGCAGAGCTTGACGTCGATATTCCTGTTTTCGGAATGGTTAAAGATGAGTATCACAAAACGCGCGCCATCACGGATGGTGATGAGGAAATTTCCATAGCAAGAGAGATGAATGTATATACGTTTATTTATAACTTGCAGGAGGAAGCGCACAGATTTGCCTTGAAGCATTCTTCACGTGACAAGAGTAAAAAACTGACAAGCTCATCGCTGACAAATATACACGGCATAGGGGATAAGAAGGCAAAGCTACTTCTTAATGCCGCACCGTACGCAAGGATAAAGACTATGTCCAAAGAGGAGCTTGGCAAAATTGCCGGCATATCAGAGCGTGATGCGGCCGCAATATATGAATATTTCAATAAAGAGGAAAATAAAGATGGTAAGGATTATAACCGGAACTAAAAAGGGAAGAAAACTCATTACGCTCGAGGGTGAGGCTACAAGACCGACCTCGGAAAGAATAAAGGGAGCAATTTTCTCATCTATACAGTTTGACGTTGAAAACAGACGCGTGCTCGATTTGTTTGCAGGCTCGGGACAGCTTGGATTTGAGGCTCTCTCGCGCGGTGCGGAAAGCGTAACCTTTGTAGACTCCGAGCGAGATGCTATGGAAATAGTAAAGAAAAATGCCAGAGCTCTCGACTTCTTCGACAGGGCAAAATACTCTGTTGCAGATTACCGTAATTATATACGTAAGGCGGCGGGAAGAGATAAATTTGACCTTGTATTCATTGATCCTCCGTATGCTATGGAGTGTTGTGTAGAGTCTGCCATGCGTCTTCGCGATGCTGAGCTGATCATTCCCGGCGCGATACTTGTTCTTGAGAGCGGCACCGAGGAGATTTTACAGACCGATCCCCGACTTTCCGGCTTTGAATTTGTCAAGAGCACAAACTACGGCAAAAAGACTGCGGTTAACGTTCTTATATACAGAGGTGTCGGAGAATGAGCGTCATAATGCCCGGCAGCTACGATCCCGTAACTCTCGGTCACGTCGATATGATCCGCCGTGTTGCCGAAAGAGAAGACGAGGTGTACGTAGTGATCTTTACAAATCCGAATAAGGAGTATACCTTTCCACTTCAGGATAGGGTAGCTATGCTTATGCTGGCTACAGAGGGGCTTGATAACGTTATAGTGTCATACTCTCTCGGCTACGTTGTTGACTATATGCGTGAGCACGGAATAGACAGAATAGTAAAGGGGTATCGCAACGATACGGATCTTGCATGGGAAAAGGAGCAGGCAGAGTATAATCTTAAGCATGGCGGATATCATACAGAGCTTATTCTTTCGGATGAAAAATACAGAAGCATCAGCTCAACTCTTGTAAGAAAAAAGCTCGGAGAGGGAGAGAACTTAGACGGATTGTTACCTCCTTCGGTGACAGAATATATCAAAAGCATTTAATAAAATCAAAAGCGAGTACGATGAACAATATCATCATACTCGCTTTATTGTTAACTAAAGTTAGCAATTATTCAACTAATTCACAGAATTCGTCGATTCTATCCGCTATAGACTGAAGACCTGCTCTCCAGAATTCCTTGTCTGTGAGATCAACTCCGGCAATTCTTGCGCACTCCTCTACGTCCATGACGCTGGTCGCGTTAAGCATTTTCTTGTAGGTTGCTACAAACGGAGTGCCCTCTGCCTTGTACTTTGCGTAAAGTCCGCGAGCAAAGAGACCGCCAAATGCATAGGGGTAGTTATAGAAGCTGAGTCCGCCGCTGTAGTAGTGACCCTTGCACAGCCACATGAAGGGGTGGAGCTTATTCTCGTCGAGTCCGTCACCGTACGCCTTCTTCTGAGCATCGAGCATAAGCTCACACATTCTGTCGGCGCTCATAAATTCCATAGGACGGTTTTCAAATACAGATGCTTCAAAGAGGAATCTTGAGTAAATATCTACGATGATCTGGCAGGCATCCATAAGCTGACTCTCAATGAGAGCGAGCTTTTCATCCTTGTCGGCAGCATTTGCTATTGCCGTCTCCATCACGAGCACCTCATTGAATGTGGATGCTGTCTCGGCAACCGGCATGGAATATCCCTGGTTGAGTATGGAGTGAGAGAATACCTGTCTGTCGTGGAATGAGTGACCGAGCTCGTGAGCAAGTGTTACAACGTCGCTGAAGGAACCGTCGAAGTTTGTCAGGACACGGCTCTCCTTCGCAGAGGGAACTCCGCAGTCGAACGCACCACCGACCTTTCCGTCACGCGGGAAGAAGTCGATCCAACCGTTTTCGAAGGCGCACTTGACCATGTCGTGAAGCTCTGTGTCAAACTTCGCAAATATATTGAGCAAGTAGTTCTTTGCGTCGTCTACAGAATAGGTCTTGTCGCTCTTGCCCATAGGAGCAAAGAGATCGTAGAAGGGAAGAGACCCGTTGTGGCCGAGTGCTTTTGCCTTAGCCTTCATATACTTACGGAACGCGGGGAGATATTCTTGCATAGCTCCAAGGAGCGCATCAAGGGTCTCTTTCTTCATTCTCGACTGATAGAGAGACTTCGCGAGGGGAGATTCGTATCCGCGGAGCTCACACTCTGTAAGTACCTGGAGCTTAATGCTGTTGAGCGCAAACGCAACGGCTTCCTTAATCGAGTCATAGCATGCTATCTCTGCTTCAAATGCCTTGCGTCTTACGTCTGCATCGGGAGAATATGCGAGGTTTCTTACTGCGGAGAGAGTAATATCCTCTCCCTCGTACTTGACCTTCACACCGCTCGTAAGACTGCTTTGAAGATCGCTCCATGCCGAAGCACCGGAGAGGCTCATCTTTGCAAACACGGTTTCTTCCTTGTCCGAAAGGAGATAACGGGAGTCGCGCTTAACGTTTGTGAGCATATATTCGAATTCTTTGAGGTAAGGGGTAGATCGAATGATCTCATCGAGATCCTCTATCTCGGAGATAGCCTTTTCGATCTTTGCTGAGGGTGCTGCCGTTGCGCTTACGGATTGCATGATCCTGCCGAGCATTGATGCCGCCTCAGTGTCGCGTGTGTTTGCGGAGTATCTGAGATTTGCATAGATAGCAAGCTTCTCAATGAGCTCCGAGAGCTCCTCGTTCACACGTATGTATTCGGTAAGGAACTCTGCGGCTGATTTATTCTTGCAGGTGTCTGCAAGAGATGTGAGCTCGGGAATGAGTACGTCGAGCCTCTTAAGATCGTTTTGATAAGACTCGGTGTCAAATCCCGTGTAAAGTATGTCAAGATTCCATTTTCCCATTTTATAATCCTCCGTAATTTACTTATTCGGTTTGTTTTCGATAGTGAAGGTGTGACCCTCACCGCGTTTCATTCTGCATATAAAATCATCAATGTCGCGCAAGGGCGTGTCGAATTCCACACCGGCGAGACGTCCTATATCTCCGGCAATATGATTGTCAGAGCCTGCTGAGTGATGTATCTTATAGAAGTCTGCGTAAATACGTGCCATCTCGTTATTGTGATCCTTGTTGCCGCAGTTGTCTATCTCAACAGCGTGAACGTGGTAAGGAAGCAGACGTATGTGATCTATATAGCTCGCTTCACGGAACGGATGAGCATGTACTATAAGAGCTCCTGCATTGTCGAAAATAGTGAGCATCTCCTTAGGGGATACCTTGACTATCTCGGGATGAGCGAGATACCACTCCTTTGAGAGACCGTAAATGAGAAAGTCAGAGCCGAGATATGAAGTCTCAACGCCCCAGAAAAACTTTATACCTATTTCGTCTGCAAGTAGCTCTCCCTCTTCAATATCATTGAAAAAGAACTCTACCTGATCCTCATAGGGGAGAGTACGGTCACCGCCTATATTTGCGTTTATAAAGTGATTGGTGAGGAAGATGCCGTCATAGCCGATGCTTTTGTAAAATTCCATATTTTCTCTGACACTGTAGCTTCCGCATTTACTTGCGGGCGCTGAGTGTAGATGTGTTTCGTATCTGTACATAAGAATTTCCCTTCATTAGGTGAGACTTTATTTCATTTTAACACATGTGCGGGAGTTTTTCAATAATAATATAAATTTTTTATTACGTATTGCAAAAGTATTGTGCTTATGCTATAATTACCAAGGAAGGAGAGGTGATTCTGTGTCAGGTTTTGAAGTCGGCACCTTTGTCGCATATACTCCGATAAAGGAGTCGCTATTCATAGATTCGCTTTATCCTATAGAGCGACAGTTAGAGGTAGATAAGTGTAAAAACGAATCTGCAAGACGCGAGAAATATTATGTGTGGAAGCTGCTTGAAAAAGTAGTACGCATGCATCTTAACTGTGACTTTGCTAACCTTAAGTTTACAAAAACCGATAATGGACAATGGATTTGCCCGGATTTTTATTTTTCTCTTTCCCATACTAACGGTTTGGTATGCGTAGCAGTATCCGATGAGCCGATAGGTGTTGACGCAGAGTTTGTCCGGGATATCAATCCTGACCTTAAAGGAAAAATACTCACTGACAGAGAGCTTCTTTCGATAGAAAAACTTGAGGGTGTGGACACCTCGCGCTATCTCCTTGAGTCGTGGGTAAAGAAGGAGAGTATCTTCAAAAAAACAGGAGGTAAAGCTCTTCTGCCAAATCGCACGGAGGTGTCGGAGCATCACACAGAGATTAAGATCGCAAGTGTGGGTGACGAGCAGTTTATAATTTCCGTAGCGTGTAACGAAAACAAAAAGATAACTTTTGAATATATGGAGGACATATGAACAGCATATCTCTTGATGGCATTTGGAGATTGACCGGAGGCGATATAGATTGCGAGGGCAAAATCCCCGGTTCGCTCTATTCATTTCTGCTTGATGCGGGAATGATGAATGATCCGTATTGGCGCGACAATGAGTTCGGAGCTTTGGCTCTTACTCACAACGATTATACCTTCAGCCGCACATTCAATTTTGTGAAAGGTCCGTATGAATACATACTTCGCTTTGAGGGAATAGACACTATAGCCGACGTTTATCTCAACGGTGTTCATATTGCTCACACCGACGATATGCATATCACCTACGAGTTTAACGTTACCGATACGATTCATGACGGAAAGAACGAGATATCGGTTATTTGCAGAAATATTCACCCTTACATAAAAGAAAAAGTGGCCGAGCTTGATCTGATGAAGACCATTCAGGCACTTGCAGGCTTCGGCTATATCCGTAAGGCACACTGTATGCTCGGTTGGGACTGGGGTCCCTTCCTTCCTGACATGGGAATATGGAGAAGTGTATCTATTCTTAGTAAGGATAGCGCTCGCATTTCCGAATTCAAGGTCGAACAAAGGCACGAGGGCGGCAAGGTGTTCGTCACACCCCGTGTATCGACAGACGAGGATTGCATCGTATCCGTTAGTTTTGTAACTCCCGAGGGTGAGAAATATTATCTTCCTGCGAACGAGGAGACTGAGATTCCCGATCCTCAGCTTTGGTGGCCTCACGGACTCGGAGATCAGCCTCTCTATACCTTTACCGCGGAGGTTGTATCCGGGGAGCGCACTCTTGACTCCAAGAGCTTAAGAGTAGGTCTTCGTACCCTCAAGCTTATACGCGAGAAGGACAGATGGGGCGAGAGCTTCCTTCACGAGTGCAACGGTGTACGATTCTTCGCTATGGGCGCGGATTACATCCCCGAGGACAACATTCTTTCCCGCTGTAACGCTGAGAGAAGCCGTAAGCTGCTTGAAAGATGCATATTCGCTAACTTTAACGCTATAAGAGTATGGGGTGGCGGATATTATCCCGACGATTACTTCTTCGATATCTGTGACGAGCTCGGACTTGTCGTATTCTTTGACCTTGCGTTTGCCTGCACTTACATAATGCCCGATAAGCATATGCTTGAGAATATCGTGTGCGAGGTGCGACAGAATCTTCAGAGGGTACGTCATCACGCGTGTCTTGCTATCGTTTGCGGTAACAACGAGATAGAGGCTTGCGGTCCCGGCGCGGGTGAAGAGGTAAGTAAGATTTGTATTCCGGTAAATATTGAGCTCTTTGAGGGCGTTATTGCCGATATTGCGAGGGAAGTATGCCCCGAGATTCCTTACATTCATACCTCTCCCGTCTCTCTCGGTAGATTTGTAGATCCTAACAATGAGAATTTTGGTGATACACATTATTGGGACGTATGGCACCAGAATAAACCCTTTACCGAGTATAGAAATCACTATTTCCGCTATCTTTCCGAGTTTGGATTCCAGTCCTTCCCCTGTGAAAAGACTATAAATGCGATAACGTTGCCCGAGGATAGAAATATCTTCTCAAGAGTAATGGAGATGCACCAGAGAAATGCCGGAGCAAATGCTAAGATAATCAGCTATCTCTCCGAGACCTTCCTCTATCCCAAAGAGTTCCCGACCTTGCTTTACGCATCTCAGCTGCTTCAGGCCGAGGCTATAAAGTACGGTGTTGAGCATCTCAGACGTAACAGAGGCAGATGTATGGGTACTCTTTATTGGCAGCTCAACGATATCTGGCCCGTAGCTTCCTGGTCGAGTATCGACTACTACGGCAGACTTAAGGCGCTCCATTACTATGCAAAGAGATTCTTCTCACCCGTGCTTCTTTCCTGTGCGGAAATAGGAGAAAAAACAACACGCCCCTACGTCATTATGGAGCCTTGGTACTTCGACTACGAGACGAAGGCGACGCTTTCCATCACCAACGATACACTTGATGCGGTAGAGGGCAAGGTTGTAGCTACACTAAGAAACAGCCGCTCTGAGATTCTCTCTACCGAGACCTATCCCGTGCGTGTTGAGCCTCTTTCGGTTCTCCATCTTGATGAGGTTGACTTTGGCAAGACCGACGTGAGAAACAACTACTATTCCTACGAGCTTGCAGTAAATGACGAGGTAGTATCCGAGGGTACAGTCCTCTTTACCGCTCCTAAGCACTTCGACTTTATCGATCCTGAGCTGGAGGTGCGCCTTGAGGGTGACGAGATAGTAGTTAAGTCCTCTGCTTATGCAAAAAGCGTGGAGATATACTCTCCCGATTCGGACTTCGTTCTCTCGGATAACTTCTTCGATATGAACGCGGGAGAAAAACGTGTTAAGGTTATCGAGGGTGTTCCCGGTGAGCTTCGTGTAAGAAGCGTTTATGACATCAGATAATTTTGCAATACAAAAAAAGTGCTTGTGCCATCTTACGTGACACAAGCACTTATCTTTTTTAAAAAGCCTTTTCTGCTAAAGTTTTTGCGATTTCAACAAGCATAAGCTCTCTATTATTCCACACGTCCCTTGGGTGATTCTTGTGCTTCGGGCTGGTTTCGAGAGAGATGACCTTGTTGAATCCCACCTCTTTTAATGCCTTGGCAAAGCTATCCCAATCGATGATACCGTCACCGGGAATAAGGTGCTCGTCGGTCTTGCCCATGTTGTCGTGGATATGTACGGCCTCAAGTCTGTGACCGACGGTTTTAACAGCACGCGCTACGTCGGCTTTCTCGAATATTGCCGCGTGGCCCGTGTCAAGACAGATCCTGAGATTGTCACGGCCGAGCTTGTCTACCATGCTTATACAGTGCTCCACTGTGGATATCGGGAATTCGGTGAAGGGCATATTCTCAAGGCAGACGGTGACACCGTACTCCTTTGCATAGTCGGCAAGTGTGGCAAGGAACTCCTCATTCATTTTCCAAACCTCGTCCGGATGCTCGTCGGTTTCCATATATGGGAAAAGCGGGTGAACCACAAATCTATGGCATTCGAGCGCATTGGTGCCGCGTATGGCCTTTTTTATAGCGATGAGCCACTTTTTTCTTTCCTCCGGATCTCCGTCTTTTGGTGTTCTCCAAGGCGCATGAGCTTGGGATACCTCAAGACCGTGTGAAGAAAATAACGCTTTTTGCTCCGCTAATGCCTTCATAAACTCCTTTTCGGGAAGCCGGAAGAATTCCGTTTCTATATCGATGAAGCCCTGATAATCTATACAGTCGTAGCCTTGTTCTCTGATTTTTTTGATAGCCTCTTTGAACTCATAGACACCGTATGAGCTGTTGGTAATTCCTATTTTTAGTCTGTTCATTCTTTATCCTCGCTTTCTTTTCTATATTGTAGCATTTTTCCTTATTTCCGTCAAGTTGTATGTTGCTTTTTCATTTGAAGATATTTATCGTATTGCCGAATTCTTTGAATTTGGTTTAATAAGAAGATATAATTATTAATTTATGTCGAAAGCACTTGCAAATACATACGGAATAATGTAGAATAATAGTGTAAAAGTTGCACTGTAAATGTGCTCACAAAAACGTAAAAAGGAATAAGAAAGATGAAAAGACTGATTGCTTTACTCATTTTGCTCTCTCTTTGCTTCAGCAGTTGCTCGGTGTTAGAGGGGATTCTCGGTAACAAAGAACCCGCCTCTGGACTGACCGATGGCTGTAAGGCCGGCAGTCATACTGATGATAATGATGACGGCTCTTGCGATTACTGTGCCATTTCGGTACTCGTTTTCGTAGATCTTTTTGCTGTCAACGACCTGCACGGCAAGATAAACGCGACCTCATCTCAACCCGGTATCGGCGGACTTACAAAGTATCTTAAAACCGTATCTAACGAAAACTCCGTCTTGCTTTCGTCGGGTGATATGTGGCAGGGTAGCTCTGAGTCCAATCTTACGTACGGCGCATTTATCACAGAATGGATGAATGAGCTTGGCTTCGTTTCAATGACACTCGGCAATCACGAGTACGATTGGACGGAGAAATACATACGTGACAATGCCGCCCTTGCGGAATTCCCGATGCTTGCAATAAACGTATACGACACCAAAACCGGTAAGAGGGCAGAGTATGCCACTCCTTCTATAGTGATAGAGCGCGGAGGTATTGAAATAGGAATAATCGGTGCTATCGGTGACTGTCATTCTTCTATTTCCGGTGACGTAAACGACGGCTTTACCTTCAAGGTGGGCAGTGAGCTTACATCACTTGTAAAGGCTGAGGCTACAAGACTCAGGAACGAGGGCGTTGACTTCATCGTTTACTCCTTACACGACGGCTATGAAAACAGCAGTAGCGGTACTAAGCTTGTTCAAAGCAAGGATATAGCCTATTATTATGATACCTCGCTATCTAACGGATACGTAGACCTTGTGTTTGAAGGACATACACATCAGAGCTACGTTCTCAGCGATAGCTACGGCGTATACCATCTTCAGGGCGGTGGAGAGAACAAGGGTATCTCCCATGCTCAGGTTGCTGTAAATTCCGTTACAGGTACGACAAATGTCAGAACCGCTGAGATAGTTAAGTCATCTGTCTACAGTAAGCTCGGTTCCGATCCTCTTGTCGCAGAGCTGTTAGAGAAATACGAGGATGTGATCTCTCCCGCTTATGAGGTTCTTGGAACTAACAGACAGTACCGTGATGATTCAGTGGTTGAGCAGATCGTTGCAGATCTTTACTATGAATTTGGCGTTGAGACGTGGGGAGACGAATACGATATAGCTCTTGGAGGCGGATTCGTACGTACGAGAAATCCGTACAATTTAGCCGCAGGGCAGATAACCTACTCGGATATATATTCGCTTCTTCCGTTTGACAATAATATAGTTTTATGCTCTATATCCGGCTCCGACCTTCTCAGCAAATTCATCAATAGCACGAATGAGGATTACTACATTTCTTCCGGAGTTGATATAAACACTCTGAGAAATTCTATTGAACCCGGAAAGACGTATTATATTGTTACAGATACATATACGTCAACTTATGCTTACAACAGATGCACTGAGGTGGCAAGAATTACAGATCACGTCTTTGCCAGAGATCTTTTTGCAGAGTACGTCAGAAACGGCGGACTTTCATAAATATCTGTGCTCTTTGACGTGGACTGCGACTTCTTTTAGCAGAAGTTCAAGATGGCATTGAGTCCATTTGTGCGCCTAAATACAAAAAACAATCGAAAACACTTGAAAAAACGTCCGATTTAGTGTAGAATAGTGGTGTATAAATTTACGCCGCCTGCACATCGGGCGTATTTTCAATGTTACAAAAGGAAAAATTACATGAAAAAGTTAATCGCATTATTTGTTATAATGACTCTTTGTCTCAGTAGCTGTTCACTCTTTGTTGGAGTGCCGGGAGAAACCGTTGAACACCAGATTTCGCTGTTTCCTACTCCCGAGGACCTTGTAGGTGACGGAATTTCCGGAGACAGACAACCCACCGATGATGATCATTCAAACAACAACACCGGCACAGGTGACAATACCGGCACAGGTGACAACACCGGCGCAGGTGACAATACCGGCACAGGTGACAATACCGGCACGGGCGACAACACCGGCACAGGTGACAACACCGGCACAGGCGACAACACCGGTACAGGTGACAACACCGGTACAGGCGATAATACCGGCACGGGCGATAACACCGGCACGGGCGATAACACCGGCACGGGTGACAACACCGGCACAGGTGAAGACTGCGATGACGGTCATACTGACGTTAACAACGATGGCGTGTGCGATTATTGCTCGGTTTCTGTTGTTGTTGTAATTGATATTTTTGCTCTCAACGACCTCCACGGAAAGATATCCGCGACCACCTCTCAGCCCGGTATCGGCGGACTTACAACTTATCTCAAGAGAGAGTCTGATGCCAACACCATTTTTCTCTCGTCGGGTGATATGTGGCAGGGAAGTGCTGAGTCCAATCTTACGTACGGCGCATTTATCACAGAATGGATGAATGAGCTTAACTTCGTTTCCATGACTCTTGGCAATCATGAGTATGATTGGAGCGAGATCTATATTTCATCAAACGCCGCTCTTGCGGATTTCCCACTCCTCGGTATCAATATTTATAACAAATCTACAGGCGAGAGAGCAGAATATGCTACCCCCTCTGTAGTCATTGAACGCGGAGGTGTAGAAATAGGCATTATCGGTGCTATCGGCGACTGCTATTCCTCGATCTCGGGTGACGTATCCGGTGATTTCACATTCAAGGTAGGCAGTGCGCTTACCGCTCTTGTCAAGGCTGAGTCCAATAGACTGCGAGCGCAGGGCGTTGACTTCATAATCTATTCTATACACGACGGTTACGGCTCGAGCTCATCCGGTATTAAGTCCGTGAGCAACTCCGCCATATCCTCCTATTATGATGTAGCTCTTTCAAACGGCTACGTAGATATGGTATTCGAGGCACATACCCATCAGTCGTATATTCTTCTTGACGGCTATGGCGTGTATCACTTACAGGGCGGTGGAGAGAACAAGGGCATCTCTCACGCAGAGATCAGCATCAACTCGGCAAACGGCAATACCGGTGTGAACACGGTAGAGATAGTCAATTCCTCGGCATGGAGCTCTCTTGCTGACGATCCTATTGTCGCAGAGCTTTTGCTTAAGTACGATGAACAGATATCCGCGGCGGACGAGGTGCTCGGTACTAACAGCAAGTACCTTGACGACTCCGAGGTTGAGCAGATAGTCGCGAATCTCTATTATCAGGCAGGAGTTGAGGCTTGGGGTGATAAATATGATATCACTCTCGGCGGCGGATTTATCCGTACGAGAAATCCTTATAACCTTAAGGCAGGCACAGTTCTCTATTCTGACGTATATTCACTTCTTCCGTTTGACAACGATCTCGTGCTTTGTTCAATATCAGGTGCTGATCTTCTGAGTAAGTTTATCAATACGACGAATTCCGATTATTACGTAGCGGCGGGAGTCGATATAAACACCTTGAAGAACAGTATAAGCTCCGGTAAAACCTACTATATAGTAGTAGATACATACACTTCCTCTTATACGTACAACAATCTCACCGAGGTTGCCAGAATCAGCGGCCTTTACGCAAGAGACTTGTTTGCGGAATATGTAAGAGATGGCGGACTTTCATAATTTTTCAAGAATAATCCCTTATTATTTATTAAAAAATCTTAATAATTAATAAAAGTACTTTACAAAATACATTCCTTTATGTATAATGGGTTTGCTTTGAATTACAAAATTCGAGGCAAACCCTCATTTTTTTACTGTTTTCAACAACTGATAAATAAAATTTAGTTCGGAGGTATTTCCCCTTGGCGGTCATTTACTACCTTGTGGCTCTGCTTACGGCGGGCGGCGTATTTGCGGCCCTCTATTTCACAAAAGGCAAGAGCTACGTCAAAAATTTGAACTCCAGAAAGATCGCAGCTCTGGTCTACGGCGCGTTGCTTTTCTGCCGCTGTCTCGCGGATATATTCGAGATACGCTACACGATAGGACTTAACGTATACTCTCCCTTCGGAGCGCACGGTGCGGTGCAGACCTTCTTCTCGGCAATCATGATTTGGCTCATATTTGCGGTCCAAGTTCTCATGGTTACATATGTTTTCTTCGAGGATCACGTTCCGAGAGTATTGCCCATAATCCGTTACGTTACCCCTGTTGTATACGTGGCTTCGATCTGTATGATGCCTCTCCTCAACAGAGCGATGGACGGCGATCTCGCCGACGGCTTCTATTGGCGTCATCTCATTCTTGCGTTTGAGCTTGGTGTAGGACTTGCTCTCTCGTCCTCCTACCTTGCTGACAGCGTTAAGACCAAGCAGACGAGAAAACAGTGGTTTACTACAGCGGCAATCTTCCTCGGTGCTTTCATTATGGCAATGCCTGTATGGATGCCGCAGTGTATATTCGGTCTTGGTGATGAGCTCATCGAGGTCGACGGCTTCAGCCAGGCTCACAGAATCGCGCTTTACCTCTCGCTCTTCATCATATTCTCTATTCACTTCCTCTTCACGAGATGTGAATATGAGCAGAGAAGATACGCTCTCATCATCATCAGTATGGCGACGATGATATCCTTCTCCTTCAATTATTCGTTTGAAACCTTCTTGCATATGGCAGATTGGCCCTTACATCTTTGTAACACGGCTATGTACGTTCTGCCCCTTGTACTTATCTTCAAATGGGATAAGCTCTATTACTTCACAATCTTTATCAATGTGCTTGGCGCGATGATAGCTATGCTGTGTCCCAACACCGACGGAGCAAACTGGTTGTCTGTCAGAACCTTCCAGTTCTGGTCAAACCACTATATGGCGCTCCTTCTTCCCCTTCTGTTCATGTCGCTTCGCATCTTCCCCCGTCCGAAGATGAAGCAGTTTATATACTCACTCGTAGCTTTCGCCGCGTATTATGCGTTTGTCCTTGTGGCAAATGCGGTGCTTACCGGACTTGGCAACGAGACCGACTTCTTCTTCATCAACTCCGACTTCATCGCAGACAAGCTCGGACAATGGGCAGAGGATTTACGCAAGATCACGTTCATTATAAACTTCAAGGGTAAGCAATTTATTCTTTACCCACCGTATCAGATACTTTACTTCTCAGTTTATATCGTATTATCATTCGCGATGTGGTTCATTTACGAGCAGGTATTTGAAATCACAGATACTTATGCAACAATTATGGAAAGGAACCGCAAGATCAAGGCTGACAGACTCGCTCTCGAGGTACATCTTGCAGGAAGAAGTATGCAGGAACCTATGAATCCCCAGAACGAAGGCAAGCTTATCCTTCGTCATTTCTCAAAGAGATATTCCACCAGCGACGTTTACGCTGTTTACGATGCCAACCTCGAGATCGAGGGCGGCCAGATATTCGGCTTCCTTGGCCCGAACGGTGCAGGTAAGTCTACCATCATTAAATCTATAGTCGGCATTCAGACCATCACCTCCGGTGAGATCGAGGTTTCCGGCTACGACGTTGATAAGCAGGCGGTTGGCGCAAAGATGCAGATCGGCTTCGTTCCCGACCACTATGCACTCTACGAGAACCTCACAGGCCGTGAGTATATAAATTATATTGCCGACCTTTACAACGTGTCTAAGAAGGACCGTGATGAGAGAATAAGCGATTATGTATCACGCTTCCGTCTTGAGCACGCTATAGACAACCCCATGAAGACCTACTCTCACGGTATGAAGCAGAAGATAACCATCATGTCCGCTCTTGTACACAATCCTAAGATATGGATACTCGACGAGCCCCTTACCGGTCTTGATCCCGAGTCCATCTTCCAGGTTAAGGAGTGTATGAAGGAGCACGCTTCACGTGGCAACATCGTATTCTTCTCCACACATATCATCGACGTAGTAGAGAATATCTGTGACAGAATCGCAATTATCCGTAAGGGACAGATACTCACTACCAGGAGTGTCGCGGAGATCAAGGAGTCCGGTATTCCTCTTGAGACATTCTATATGAGCACCATAGACGGAAATACTCAGGCACCCGTATCAATCAAGGAAGCGGCTGAGAGAGAAAAGCTCGCCGAGGGTGCTGTAGTATGAGCAAAATTCAAAAAAGACTTCGGATAGGCTTTGTCTGCGAGCTTGTACTTGCACTTGCTGCGCTGGCAATACTTATCGTAGGCGCCGTGATAGGTAGGCCCGGTCTCGTTACGTTTTCCGCGATCACCGTAGGCATTCTCCTTTCACTTGCGATATGTTTCCTTCTCGGTATACTCGGGAAGCTCGACCCGGTTGTAAAGTGGTTTGAAAGAGCGATTCTTCCTACTCTTAAGAAGGTGTGGAGTGCTTTTCGCGACAGTATGAAGACGCTTCTTACACTTGTTAAGATGCAGCTCAAGGAAAAGATGGATATGAGTGCTCTTCGCTCGAAGAAAAAGTTCTTCTTCAAGCTGATCTGGCTCATCGTGGAATTTGTACTTATCACTCTTATATTCTACTTCCTCTTCTACTTCGTTCAGTTGCTCGGTCTGTTCTCGCTCTCGCGTAACATTCCCGTATCCGTAATTTCTATTCTCTTTGCGGTGATGCTCCTCTTCTCGGTGATCACCGACACCGTGGGACTTATGAAGTCGCTGTATTTCTCAAAGGATAATACAGTTCTTCTTACATTCCCCGCGACTCCCTCTCTTATCTTCTTCTCCAAGCTTGTGACCTACTACGTGTACGAGCTTAAGAAGACGGTAATGTTCTTGATCCCGATGTTTATCGGCTTCGGTATAGTCAAGGGCTACGGTCTCTATTACTATCCCTGGCTGCTTCTTATGTTTATCCTGGTATCTACCGTACCGGTACTTATCTCAGCTCTCCTCTCTATCCCCTCGATGTTCGTTTACGTATTCCTTAACCGTGTTAAGGTGCTCCAATACATCCTTTACGCGTGTGCGGGTGTAGGCGGATTCATCGGTCTTTGGTTACTTCTTGGCATAATTCCCAAGGACATCAACTTTATTGAGACGTGGGGTGAGACCTATTGGGAGGTACAGGCGTTCCTTAAGTCCTATACCGAGAACTTCGCTCCCATCTACAAGTTTACCGAGCTCATCGTAGGTAAGAGTGTCGGATTCAACAACGTTGTGTTCCACTCCGAGACTGTAAAGTCCTTGCTTATCGTTGCGGCTATCGATATCGCGGCTCTCGTTCTTTGCTTCCTTATTTCCAAGCCTCTCTTCTGCCGTATGGCGGCTACCCCCTTCGAGTTCAAAAAGAAGAATTCCATCAAGGAAAAGCAGAACAAGGTTGCGTCCCCCTTCAAGTCCGCACTCAGAAAAGAGTGGATATCGGGCTTGCGCTCCAACAGCTTTATTAAGCTCGTAGGCATACTCGTCGTGGTAATGCCTATGATGGTATATCTTCTCAGCAGTATTTACGCTTCGATGAAGCTCTCTACCTTTGGCAAGCAGATGACCGTGGCATTCACAGTTATGTTGATGCTCCTTCTCCTTCTTATGACCAATATAGAGATCGCATCTACCTACAGCCGTGACGGTGCAAGCTCATACCTCAACAAGGTACAGCCCGCTCCTTACGCGCTTCTCCTCTTCTCGAAGCTCTTCTTCCCAATCGTGATAGCCTTTGTGGGAACTGCTCTTACTACGCTTATCTTTATGGGCTTCACTTATCTTAAACCGCTTGAAGCGATGCTCGTCGGTGTATCGGTATTTGCTATGTACATCTTCCACATCTTCTCTGCGGCAGAGAGTGATATAATGAATCCCCAGTATAAGAGATACGCTACGTTCAACGACCAGGCGAGCAATCCCAATGAGTCCAAGACGGCGCTCCTTGCTGTAATTCTCAGCATAGTTGTAGCGATCGCAGCGCTTCTTCTTTCCGGTGAGAGAAGCAGGGGCGTGTGGACTAAGATCGCTATAGTTACTATCGCACTCGCTATTTTCAAGGTGATCACCTACCTTTCCAAGATTAAGGCATTCTATAAGGAGAAACAATAATGAAAAAAGTAATGGTTATTTTGATCCTTGCAGTATTTATCGCCTCAATCGCGGTGGTAAACTTTATGGGAATTCTTCCCGTGCCGAAGGACAGCCAAACCTACGTTACCTCTATTGACGTACCGAGTGTTAATCTGCTTGGTGAGAACGGTCGAGAAATAAAGCCGACTCCCCTCGGCTCTGAGCTTCTGTACACCTTTGATTTCATTGCCACCGATGGCGGTGATGAGTTCTACGAAAAAGATGATGAAAATAATCCCAACATTGTTACACTCGCGCAGACTTTAATGGTCTTCCCCACCAACGCAACCAACAAGGAAGTTGAGTTTATTATCGACAGGCCTGATTTGGCGTATTATCATGAGATTTCCAAGTCCATTATCTTTATGCAGCCCGGCGTAATTACTGTAAAAATCAAAGCTCTTGACGGTCACGGAGCTTCAACTACTGTAACCTTCTGGGCACGTTCAGCAGAGGATCAACAGGGTTGATCCGAAAAAGCACTTAATTAGCTTTTAAAAAAATATAAAGGAGATTTTCTGAAATGAAAAAATCTAACGTTTTGGCAAAAATCGCATCGTTGGCTTTAGTTTTCTGCATGGTATTGTCCATAGCATCCTGTGGACTTTTCGGTGGATCACTTAAGCTTGAATCATTTGCAGTAGACCGCTCTACTGTAAAGACAAACTACTTTGTTGGCGAAGACATCGCAGATGGCTTCAAGAACATCAAGGCTTATGTTACCTACTCCGACGAGGAGCTTAACGCAGAGCTTACCTACAGCAGCCTTCAGTTCACTTATCCCGATAATGATACAGTAGGACAGAAGCAGGTTACTGTTTCTTACAATGATCCCAATCTTAATGAAACTATTACCACTACCGTTGATATCGTTATTACCGAGGACCCCAACAAGGTTGTTCACGAGTCCTATAGAATAGATACATCGGCTGTAGATACTACTTATTATCTTGGCGAGACTGTTGATCTTACCGGTCTTAAACTCTTTGACGTAATGTCCAACAAGACTGAGGTTGAGATCACCGATCTTACCGGTCTCACCTTCAGCGACTATTCCGAGCTTACCGCTACCGCAGGTACCAAGGAGATCACCGCTACCTACAACGGTGAGTCTGCCGGCACTATCACTGTTCGTGTTATCGATCCCGATGAGGAGAAGAACCACGTAGTGGGCGTTGAGATCACCGTATCTTGCAAGACTACCTACGAGGCAGGCGAGTCTCTCGACCTCACCGGTCTTACCGTAAAGGTTACCTACGAGGAGGGCGAGCCTCAGTATGTTACTACCGGCTTCACCGCTGCCGTTGTTGATATGTCCACAGTAGGCACTAAGACCGTAAAGGTTACCTTCCTTGATCCCATCAACGGCGAGGAAGAGTATGTTAACCTCACCGTTAACGTTGTAAAACGCGAGAGAGTAATGCAGTTCGCGCACAACACCAACACTATCGCGGCGTTCAACTCTGACAACGCATCCGCTACTCAGGATCCTAACGCTACCGGCTTCTCCGGTCACTTCTCTGTAGGCGGCAAGACTTACGTTATAGGCGACGACAACGACTTCAAGATGGTTCCCACTATGAAAGCTTTGGTTGACGGCGTTCTTACCGCCCGTACTTCCTACTATATGGATGTAACCATCGAGGTCGAGGTAGAGGGCAGCTATGTTACCCTTACCAGAACTGCAAACTCCGAAACCAAGTATACTTACTCCCTCGACGGCAAGACTCTTGCTACCGTAGATACCTACAACGGTCTTTACAAGTTCGAGGAGCCTATCGCAAAGGTAAAAATTACAGTTCTTCCTTCCGCTGCCCATTACACCGGTGATGCGGCAAAGACTCCCGTAACTCTTGAGGCTACTGTTATCGATGCTTACAACGTTCACAACGCGCAGCAGCTCTCCGTTATCGAGAACAACCCCTACCGCACCGATTGGAACGCTCTTAAGACAGAGTGGGGTGTAGCAGGTATCGATCCCGCAGGTATCGTTCTTCACAGCGATATCAAGGTTACTTACAAGGATGTTCCCGCAAACTTCTTCTATGATGCTGAGCACGCAGTTCAGTACTACAATACTGCTACCGGAGAAGTAAGAAACTACTCCGAGATCGCAGGTATGAAGTATCTTAAGGACAGTACCTACGTTTACCAGCGTACCGGTAATAAGGACTTCGTTATCGAAGGTAACTTCTTCACCGTTAATACTGCTGATTTCCCGCTCATAGCTTCTCCCTCTATCTTTGAGAATAAGGATAAGACCTACGGCTCTGACTATTCCAACTCCGCACTCTTCTACTTCGAGACGTATGACGAGGACGTATACGGAGATTGGGCTAACGGTATGGAGCCTGCAGAGGCGGACGTTCCCGACGTTACATTCAACAACGTTGAGTTTGTCGGCAATGCCGGACGTGACTGCTGGGTTATCCAGAGCGTTGACGGCACTAACATAGGCGCAGATAACGAGCTTGTTACCGCAGGCGGTCTCATTCTTGTTAAGTCTGCACGTTACACGCACACCACCTTCAACAACGTTAACTCCCAGTGCTTCTTCATTAATTACTTTGCAGAATATCACGGCGACCTCGACCTTAACGACGTTAAGTGCTATGACGCTTATCAGAGTGCTATCTTCGTTTGGGGTGACAGTATTCTCAACGTTCACAACACGTTTATGAACGGTGCAGGCGGTCCTGTTATTATGCCTCAGTCTATTAACGTAGACGGCACATACTACAATCCTGTTGTTACCGTCACCGGTGTTGGCAACATTGAGACTCACCTCAGCGGTCAGGAGGCCTGGTTCAAGTCTGTTGACCCCACGGGCACTGTCGTTTCCAACATTACCGCTCTCGGCGGCGGTCTTAGCCAGTTCCTTACTGCAGTTAAGGGCGTATCCTGTAACTTTGTTGACGGAGAGGGTATGATGAACATGAAGGTTCTCCTTATGCCCGGCGGTTCAAATGCAGCTGATGCGCTTGCTGACGTTATGGCACAGGGTACTGTAAAGATCGGTGATGACAGCGGTATCGAGAGATGGCGCGAGGGTGACACCTTCTGGGCAGACATCTATGCATTTATGGGCTATAATCCTACAGCGGCAGGCGCTCCCTTCCTTACTGTAAAGGGTGCAGACGGCACGGACTACACTATGTGCTATGCCGGTGATCTCGGCTTCATTGATCTTCAGGGTAATGCAGTATCTCCCGCAACTCACGTAGAGCTTCTTGAGGCGTTCGCAACCGCAGATGAGATCATTCTTTCTCAGGGCGGTATGTCCATGCTCTTCGAGCTCTATCACTAATCAGCTCTGAGTTATCAGTTAGCGATTAAACTTAAATAAAACTTTTACCGCCGCGGTATGTCCGCGGCGGTTTTTTGTCTTGTTCTCTTGAGTATCTTGTACTTTTCTGGCGGTACAGACTTTTATATTTGACATTGCGCCTTACTTGTGATATACTGTTAGAAGAATAAAGAACGAGGTGAAGTTATGAAAATAGCGGTAATCAACGGTAGCCCAAAGGGTAAGTACAGTATAACTCTGCAGACACTCAGATATCTCTCCTTGACGTTTCCTGAGCACGAGTTTGCCGTGCTTGACGCAGGGCAGAGGATAAAGGCGCTTGAGAGGGATTTCTCTGAGGCGCGCGAGCTTTTGTCTACGTCTGATGCGGTGATATTCTCATATCCGGTCTACACCTTCCTTTGCCCCTCACAGCTTCATAGGTTCATAGAGCTTATAAAGGCTGACGGCATCGACCTGTCCGGCAAATTTGCGACACAGATATCTACGTCCAAGCACTTTTATGACGTCACGGCGCACAAATACGTGGAGGAAAACTGTCTTGACCTCGGTATGAAGTACGTACGCGGATTGTCCGCGGATATGGAGGATCTGCTGACCGATGATGGCAAAAAGGATGCCAACGCTTTCTTTGAGCGCTTCTTGTGGTCGGTAGATAATGACGTATACACCGCTTCGACGGAGCGCGTGGCATATACAATGACACCGGCGACACCTGCTCAGCCCACCGTAGATAGATCCAAGGACAAGGACGTCCTCGTCCTCACCGACCTTACCGACACGGACTCTAATCTTGCCACGATGATATCTCGCTTCAGAGCGTCACTTCCTTACGAGACCAGGGTGATAAACATCAGCGAGTATCCGCTGTCCGGCGGTTGCCTCGGTTGCTTCCGTTGCGCGGTGAGTGAGAAGTGCGTGTACAAGGACGGCTTTGATAAGTTTTTAAGAGAAGAGATACAGACTGCCGATGCGATAGTCTACGCCTTCAAGATCAGCGATCATTCCATGGGCGCACGCTTCAAGATGTACGACGACCGTAATTTCTGTAACGGACACCGTACCGTGACGGTAGGTATGCCGGTGGGATATCTCGTGTCCGGAAACTACACCGCGGAGAACAATTTGCGCACGGTCATAGAGGCGAGAGCAGAGACGGGCGGCAATTTCCTCGCCGGAGTTGCTACGGATGAGCACGACACGGATGCGCGCATTGACGATCTTGTAAAGACGCTTACCTTCTGTCTTCAGACAGGACATACCACGCCACAAAGCTTCTGGGGTGTAGGAGGTATGAAGATATTCCGCGATCTTATCTTCGAGATGCGCGGTATGATGCGCGCCGACCACAAGTTTTATAAGAAGCAGGGGATTTACGACTTCCCGCGACGCTTCAGCGGCAAGGCGATGCTGATGCATCTTGTCGGACTGCTTCTCAGTAGCGAGAAGATACTCTCCAAGATGGGCAATAAGATGAACGAGGGAATGATCGCTCCGTATGAGAAGATGTTCAAGAAGATGGAGAAAAGGCAGAAAAAGGGTAATGATAAATTAGCGGAGAATTGAAAAACAACGCTGAGTGCAATCATCGCATTTGACCGGTCAAACGCAAATGGGTTAAGCCCAAACCTATAAACTAATAAAAAAAGTAGAGTGAGGCAGTTTTTCTGCCTCACTCATTTCGTTTTGCGCCGAGGTGCGCGACCTTATTAATAGCTTATAGTGAGAACGCGGTTTCTCTCTTCGATAAGATAACCGAGCTCACGGCAGGAGCGTTTTGCATCGTCTGCACGTCCTTCGTTAACTGCCATCTCGATCTCCATTACCTTCATGGAGATGTTAGACTCTACCATAGCGGCGTTAGGATTTGAGCGAGAGGGACTTGCATGCATGTTGTCAGCCATAGTTTCAATAAGTCTTGCCAGCTCGGCATCTGTTGCTCTTGATGCAAGGAGCTTGAGCTTGGATGACTGATTTTTGATGAAGAAGGTATCCTGTGCCTGTCTCTTTACTGAGGACTCTGTGTGAGAATTTGCAAACATCAGAGTGAAGAATACCGCGAGATAGATAGCCACAAGAATAATATACAGGACGATCTCTCCCTTGCACTTTTCGGGAGCAGCTATCATAAATATGAGGCCGACTACGAAGTGCAGGGCAAAGTTTATGCTTGAGAGCATTACGAGAGGAGCACCTGTCTCAAGTGCGGTTTTTCCACCTGCGGTAAAGTAGGGGGAGAGTATGAGCAGAAGGTAGGTTGCCTGTATCATCGCATAGGCGATCCACACAGAGGCGGGATGATCGGTACCGCCGACAATGAAGAAGATGGCATTGAATGCTGCAAGGAATAACAGCCTTGTTATCCATCCGAAAACTTTGCTTTTAGTCATTTTGTTCACCTCCGCATAAGCGGGAAAATTTTGTTACCGTCTCTACTAAGGGTTTGCAGAAATATTACAAGTATGCATCCTTAGTAGAGATAGTGATTCGTTTGAATTTAAATATGGATTATGACTTCTAAAGTTTACATTTTGCTGAGTATTTCTGCCTTTTTGGCATCATACTCCGACTGCTCTATGAGTCCCATGTCAAGCATTTTCTTGAGCTTTGAGAGTACCTCCATAGGATCCTGCTCGGGAGCTGCCTGAGGCTGTGCGGGAGCGGGAGCTGCCTGAGGCTGCATAGGCTGCTGCATAGGTGCGAACATCTGCTGTGCCATACCGCCGAACATACCGCCGGCTGCCATACCCATTCCGAGACCCATTCCTGCTTCGGTAAGTCCGCTTCCGCCGCCACCGTTTGCCACACCCTCCGCGAGAGTGGACATGATGTTGACGGACTGCTGCTGTGCCCAGCGGTCACCGAGAGTATCCATAACCATACGGTCAGCCTGCGCGTTACGCATCTTTGCGATAGCATCCATGCCGATCTCGTCGTACTTCTGTCTGAGCTCACTGTCATCAATATCAATAGCTGCGATCGCAAAGCTTACGCAGTTGAGACCGTAGTCGCTGAGCACTTCCTGGAAGTAGGGCTTGATGAGGTCGGATATCTCGTCGAGTCTCGCGTCAATACCGAGTATCTCGGTGTTGGACTCGTTGATAGCCTTCGCCACAGTGGACTTTATCTTGCTCTGGAATTCGCTTACAAAGTAATTTACAAGCGCGCTCTGATGCATACCGTCGTAGTTATTACCAAGCATCTTCTCGAGGAACTTTGCAGGGTTGCCTACGTTTACTCTGTACGCGCCGCGAGCCTTAAGCTTGGTTGCTATACCGAGGAGCTTATCTCTTACCTGGATGGGTGAATCAGTGCCCCATTTGATCTCTGTGGTGTGCGCTGTCTTTACGAAGTACACAACGCAGTTGAAGGTGCTGATACCGCCGGTAAGCACGTTTCTGAGTCTGCTTATAAAGGGGTAGTTCTGTGTAGAGAGCTTATATGTACCGTTTTCAAAGACCTGCTCTACAACTCCGCGGTTTACGAATATAGCCGCTTCACCGGGCATAACGATAAGGGTGGAGTTGGTGTTGAAGTCCTCTTCGGGCTGTTTCCATATTAAAAGATCGCCGGGGCCGGTGTTTTTAATAACCTCCGCCCAATGCTTTTTGCCGTCGCGGTAAGCCGCTTCATTAGGGTTTTTCTTAAATAATGCCATTTTTCTAGTCTCCTTTTGCCGTCGTTTTCAGACGGTAAGAATATAATGTCCGAATTTTGGACACAGGGAATAATTCTGATATTTACGCTTCGCCATGATAGAATATAGAAATTCCGTCTAAGGCTATCAGTTACGGGTAATCTACACCGGATACATCTCCGCATCGGAAAAGTCGGCGTATACCCTTATACACTCCGCGTATAACTCCGTATTTTTCAACCGCAAGTATCATATATACAGAGCAGCTCGGCTCCATAACGCACTTGAGTCTGACCTCGTCCGGGGCTTTGTTCTGATACAGATGAACGAGCCATATGACAGTGCGCTTTGCGATAAATGAGAAATATATCAGAGAATATGCGATTAGTACTACGACCTTTATCCACGTCTTGCCATATGGGATGAAAAATAGGCCTACAAACTGCAGGGCATAGACGAGAAATGCGATAATAGGCTTTACGTAGTTGATTTTAGGCCTTTCAAGAGGATTGTTCGGTACGAACTCTTCCTTTTTAACGTAGTTCGGGTCATCCTCCCACACCGTAATTCTACCGTCGCAATCACACATAATATATTTTACCAAAAAGGCAAGGCAAAAAATGCCTTGCCTTAAAGAAATTCAAAATTATGATTCCTTCTTCTCGCGGATCATAGCCTTTGCAGCCTGGATGCTCTGCTCGAGAGTAGGAGTAGTTCTGCAGTAGAAGGAGTAGGAATCGCTGGGAACTGTGATCTGGAGAGTATCCCAGTGCTTGTGGTAACGAGCAAACTTCTCTTCGCTCTTGTTGAAGAGGCTCTTGAGGTATGCAAGACAGCCCTTCTCTTTGATCTCGTAAACAACTTCCTCAACCTCATGCTCGGTTCTGATGCAGGTAATGTCGCTGTAGAAGAAATCTCTTGTGGTCTCAACTGCGTTATCTGTCATAGTGTCGAGAACGTAGGTGTAGGTGTAAAGCTGAGTAGCGGAGAAGAAGATCCAAGTTACGTAGAACTTATTGGTTACATATCTGCTCCAGTCTGCGGTAGCCTTGAAGTAAACGCCCTCGCCGGAACGTGCGAAGGAAGAGATAACAACAGGGGGAATCTCGGAGATCTGGGACTCGTCGAGACCGATCTTTTCGATAGCGCGCTGCTTAAGGTTGAGCTTGTTTACCTCGTTGTCAACGTGTGCGATGTAGTCGTCGATTGTCCAAGTAGAGGGACCCTTGCTGAGACAACCCTTCTTAGCGTTTGCTCCTTCCTCAGTACCCATGAAGAAGTCTATGCACTTGCACTGATCGGGAGACTTAGCTCTCTTGAGTACAGATGCCATAAGCACGTTGGGAGCTGCAGAGTCCTTCTTTTTACCCATAAGATTCTGTAATAATGCCATTTTTGTGTCCTCCTAAAAAATGTTTATTTAATACTTGTGCTAATAAAAATCAAACCATAGTAACACGTTCAACGCCTGCGACCGAGTAGAAGTGGTCTATATCAGCGTTTGAACAGCCGAGAGAATTAGCTTTAATGAGACAGTCCTTGTAGTTAGGTGTTGTGTTGAGGAATTTGCGCTTGAAGTAATCGTGCTTTATGTACGCCATGAAGTAGTAGTAGACACCGCGCGTCTCGATCATGAGCGCAGCGTTGATAAGCTCGAGCATTTTGTCTATCTCGGGGCGGGTATGTAAGAACGCCTTTTTGCCCTTGAGAAGAGACACTGCCGCGTAGAAGTATGTCTCCGAGTTATCAAAGTTGTCTACAATTGCTTTTGAAAATGCGTTGTAAGCTTCGTCATACATTCCGAGCTTGAGATAGCAGAATGCGATCGATGCATTAAGCGTGGTGTTGTCGGGATCGTTTGCAAGTTCCTTGCGATAGCTGCTCGCATACTTGTTAGCCTGCAGGGGTGACATTTGCGAAATGCTGTTAAATGAAGTAATGTAGAGTGGAGAGTGACACCACTCGCAAGACTCCTGATTTGCGGCAACAGCAGCGCCGCAGTTTGGACACTTGATATCAACTGCCTGAATCGCCATATGAAGCTCACTTTCCCATCAAATGATGTGTAAAATTGACAAAAAAAGAAAACTCTTCCTTTTTAATGTATTAATTATAGCAATGTGTGAATAAAATGTCAATAGAATATGAAAAAAACAAATATTATGTCGATCTTTTTTGTATAAAGTCACAAATGAAACCTATACTGTATGTGCAAATAGACGGGAAAAAGTGCGAAATATGTCGTTTTGTACGGCTGTAGATAAAAAGTGAAAAAATCAGAGTATTGCATTATATATGCACCGTTGGGGCAACGAATCTGTCTGAGTATTAGCTCCGCACCCGTAAAAAAAGAGGGCGAAGAACTGCTGAAATTCTTCGCCCGTTTTATATTGGTGGATGTGACTTAATTTAACGGTAATCTGTTATAGATGCACCGCGTTTTTTGCCTATTTCTCAAGGAATGCGAATATCTTGTTCCATACGTCTTCGTCCTGCTTCGTCATTCGTACCCAATCTTGATTAGCTACAAAGGCTGCCTTGTCCTCGTCTGTGACGATCTGCTTTTTCTTTAGCTTTGCTCTGAGATCGGACATCCTCTCGCGCATGTAGGCAACTGCATCGGATGTATAGTTGGGATTGTGACGCTTGCCGTCGAGAGCTAAAAATTCTACATTTTCGCAACCCGAGAGCGCGCGTCTTAATGCTTCAAAGTGGTTTTCAAAGAGGCAGGTTTCGTCATCTCTCGAGTGGATTATAAGTGCGCGTGTGCTTGCATTTTTCAGCGAGATCCTTGCGTCAAACTCCGCATAATCGGGTAAAGACTCATATTCAAGCTTGAATGCTGCCTTTCGGTAGTATTTCAGAAGACCTCCGAAGAACTGCTCTTGTATCGCTCTCGGCGAGATGAAGCCGGAAAGCGCCACCACGTGTGTAATATCGGGGTATATAGCAGGGATGTTCATGGTAGAGAATCCGCCCCAACTGTGACCGATAACAGATATATCGGAATCCTTATATTCTGGCATTGAGCGCACAAAACGTACAGCTCTGTCGAGGTCGGAGAGTGACTGTGAGAAGCCGCCGATATTCTCCCCCTCCGAGCATCGTGTACCCGTGTGGTCATAGGTGAATACCGTATAACCGTGTTCTGTTATTACGTTTATTTCCTGCATGTAGGCGGCGTGTCCGCAACCCATACCGTGTTCGAACATTATGAGTCGGTCGAATCTTTTTTCATCTCTGTAGTAGAGATATGCCGCGAGGCGTTGCCCTTTGTCACCTGTGAATGAATATTCCTCACATTCAAGACCGGGAAAATCTTCTTTGCTGAAATAGTAAAGAGTACCGTCGGGATCGTGACGGCGGAGAAGGGTTTTTCTGTAAAAACCCAAAACGAGTTTCTGAAAAATCATTTTTACCTCACACGCCTCTTTGTTGAGACGTCAAAATTAGCTGATAGAATTTAGCACTCGGACATTATGCGAATAAAGAACTCACAGCATTTGTGTACGCACTCAAAACGGATCTTTTCGTTGTTGCCGTGGATGGACGCACGCTCTTCCTTGGTAAGATCCATAGCTGAGAAGCGGTATACCTTATCCGAAATTCTGCCCCAATGTCTTGAGTCTGAGCACTGCATCATAAGATAAGGGGTAGGGATACATCCGCGCCAGGTGGATACAACTGCACTTTCCACTCTCTTGTATCCCACTCCGTCGGTTGTAGAGATACGGCTGGGATTGTATCCGCGGAGAATAGTGAGCTGTACGTTCTCATCAGCTACCGTCTCCTTCAGATATTCAAGGGCTGAGTCCATGGTGTCTGCGGGATTTAAGCGAAGGTTTGAAACCATTGTGGCCTCTGGTGGGATTACGTTGGATGCTGAGCTTCCCGACATCTGTGTGAAAGCTACGGTGGTACGCATGAGCGCGTTGATGTCGCCGCCCTGCTTTTTGCCGAGCATATCGATTACCCAGCCGAAGCACCACATATTGGCGAATATCATCTTGTATAGGAAGGTTGAGTGTCTGCCGAGGGTGTCAAACATTTCCTTGACGGGCTTTGTCACGTGAGATTTGAAGGGGCTCGCTTCCACCTTCGCGCAGGCAAGAGAGAGCACGCCTACGGGGGTGTGCGGCTTGGGAGCAGATGCGTGTCCGCCGTTTGATTTGACACGGTACTCCACGTCGATCATACCCTTTTCAGCAATTCCTATTACCGCGCAGGGTCTCTTGAGTCCGGGGAATGCACCCTCGACGACAGCACCGCCCTCGTCAAGCACCATTTCAGGATCAATTCCCATTTCCTCAAAGTAGTCTACAATATGTCTTGCGCCGGGGCCGTTTACCTCCTCGCATCCGGAGAACGCAAGATAGATATCATGCTCGGGCACAAAGCCGTTTGCTATATGGTGGTTTGCCGCAAAGAGCGCACCTGAGAAGGTTGCTTTAGTATCAAGTGTGCCTCGTCCCCAGATGACTCCGTCCTCGATCACTGCATCGAATGGCGGCTTCTGCCAATCCTCTTCATTTACGGGTACTACGTCGTAGTGCGCCATAAATACAGAGGGCTTATCGTGCGATTTACCCTCCCACTTGTAGAGTAGGGCACGGTCGGGGAAACGCTTGAATTCGCATTTTTCATATACGTGGGGGTACATTTCGGGGAGCATAGCCACGAGCTTTTCAAATTCATCATCGTCCTCGCCTACGTGGTCTATACGGGATACGGTTTTGCACTGCACGAGTCTCGCGAGGTCATCTACAGCCTTTTCCTTGTCAAACACTATCTCGTCGTCTGACGTGGTGGGCAGGGGCTTCGGTTTGAATGTGAGTGTTCTTATAATTACTACGGCGAAAAACAGGAATACTATTGCGCCGATAGTAGGTAAAACGTAAGGTAACATTTACAATTCTCCTATTAGAGCATATCTTTCTTATACATTATTCTTGCAACTATGATAGTGAATACCACTCCTACAGGCACCATGATTCCTACCATTCCCGCATCGAGGGCAGGAACAAAAACGAAAAGTGCGAGCATAAGGAGTATCGGTGCTATAGCTATCTTCCAGGACTTGGAGATGAGAGCTACACCGAGCGCACCAAAGAGTGCGGGAAGCATCTGATCAAATGCGGGGATAAGTACCTTGCTTTCAAAAATGGGCTTGAGCGGTACTATAAGAGCTACACCGAGAGCTACTATTATAGTAGTTACAATAGAGGATACCGCGATAGCGATGGTGGAAACTATTTCACCTTCCTCGCTTTTGGGATCTGCACCAAAGTTCTCGAGCGCATTTATAGCGCAGGGAAGCTTGAGGTTGGAGATATTACCGGTTACAAATGAGAGGTAAGATCCGCCGGCACCGAGCATTGGTATAAAGGTTATTACCTCTACGATACCTACTGCCCAGTACATCGTTCCTGCACTGAGAAGACCGACGCCTACGCCCTTCCAATCGGGCATGGCATTGAAAATAATCATTACAAGCACAGGGAAGAGCAACAGTAGAACCATTATCGACAGATTCCATATAGTACCGTCTCTGTGCACGGAGTCCATATATGAGAGATTTTTATCTTTTTTCATTGTTAATACCTCCTTATCCGAGCCAGAATGTGAGCGGAATTGCCGCCGCCATGCCGAGCACCATACAGATAGGCAGTGCGTAGTCGTTTACCCACTTCCACTTGAGCTTGTTTATAAGCAGGCCGCATACGCACATAAGCACTGCGGATATTGCCATTACGAATACCGGGATAAGACCGGAAGTCGAAGAATAGAACACCTCTTCAAGCTCACCCATCGCGTTGGTCTCCATTGTGGTGTAAACGCCGTCAGTGGATGTCCAGAGTCTGGATACGTCGCAGAATACGAAGCCGACGAATGCAGATATCATACCTACAAAAAGTGAGTTCTGCAGTATTCCGGACCACTTTGCGTCTTTCTTCTCAAATGAGAGCAGACCGCTCTGGTATTTCTTCGCGATTGCGGGAACGAGCCAGATGCCGACCATTATTGAGAGGGTCATAACTATTGCTATAGTTACAAACTGTGTCGCGTTTATGCCAAAACTCGCGAGCTTTGAAAGCGAAGTTCCCATTCCCGAAGCAGCACTGGCAGCAGCGACCGTTTCATACGAGAGAGATCCTACGACTGAGAGTCTGAGCCACGGCAATGCTAATCCGAGTGATTTTTGTAGCGTAATTACCGTGATAACGATAGAGATTGCGGGCGCGATAGTGAAGATCGCGGCTGTTTTGATGGTCTTGTGAATTTTTGTCATATCCATTCCTTTTTCCTTCGCGCGTCTGTAAGACTTAACGAGGAAATAGATGGATTGTCCGAGTACTGCCGCTATGATAATACCTACCATAATGAACAGAATCGGGTGGTTAGCCTGGAATTCCATAATATTCTCCTTATATTTTTTATAACGGTTATATTTTAACAGTATTTTTCCTAAAAGTCAACACGGTAGGCATACTATAAAACAAAATTAATACTTTTTTCAAATATTTTAAAAAAAGGTTGAAAAAGCTCTCGCGTTGTGTTAGAATATATTATTATTGACAATTACTCTTACATTGGAGGCAAAAATGAAAAGAGATTTACTTAGAAGCATATATGCCGATATGGAATCCTACGGTGGCAAGACTGTAACCGTCGGCGGTTGGGTGAGAAACCTCAGAGATTCCAAGGCGTTCGGATTTATTGATCTTAACGATGGCTCTCACTTCAAGGGCATTCAGGTCGTTTTCGAGAGAGATAAGATAGACAACTATGATGAGATAGCGGCACAGAATGTTGGCGCGGCACTTGTAGTTACCGGTACTATTGTTCTCACTCCCGGCGCAAAGCAGCCTATGGAGCTCAAGGCTGAGAAGGTAGAGGTTGAAGGCACTTCCACTCCCGACTATCCCATCCAGCCTAAGCGTCATACTGTTGAGTATCTTCGTGAGCAGGCTTATCTCCGCCCGAGAACCAACCTCTTCTCCGCGGTATACAGAGTTCGTTCTGAGGTAGCATATGCTATCCATTCGTTCTTCCACAGCCGTGGCTTCGTATACGTTCATACTCCCATCATCACCGGATCCGATGCAGAGGGCGCAGGTGAGATGTTCCGTGTTACCACCCTTGATCTTGATAATCTTCCCAAGGGCGAGGACGGTAAGGTAGACTTCTCTCAGGACTTCTTCGGCAAGAGCACAAACCTTACGGTTTCCGGTCAGCTCGAGGGCGAGACCTACGCTATGGCATTCGGTAACATCTATACCTTCGGTCCTACATTCAGAGCCGAGAACTCCAACACTGCGCGTCATGCGGCAGAGTTCTGGATGATAGAGCCTGAGATCGCGTTTGCTGATCTCAACGACAATATGCAGCTCGCGTGGGATATGATAAAGTATATCATCAACCACGTAATGGATAACTGCCAGGCTGAGCTTAGCTTCTTCAACAGCTTTGTGGACAAGGGTCTCCTCGAGAGACTCACCGCACTTCGCAACGCTGATTACGCAAAGGTGACCTACACCGAGGCTATTGACGTTCTTCTTAAGTCCGGTGCTGAGTTCAAGTATCCTGTATACTGGGGTGTTGACCTTCAGACCGAGCACGAGAGATACCTCACAGAGCAGGTATACAAGAAGCCTATCTTCCTTGTAGATTACCCCAAGGATATCAAGGCGTTCTATATGCGACTCAACGATGACGGTAAGACAGTTGCTGCTATGGACCTCCTCGTTCCCGGTGTCGGTGAGATCATCGGCGGTTCTCAGCGTGAGGAGAGAATAGATGTGCTGAAGAGCCGTATGGCAGAGCTTCAGCTCTCTGAGGAGGACTATTGGTGGTATCTCAATCTCCGTAAGTACGGCGGTACTAAGCATGCAGGCTACGGTCTCGGCTTCGAGCGTATCATAATGTATCTCACAGGCGTATCCAACATCCGCGACGTCATTCCTTATCCCAGAACTGTAGGCAACGCTGAATATTAAACATTGATCTTATGGGCATTTTTTGATCATATCGCGCCTTTTTGTGCAAACTCGCAATAGGTAACTATTGCTTCGGCACAAAGAAACCGCAATCTGATTCAAAAACTGCCCATAATCTCTGTGCGTATTTGAATTGCATTTTTTAAATGTATCGCGCCTTTTCGTACAAGCTCGCAATAGGCAACTATTGCTTCGGTACGAATAAGCCGTAATCTGATTCAAAAACTGCCCATAATCTCTGCATGTATTTGAGTTGCATTTTTTAAACGTATCGCGCCTTTTCGTACAAGCTCGCAATAGGCAACTATTGCTTCGGTACGAATAAGCCGTAATCTGATTCAAAAACTGCCCATAATCTCTGTGCATATTTGTGGTACATTCTTCAAATGTATCGTATTTTTAGCACATTATCAAGCAGGTAAGTATTATTTTTATTACCTCAAGCAATAAATAGAACTTTATGGCTTTTCGGTGAAAAGCATAGAAAATGAGAAGGGTATCAAGTAAAAATATTGATATGACCGAGGGGCCGATCCTCGGTAAAATTATTTTG
Organism: Clostridia bacterium; assembly: GCA_017508665.1. GTDB lineage: Bacteria > Bacillota > Clostridia > Oscillospirales > CAG-272 > UBA1740. The sequence goes on along the minus strand of JAFVYL010000026.1, from coordinate 13,756 downwards.
TTTGTTCTGCCGGTGTTGGCGACAAATCTGTTGCAGGTTACGTATAACGCGGCGGATATGATGATCGTGAGCATGTCTCACGAGGCAAATTCCGTTGGCGCAATAGGAATGACGGCGGCATTCGTTAACCTGGTGCTGAACTTATTTATCGGATTATCAGTCGGAGCAAACGTAGTTATAGCACAGCGCATAGGCGCAAAGGATGCGCGTCAGGTATCGAGTGTTGTTCATACCTCACTGATCCTCGCCGTACTGGTTGGTGTTTTCGGTGGTGCTATTGGATTTGCTATATCCAAGCCTGTGCTTAGCCTTATGGGAGCAAAGGACAACTTGCTGGAGCTCGCAACTCTTTACACACGTATATATTTTGCCGGTGCGCCGTTTTTAGCATTGACCAACTATTCCATTGCTATATTCCGCGCTAAAGGAGATACAAAAACTCCCTTATACATCCTCATGACCTCGGGATTTGCGAACGTGCTTCTCAATCTCATGTTTGTTCTTCTCTTTGGCATGTCAGTTGACGGTGTTGCTTGGGCTACCGTTATTTCCAACGGCGCGTCGGCATTTGCACTTATCTATTTCCTTTCAAAAAGTGATGATGATTGCCGCTTCTCCCCAAAGTTGCTTCGCATTGACAGAAGAGCTCTGCGTGACATAATACGCATTGGATTACCGGCGGGACTTCAGAGCGCGCTCTTCTCATTCTCAAATATGATGATACAGTCCTCTGTGCTCCGTGTGAATGATATTCTCTCTCCCGGAAGCGTTTACGAGCCTGTCGTCGAGGGCAACGCCGCGGTTTCCAACCTTAACGGCTTCATTTACACCGCTACGAATTCCGTTTGTCAGGCAGCTATTGCATTTTCAAGTCAGAACGTCGGTGCGGGTAAATACAACAGAGTCAAGAAGATTATGTACGCCTCTTATGCTCTGACGACTCTTGTCGCTATCATATTCAGTTTGGCAATTCTAATCTTCAACCGTCAGCTTCTCGCACTTTACGGTGTAGTTGACGGAGAGGGACTCGCAGGCATTGCTTACGATGCCGCTATGACCAAACTGAGGTGTGAGACCATGCCGTATTTCATATTGGCTTGGATGGAGATAGCTTGCGGTATTCTCCGCGGATTTGGCAAGTCGATTACTTCGGCCGTTATCTCGTTGCTCGGCGTATGTCTATTGCGCGTGGTTTGGCTTCTCACGGTGTTTGAATACTTCCTTACTCTTGAGAGTATATATATTTCTTATCCCGTATCATGGGCACTTACGTTTGCTACAGCGTTCATTCTTGTCGCTATCGAGCTTCGCAAGCACAAGGAAGACCCTGCCAAGCTGCCCGTAACTTCATAAGAACTAAGGGGCGGCTTACAGCGGAAGCGATGCACGTAAGTGAACTTCCGATATTATAACCACACCTTTTACTTGTAAAAAACGCACTAACATGACTTCTCACGTCAAGAGTATGTTAATGCGTTTTTTGTTTTATTCCATTAATAGATCATGTCTTTGGTAAAATCTAAAAAACGACAAAGCAGTTACCTGCGGATCAGATCCTTAAGTAGCTGCTTTGTCTATTTTTTTATAACTGTTATTTACAAAATACTCTTAATCGAACATCTTTTCGATGAAGCGGTAGATGTATTTCAGCAGATCGTCAACCGAGCATCTCTCATCTGAATCAAACCATTTTATGATAGGATGTGCGATACCTGCGACGATCATACTCGCCATAATTTTAGGCGGAGCTATAAGGGGTACACCGAACTCTTCACTTGCTTCAAGACGTCTTACCGTATCCTCATAGTTTTCGTGTAAGAAGAGGTCGAAGAACGCAGAACGCACGGGAGAATCTATTATGTTCTTAATTGCCGCGTCGCGCTCGAGCAAATAGGTTATTATTGCTTCGGCATACTGTATGTAGTATTCCTTTGTTATCGTGGTCTTGAGATCAGCTTGCCACACCTCACGGTCGAAGCGAGCCCGTATATCTTTTATCAGATATGTGATAAAGTCCATCTTGTCCTTGAAGTGCTTGTAGAATGTCGCACGTCTGACATCTGCTCTTTCACACAGATCGTTTACTGTAACTTCATCCAGAGGCATTTCAGTAAGCATATCAAAAAAAGCATCCGTGAGTGCTTTTCTTGTTTTTACAATCCTAATGTCTTCTTTTCTTTCTGCCATTTTTCCTCCTCAAATGTTTTTTATTATTATATCACGAAAAGATACATATGTCAACAACTTTTGAGAGGGAATTTTGTTTTACTCGACAATTTGTATTAGTCACTGTCGGATTGCTTTGGTTGGGGTATTAAGATAATTAATATCCGTATTATATATTAGACTAATATAAATGTACATAAGACTTGAATTGTCAATATTTTTCTTATATAATAGAAGTAATTTTTAAAATTAAAACGGCCATTCGGTCGGGAAAGGTAAAATATGTTAGAAAAAAGACTATATGAACAGATTCTCGGCATAGCACTCTCCGGTGGAGCAGATTTTGCCGAGGTTTACTGTGAGTACACGCGCAACGGCAGAATTGCTCTTATGAATGAGCGAATTGAATCCATCACAGATGAGGTGGTATCAGGCGTAGGTATCCGCGCATTCCGCGGCACGTCTACCGTTTACGGATCAACCTCAGACACGACTCCCTCCGGACTTGTAAAGTGCGCTAAAGCGGTTGCTGAGGCTATGGGAGAGATCGGAGAGGGACAGAACGTTGTTCTCACCGAGCGTGTATTCCCGAATATTCATCCCGTACGCATCGTTCCCTCGACTGCGGATATGGGATACAAATCCGACCTTCTTAAGCTTGCTTGCTCGAGCGCAAAGGCGTATGACAAGCGCATAGTTCAGGCGGCAGGAAACCTTATTACTGTTGACCATACCATTGAGATCGCTAATACTGAGGGCCTTCTCACTACCGACAGACATATCCGCACACGTATGGCGGTCAGCGCTATCGCTGCAGACGGCTCTGAGACTCAGTCAGGCTCTTGTTCGCCCGGACGCGGTATGGGACTTGAGCTCTTTGAGATGTTCAAGCCTGAGGATATAGGCACTGAGGCGGCAAGACAGGCTATCGTTAACCTCGGTGCAGTTTACTGCTCGGCAGGTCAGATGCCCGTTGCTATCGAGTCCGGCTTTGGTGGTGTAATCTTCCACGAGGCCTGCGGTCATTCTCTTGAGGCTACCTCTGTAGGTACAGGCTGCTCTCAGATGTGCGGCAAGCTCGGTCAGAAGATTGCAAATGAGAAGGTGACTGCTATAGATGACGGTACTATTCCCGGTGCTTGGGGCTCTGTCAACATTGATGACGAGGGACATCCCACACAGCGCAACGTACTTATTGAGAACGGTGTACTCAAGAGCTATATGATAGACCGTCTCGGATCACGCAGAATGGGTATGCCTATGACGGGTAACGGACGTCGTGAGAGCTATGCTTACGAACCTACCTCCCGTATGACCAATACCTTCATTGACAACGGTCCTGATAAGAACGAGGATATTATCGCATCCATAGAGTACGGACTCTATGCTAAGTCGATGGGCGGCGGATCGGTCAACCCCTTGACAGGTGACTTTAACTTTGCGGTCAACGAGGGATACATAGTCAGAAACGGTAAGATATGTGAGGCTGTGCGCGGTGCATCGCTTATCGGCAACGGCTCACAGATAATCCAGGATATCGACATGGTAGGTCAGAATCTCGCCACAGGTCAGGGTATGTGCGGTTCTTCCTCAGGCAGTGTTCCTACAGACGTAGGACAGCCGCTTATCCGTGTATCCAAAATCACAGTAGGAGGCAGATAAATGAACTTTGACGTATTAAAGAATACTCTTGTTGCAGCTCTTTCTGAGATAGGCATCACCGAGTATGAGATATATTATATGAGCGATGAGAGTACCTCTGTTGATACTCTCAACAAGGAAGTAAATTCCTTCTCCTCATCGAGCAGCGGCGGCCTTTGTCTTCGTGTTGCCGTAGACGGAAAGATGGGATATGCATCAACAGAATTGATGACTGAGACAGAGATGAAGGAGCTTCCTCTCAGAGCTAAGGCAAATGCATATGCGACCGAAAAACCTGACACGGTAGGCATCTTTGCAGGTTCTCCGAGCTATGAGGAACTTAAAATGCCTAAGATAGAGCTTCTTTCTGCGGCTGAGCTTAAAGCTTATGCTATCAAGACGGGCGAGGCACTCTTTGCTAAGGATCCTGCTGTTAAGGAGGGAACTTCCTCCTCTGCTGTCAGCGCGGGTACTACCGTAAGACTCTTTAATTCTCACGGTGTAGATCTTTCATTGGAATGCGGAGCGAATCTGCTTGTAGGCGAGGCGGTCGTATGTGTTGACGGTGAGAATCAGGTTGACTATTCCTTTAAGAGTCTTGAGGGAGATCAGACAGTTACCGAGGTTGTTGATGAGGCTGTCAGCGAGGCACTCGCAAAGATTGGAGCGGGTAGTGTACCCTCCGGAAAATACAACGTCGTATTTAGCGGAGACAAGATGCGTTCGCTTCTTTCCGTATTCTCAAATGCTTTTTCAGCTAAGGCTGTTATTGACGGTATGTCAAGACTCAAGGGCCTTGAGGGTGAGAAGATAGCATCTGATATTGTGACGATTACCGATGATCCTCAGAGAGAGGGAAATGCTGTAGGAACAAACTTTGATGCTGAGGGCGTTGCTACTCATCGCAAATCCGTTGTTGATGCGGGTGTTCTTAAGACATTTCTTCACAACAGAGAGACGGCTCTCGCTATGGGTAAGGAAACCACTGCCAACGCATCCAAGGCGGGATACTCATCACCCATCGGAGTACGCCCCTACTCATTTGCTATTGAGCCCGGTGACAAGACTCAGGACGAACTCTTTGCTCTTGCAGGTGATGGCATTTTCATCACCGAGATCAACGGTCTGCACGCAGGCGCAAACCCTGTAAGCGGTGATTTCTCACTCCAGTCCGCCGGCTTTATGATCCGCGGAGGAAAGAAGTGCGAGGTTGTAAAGTCATTTACCATAGCCGGCAATTTCTTCGATCTTCTTAAAAATATAGCGGCTCTCGGCAACAAGCTTGAGCGTGGCGTTACCACCGGTTTCACCGGATTCTGTTCCCCTGATGTGTTCGTTCCCGACATGAGCATAGCGGGTAAATAGACAGTATAATGATATAGAATCATTTATAAAACTAAAAATAAGACTCCTGAAGTTAATCGGGAGTCTTATTTTTGTATATTCTTTGATACAAGTTTTTAATCTCTTTCGCAAAAAGGAGATCTTCATTATTGGTGTTCTCGAATTTATCAAGCATTAGTAAATATGCAGGATCAAGTTTCAGTATTTGACATATTCGACGAAGCTGTTCCAAATTAGGCTCTTGAATGTCGCGCTCTATTTTTGAATAGCTTGATTGATTTATTGGAATGAGGCTGGAAACCTCTTCTTGTGAAAGATCCATATCTTCTCTTGCGGCTCTTATTTTCTCACCGATTTTCATAAATGTTATCTCCGAAAATAGTTTATTATGAATAAATTATAGCAATTTTTACTAAAACTATTGAAAAATAGTAAAAAATATAATATAATACCAATGTAATAGTATTTTTTTTACTAATTATAGACGAAATATACTAATAGGAGAAAGAAAATGAAAAAACTTTTACTCGTTATGATTGTTCTCATAGCTTGCATCGCGTGTCTTAGCTCTTGCAAGCTTACGAACAAAGTTTTCCCGTGTAAGCATAAGGACATGGTTACTGATGCCGCTGTTGCAGCTACTTGTACCGAAAGCGGTCTTACAGAAGGTAAGCACTGTGCAAAGTGCGGTGAAACTATAGTTGCACAGGAGAAAATTCCTGCTCTTGGACACACTGAGGTTATAGACAGTGCGGTAACCCCCACTTGCACCACAACAGGTCTTACAGAGGGTAAACACTGCTCGGTATGTAATACTGTAATTGTTGCTCAGGCAGTTGCTCCGCAAATGCACAATTACGGTGAGTGGACAGTAGTTACAGAGCCCGGCTGCTTTACAGAAGGCGAAAAGACAAGAACCTGCTCTACTTGCAAAATCAAGGAAAACATCAATATCGAAACTCTTGAGCATAAGTTCATACAGGACGAAGAAACAAAGCTTTACGCTTGTGAGCATTGTGACGCGAGAATTTTCAAAGGACATCTGTATGCGGTTATAGATCAATCGGTAACATGGTATGATGCTTATAAGATATGTGATAGCTTAGGCGGTCATTTAGCAACCATAACATCAGAGAAAGAGCAATCGATCATTACCGATATGATGGCAACAGCAATTGAACCCATTTACTGGATTGGCGGAATCAAGACTAACAGCCAGTGGAGCTGGATAACCGGTGAAGAATTTGTATATACCAACTGGTATAATAGAATGCCTGATAATGCCGGTGGTATTGAGTGGTTTATGAATGTATATTCTGCAAATTCTAATGAAGTTTCCGGTCAGTGGAATGACTTAGATGCAAACAAAATAAGGCTTTCTAAATACAATAGCTCAGGTATAATCTGCGAATGGGAGCTTGATATAGTTGAAACCGAGCACTTCTTCACAGAGTGGGAAACTGTTACCGAGGCTACTTGCTACGGTGACGGTGAGCAATACAGATTCTGCACTCACTGCGGTCTTGAAGAAACTGAAACAATTACTCAACTCGAACACAATTTCATATTTGATGAAGCTAAGGGCGTTACCCTTTGTGAGCATTGTAATGCGGCTATGTATGATGGACGAATTTACAAGATATTTAATGTAAATCTCTCTTGGTTCGATGCATATACATACTGCAATAACCTCGGAGGTCATCTTGTTACCATAACTTCCGAAGAAGAACAGACATTTATTGAAACTTATATGAATTCGCAAAGCTTCACAGCGCGTGCATGGATTGGTGCGTACATGGATGGTGTAAAATGGCAGTGGATAACCGATGAGGAGTTTGATTATGCTAATTGGTATCCGGGTGAACCAACTAACGGTCAAGGTGTAGAGTTCTTTGCTGAAATAAACTGGCAAAACTTTGGAAAGTGGAATGATCTTCAACCTCTTTTTGTTCAATACTTCATCTGCGAATGGGAAGTAACTGAATAATTTATGTGATTAATTAAAATAAAGATTATATCTAAATTTTAAGCAAAAAACGCAGAACATAACAATTAAATCTATGGATAAAGAGCAAGAGTAAAAGGAAAATCCTTCTATTCTTGCTCTTACTTAATTTTCCTCTTGACAAACACGTAGGCTTATGATATAATACATTTAACAATTAGGTTAAACGTTAAATGACCCTTGCTATTACTATTTGAATAAAATATGAAAGGAGATCATATGAGTCTGCAAAACACTCTCAGGGCGCTTTCCGATCCGATAAGGCGTGAGATACTCAGTATACTCAAGTCGGGGCGAATGTCCGCCGGGGATATTGTGTCGCATTTTGAGGTTACGGGTGCTTCGATATCACGTCATCTCGCTGTGCTCAAGGAAGCCGATCTGATACGCGACTCTCGAGAGGGGAAATATATTTTCTATGAGCTTAATACCTCTGTGCTTGAGGACATAATGCTATGGATAACTAATCTGAAAGGAGAAAAGGGAAATGATTAAGGAAAACAAGATTAAATATATTATCTCTTTGATAGTTATACTAATTCCGTCTTTTGTGACTTTATTTATTAAAGGGAGCATTGAAAACGCAATTAAGGGGGCGTGGTATTTCACTTGGCTAATGCCGCTCATTTTAGCTGCGCTTCATACCGGACTCCTCATATTGACAAGATATATTGATCCTGTGAAGCAGAGCAAGAAGATTGAGAATATAGTATTCTTCATTATTCCTGCAATTTCCGTATATATAAGTGCTATATTTATAGCTATTATGCTCGGCTTGGATTTTGACGTAAATCTTATCTGCGCTGTGCTTCTCGGTGTTTCCTTCATAGTTATGGGTAACTATTTGCCCAAGGCTAAGCGCAACCGCACCTTCGGTATCAAGCTTAAGTGGACAATAGCTAATGATGACAACTGGGTTGCGACTCACCGTCTCGGCGGAAAGCTCTTTGTTATAGCAGGTATTCTGTCATTCCTTACCGCATTTCTTCCTACCAAGATAACATTTATATCTTTGGCGGTTATGCTCGTATTTATAGTGGTTATCCCAACGGTTTACTCTTATCGGTTCTACAGAAGACAGATAGAATCGGGCGAGGCTACCGAGGAGGACTACAAGCTCGAGAAGGTAATGGGAAAGCGCGGTGTTGCGGCAATTATAATTACATCTGTTTCAGTGATCTTACTTGTCTGCGTGCTTATGACAACGGGCAATATAAAGTATACCTTTACCGACTCCGAGCTTAAAATTAAGCCCACGTTTGGCGGCGGTATTGAGCTTCAGTATTCCGAGCTTAAGGAAGCGGAAATATACTACAGAGGAGAGAAGGTACCCGGTAGCCGTGTTATGGGTTACGGCTCTCCTAGACTTCTTTACGGACAGTTCAGAAATGATGAATTTGGCAACTATACACGTTATACCTATACAAATAGCAATGCTGCCGTAATCATTTTTGTTGGTGATGAGGTAATAGTTATAGCAGATAAGACGACAGAGGATACGCTCAGACTTTACGAGACACTTTTAGAGTACGTAAACAAGGAGTGATATAATGAAAGCAATAGAAACTCATACTTTGACTAAATATTACGGTGAGGTGCGCGGTATAGACAGCGTGTCTCTCAGCGTCAGAGAGGGCGAGTTTTTTGGATTTATAGGCCCTAACGGCGCCGGCAAATCTACTCTGATACGTACCCTTCTCGGACTTATATCCCCCACATCGGGTACGGCTGAGATATTCGGAAGAGATATAGTTGAGTGTAGGATAGATAACCTGCGCGAAATAGGTTATCTCCCTGCGGAGGCTGATTTTTGGAGCGGCATGAAGGTTAGGGACGTGCTGAGATTTTCGGCAAAAATGCGCGGTCTTAACTGTGATTCTGAGGCCGAGGAGCTTGCTAAGAGACTTGATCTTGATATGGATAGACGCGTAAGTGAACTCTCGCTTGGCAACAAAAAGAAGGTTGGTATAGTTTGCGCTCTACAGCACAGACCGCGTTTATATATTCTTGATGAGCCTACAAGCGGTCTTGATCCGCTTATTCAGCAGGAATTTTTTGCTATACTCAAGGAGAGAAACGATGAAGGTGCGACAGTCTTCCTTTCATCACACGTACTCTCGGAGATAAAGAAGTACTGCAGATCTGCGGGAATCATTCGGGGAGGCAGACTTGTTCTTCTCGATACTGTTGAAAATCTTGCTCACACGGGAGTAAAAAAGGTTAGCGTAAAAGGGGCGAGCGCTGCACCGCAGATTCTCGGCATAGAGGACGTAAGAATTGACTCTGATCAACTTACATTCCTCTACAGCGGTGAGGTCAAGGAGCTGCTCCGCGCACTCTCCGAGCTTGAGGTATCCGACGTAAACATATCCGACCCGGAGCTTGATGAAATATTTATGAACTACTATGTAAGGGAGGCTGAGTAAATGAAATTCACACTTTTCTTGCATGAGATCAGAAGAAATAAGCTTTCTCTTATAATCTGGTCAGTTGCTCTTTCATGGATGCTTGGCATTTGTGTATTTATCTATCCGGAGATGCAGTCGCAAATGGGTGATCTCGGCGCGATGTTCTCGGATATGGGATCATTTACCGAGGCCTTCGGTATGGATACGCTCAATTTCGGTGAGTTTATGGGTTATTTCGGAGTTGAGATCGGAAACACACTTGGACTTGGCGGCGCACTTCTTGCGGGCATTGTCGGTATCACTGCACTTTCAAAGGAAGAGCGTGACGGCACGGCGGAGCTTCTTCTCACAATGCCGGTAACAAGAAGGCGTATCGTGGCAGAGAAGCTTATGTTTGCCGCATTCCACGTGATCGTGGTAAACCTCGCATGTGTTCTTGTCAGCACGCTTGCTATATTAGCGATCGGTGTGGAGGCAGATGCCGGCAAGATAGCACTTATATTTGTGGCAAATCTTATCGCACAGCTTGAGATTACAGCTATCACGTTTGGGCTTTCCGCACTCTTCAGCGGTAACACGATAGGTATAGGTATAGGCGTATCCTTTGGTCTTTATTTCCTTAATATACTTTCCAATCTTGCCGACGGACTTGAGTTTATCGGTAAGATTACTCCCTTCGGATACGCTAACAGCGGCTATATTATCGAGAATGCAAAAATAGAGATCTTACCTGTGATAATAGGCGTATTACTCGGCGGACTCGGTGTAGCTCTCGCGTTTACAAAATATACAAAGAAGGATATCAAAAACTGATCCCACAATAAAGAAGCGAGGATGCTTTCGGCATCCTCGCTTTACGCTTTTTAGAAAACTATAGTTCACAAAAAATCGCTTAATCTATCTAAAATCATATCTACATTATCGGTAGAGTATTCTATATTCTTGGAATAAAAAACCGCGCTTCTTATTATACTATCATCTGCGGGATTCACCAGTGATAGAGCGGAGATAGCAAGAGCTGATACAAGCGCAAAGAGTATTCTTTGCCCGAGTGAGATGTCCAAGACACCCTCTCTTACATATCTATGGGTAAAGTAGTAGAATATACCTCTTGTTTTGTCCGCAACCTTCAATGCATCGGATATTCGTATTCTGCTTGCGCGTTCGATAAGCTTCCTTGCATTGTCATTGAGCAATTCACATTCGGAAAGTATTTTGAAGAACCCTGTGTATAGTTTTTCTAAACGCTCATTTTTAATAGGAGTGATAGTGAGCTTTGGTATATCAACCTTTTTTCCCGTCGTGGATATCTCAAAGGCAACCTCGTCGGAAAGCGTTGCATACTCTGCAAAAGCACCTGTAACCTCTTCTATTTTGCCTGTGAATACATTGTTAAAGAGAAGCTCTCGGAAATGTTCGTTAACATCTGCATATTCGTCATCGTCGGAATAGGGAATATGTCTATTTATCTCGGTATAGCTCGGAAGTTCTTTAAGCGATAGTATCATTCTTGCAGCTTCCTCGCAACCAAGTCCAAGTCCACCCTCTATTCCGTCTTTGCCTACACCGTAATATCTCGGATGCTCGCGACATATATCACATAAATACTCATCGCCAAGCGCACATATTATGCGACACAGTCCTTTATCGTCAAGAAAGGCGCATCTGCCGTTTTCTGCAAGAGTAAAGCAACCGTGTTGAGTTTTTTCGGCTATTTCGTGTCCTATTTCACCGCTTATTTGGGAATATTTCGTCCTTGTTTTATCGTCTATGTCGATTTCCCAGCCAATACAACAGCAGTCAAGACACTTGTCCGCTATACACTTGAAATTTACAAAATAATCAGGGACCCTTATTTTCACTATGGCGTGCCTCCTTCCGCTTTTACATATATTCTATACCGCGAAAGAAAAATAGTCAAGGTATTTCTCCGACTTTACTTGAAAAGAGCGGTGATGTGTGTTATAATTCATTCATAAAACTCTTTAAGGAGCTTGCTATGAGAAATTTTCTTCTTAACAATGTCCTGCCTTTCTGGATGAAACATGCTATCGATTATGATTGCGGTGGACTCTATAATATGATTGACCGCGAGGGCGGGGTATACGGAACCGATAAGAACGTCTGGTTTGCCGGCAGAACTCTGTACACCTATTCACTCGCCTATACCGAGCTCGACAAAAACGAGGAATATCTTAAAATTGCCGAGAATATGTATAACTTCCTTCCTAAGTGTGAGCTTGATGAAAGCGGAAGATTACCGTTTATTGCATCGCGCGACGGCAGAGCTCTCGTTGTAGATAATGCGTATTACAGCGAGACCTTCGCGGCTATCGGATGCGCGGAGTACTACATAGCCACAGGCAAGCGCGATGCGTGGAAAAATGCCGAGAAGTATTTTGACATCGCATACCGACTTTATAAAGAAGATTTAGCAAGACTCCCTTCGGTGAATCCTCCCGTTCCCGAGACCAAGGCTCTCGGTCCGTCCATGATAATGCTCTCTGTCGCCCAGGTACTTCGCAAGGTCGAACACGCGAGATATGACGCGATAGCCAAGGAGTGCGCAGATGAGATTTTAGTTCACTTTATTGAGGACAAAGGACTTCTCGAGAACGTCGGACTTAACGGCGAATTTATCAATGCTCCGAACGGACGCGAGATTAATCCCGGTCACTCGCTTGAGGCCGCATGGTTCTTGATGTCCGAGGGCGTGTATCAAAATAACGACAATTACAAACAGAAAGCGAAAGAAATAATCGATATTTCAATGAAGCTTGGCTACCGCGACGGCGGTATTATCGCCTTTTGCGATTGTGACGGAAATCCTCCCACACAGCTCGAGTGGGATATGAAGATATGGTGGCCGCAGTGCGAGGCGATTATAGCTAACCTTCTGTGCTATAACGTTTTTGGCGAGGATAAATATCTTCGTGACTTCAAGGCACTACGGGATTGGTGCTTTGAGCGTTATCTAGATACTGAACACGGCGAGTGGTTCGGCTATATGCACTACGACGGTACTCGCGCCAATACACTAAAGGGCAATTTCTCAAAGGGACCGTTCCACCTGCCCCGTATGCTCTATCTTGTGGATAAGCTTGAGCGTGGCGAAAATATTTGGTAGAATAAAATATAAAAAACGGAGCAACCGCGTCGGTTGCTCCGTTTCTATATTTAAAATTCGTTTATTTTTTAACAAAATCATTGACTTATTAAAATATTTATGTTAATATGATATTTGGCGAGGATTGGGAAATTCTCGCACAGCCAAGTGTTATAATAAATTTTATATAAAAGGAGTTATCTAAAATGGCAACTTACAACAAGAAAACTATTGAAGACGTTGAAGTGTCCGGCAAAACAGTCCTTGTTCGCTGCGACTTTAACGTACCTATGAAGGACGGTGTTATCACCTCAGACAAGAGAATTGTAGGCGCACTTCCTACCGTTCAGTATCTTCTTAATAATGGCGCAAAGGTTATCCTTTGCTCTCACATGGGTAAGCCCCACAGCATTCTCACCGAGGGATTTGGTCTTACCAAGAAGGAAAAGAAGGCAGTTGAGGCTCTCCCCGCAGAGGAGCAGGCAGCTGCTACTGCAGAGTACCTTGCAAAGGCGCTCGTTTCCGACAAGAAAAAGCTCACCCTTAAGCCCGTATGCGCAAGACTCAACGAGCTCCTTGGCGCAGAGCTTGTAACCTTCGCTGAGGATATCGTAGGCGAGGATGCAAAGGCTAAGGTGGCTGCTCTCGAGCCCGGTCATGCAGTTCTCCTTGAGAACACCAGATTCGATGCTCGCGAGACCAAGAACGGCGCAGATCTTGCAAAGGCTCTTGCTGATTACGCAGATCTCTTTGTAAACGATGCTTTCGGTGCGGCTCACAGAGCTCACGCTTCTACAGCAGGCGTTGCAGATTACATTCCTGCAGTTTGCGGTTACCTCATCCAGAAGGAAATTTCCGTAATGGGTAAGGCTCTTCAGACTCCCGAGAGACCCTTCGTTGCTATTCTCGGCGGCGCAAAGGTTGCTGATAAGCTCAATGTTATTGACAACCTTCTTACCAAGGTTGACACCCTTATCATCGGCGGCGGTATGGCATATACCTTCAATGCTGCAATGGGCTATGGCGTAGGTAAGTCTCTTCTTGACGAGTCCAAGATCGACTACTGCAAGGAGATGAGGGCACAGG
>JAFVYL010000025.1 GCA_017508665.1 Clostridia bacterium | reverse complement strand
TCCACGGGACCCATTTATGGGTAGTAAGTAAAAGTTGCATGGCTGGCAGGCCAATCTAAAACGCACTTGTGCGTAGCCAGTAACATTTAGGGTTTTACCCGAAACTGAAATACCCCCCGTTTGACGGGGGGATCTTTATTTATTATTTATAGAAACTGTTTCCGCCGATGAATTCGCGGACTATACTTGTCGGAGGAATCTCGTCATCAACGTCTGCCTCAAGCACGTAGTTAAGCACCTTTACCATAGCGCGCACCTGGTCGTAGCACTCATCCGATGCATCGATGGGAGTGAGCAGGGGATAGATATGCTTCTTGATCACGCACAGCTCGTAGAGGGTAGAGCTGTTGAGGATAACGTCTGCGTTTTCCTGGAAGGGATATATCCATCTTTCCTCACCGCGTCTTACAGAATCCCACATAGAGAGAGTTTTCTGTACAGATGATCCACGCGACTCGAAGTCACGTACCGTGCGGCGTAAAAGCCTTAAATAGCTAGACGGAATCCTGTTATGATCGTCGAGGTTGAGAGCTAAAAGAGGTGTAACGTAGAGTCTGAAAACAAACCTCGGATCAAGGTCGACCGGCAGAAGACTCGGGTTGAGTCCGTGTAGGCCTTCTACGATGATTACCGTTCTTTCGGTAAGCTTCAGCTTGTGTCCGCACCACTCACGCTTGCCCTTCTTAAAGTTGAAGGTGGGAAGCTCGATCTCCTCGCCGTCAAAGAGCTGCTTTAAGTGTATGCCGAAGAGCTCTGTGTCAATAGTGTTGATATGCTCGAGATCTATAGTACCGTCAGGACCGGGAGCGATCTTATCTCTGTCGATGTAGTAGTCGTCGAGGCTCATAAGTATCGGCTGCTTGCCGTGAACTCTGAGCTGTGTAGCAAGTCTGTTGGCTGAGGTGGTTTTGCCGGACGAGCTCGGTCCTGCAAGCATGACTGCTTTTGCTCCGCGCTCACATATCATATCCGCTATTTCCGAAAATTTCTTCTCATGGAGCGCCTCATTTACACGGATCAGCTCTCGTATCTTACCGCTTTTAACAAGCTCGTTGAGATCGGATACCGTCTCGCACCCCATCAGCTCTCCCCAGTCTTTGCCTTCTGTATAAACGCTGAAGAAATTGGGACTGTCGTGGAATTCCGATATCTTATCAGGGTTTTTTATATCAGGAAGTATGAAGATAAAGCCTTCCTCGGAGGGGATAATATCAAACGAACGCAAAAGCGAGGTAGAAGGCGCCATTTCGCCGTAGAAATAGTCCTTAAAGTCACCGCTCTCGTATATTTTAAACGTAGAATTTTTTCTGTATTTGAGAAGATTTGCCTTGTCTGTGAAGCCTCGCTTTTCATAGTATGCGATAGCATCAGCGGTAGGTATCTTTCTTCTCACCAGAGGAAGATCCGAGGCGACGATCTCATCGATCTTTTCTCTGAGCTTCTCGACAGAGAAGTCGGGCGCATCAGTTATCTTGAAATAAACGCCTGTTCCGACCGTGCAACTCATTCTGGCAGTTGCGCTTGGCCAGAGTGTCTCTATAGCAAGGAAAATGACGAACTGTGCTGTACGCATATATGCCTCACGTCCTTGCGGATCTGAGTATCTCAGCAGCTTTACGACGCCGCCTGACGCACCTATCGCTGTGCGTATCGTCCGTCTCTCAGGTGTTACGTCTTTTTCACGTACCGGAACGTATCCGAGAGTAAAGACTCTACCGGATATCTTTGCCGCGATGGGGTCATTTGACAGCTTACCGTTTACAAATCCGAGTCTTTTTGTGATGTCGTAGAGTGACTCTCCCGGGAGAGCTTCACATTTTTTGTTGTCTATTATAAGCTTCATAGTTTATTCCTTTCCCAATTCTTGATTGCTCCACTTACACTTTTCTAAATATACCCTAAGTAACTGTACGGTGTTAATGGATATAAGGCAGGCGTTCATTATAACTATCGGCCACGCATGGTAGAAGATAGAGTAGATCATACTGATCGTACCGCCCGCTATATTTACAGCGCGGAGCTTATTCATTGATTTCATCATCATAGATAATATGACGAGAGCTGTTCCTATATAACCGAAAATTTCAAGATAGATGTTCATAATTTCTCCTAAAAAAACAAAAAAGTCTACTCGGTGAAAAACCGGTAGACAACCATTAAGGTGGTTTGTAGAGACGCTTGCCCCATCGCAAGCATATACCTGAAACGTTTATTGCTTGTACATTATAACATAAAGCTTTGCATTTGTCAAGAGATTTTTGTCAAAACTAACGATTAGTAAAGTTTTGTCCGTTTTGGTGATCGATTCCCATAAATATTCTTAGCTACACCTATAAAGCTTCCAATTTGGGTGCGTAAATAATATAAAATGTATTGACAACGCAAAAAAAAGGTGATAGAATAGAATTGCCAAACAATTTTGAATAATTACCAAATGATGGGAGTACTATACCTATACGTACTCTCCGTTTTCCTATCATTTGGTAACGGAAATTGTTTGGCGACAATGCGGGGAGTTTATAGGATGCGCTCTGCATTGCGGGGCGCATTTTTTCTTTGTTATTAATTTTAAGGAAGGATATAGTACGATGACTAAGAAACTCATTATTCTCTTGCTTGCTGTAGTCCTAACACTTGGACTTGTGGCTTGCAGAAGAGACAAAACACAAGAATACACGCTTACATTCGTCGATAAAGACGGAACAGGTGTGTCAACAATTACAGTATCGGGAGAGACGGTAGTATTACCTGACGCTCCGGAGATTCCCGGATACCGCTTTATGGGCTGGTATCTAAATTCTGTTGACTCAGGTGTTAAGCTATATACCGATTATTTCGTTGCAAATCCGGCAACAAGCGATATGACCGCTTATGCAGGTTATGAGAAAATCGAGTACACATTGACCTTGATAGCAGGAACTGAGGTACAGACACAGATCAAAATATCCGATTGTGAAATCGCATTACCCAATGCTCCCGAACTTAGCGGATATAATTTTATAGGTTGGTGTCTTGGTGAGGAAAATTCAAATGCAAAGCTTGACAAGGATTATTTCATCATTAATCCGGCGACAAGTGATATGAAGGCATTTGCATCTTATGTAGAAATTGACGATGGACCTGATTTCATTGTAACTCCCTCCAGTCTTGACGGTTGTGCCATTGAAGGAATAGACGGTGAGATGATTAACGTTATTATTCCTGAAACGCGTACCATCAGAATCGGTGATGTCATAAAGGAATACCGCGTAGAGGCTATACTTGACGGAGCTTTTGCGGGAAGAAGCGAAATCGAGAGTATATTTATCCCGCAGACCGTTACCAAGATAGGAAACGGTGCGTTTTCCGGTTGTACAAATCTTAAGAAGATTACCGTTCCTGCAACCGTGACTGCTGAGAATGTAGGTGCGAATATTTTCGATAATACACCTTCTCTTTCAGAGATCATAGCGCCTGTTTGGGTAGTTGCACGGGCGGATAAGAGTACTCTTGTTAAAGTAGAACTTAATGCCGGAATAAGCATAGGCGAGGGATTGTTCGAGAAAGCTGAAAATCTCGTTTCGGTAACTCTTCCCGAGACTCTTCAGAGCATCGAGGGTAGATCGTTCAGCGGTGCTGTTAAGCTTCAGAGTATTCATATTCCTGCCTCGGTTACCGAGATTGCTGATGATGCCTTTACATATTGCTTATCTCTTGAGAGAATAACCGTTGATGCTAATAATAAGGTTTATACCAGCAACAATTCCAACTGCATAGTTAAAGTGGAAGAAAGTGAAGAAAACGGAACCGTAGAGACTCTTATAGTAGGATGCTATAAGACTGTAATTTATAACGGTATCGAAAACATCGGCAAGTATGCTTTTGTCGGTTGTACAAAACTTGAGAGCCTTAATATTCCTTCTACTGTGACCAATATAACAGAGGGGGCATTCTACGGCTGTACATCTTTGAAAGAGATAACCGTAGCTGAAGATAATGCAAAATATATCGTTGTTGATAACTGCCTTATCATTCCTCATAGCATGAGATTGGTTCAGGGCTGTATGAACAGTGTAGTAAATGAGGATATAACTGTACTCGGTGAGACAAAGAAACTTGGCTCTATTTCCAAGCATGCATTCGCAGGTTGTATTAACTTGAAGAGCATATATATTCCTTCAAGCATTGTAAAACTCGAGGAGGGCTCCTTTGAAGGCTGTAAGAATCTCGAGAATGTGACAATAGGCAATCCTGAGCTTGAGTTTGATAATGACGTTGACGTATTCAGCGGATGCAACGCCTTCAAAAATATTGAGGTGCCGATGCATTGGCTCAGCTACTTCATCGATAAGGCGCGAGCGGTTCTTGAAACAGTAAACATTACAACAGGAACACAGCTTGCAGACGGATGCTTTGTGGGATGCTCTAAGCTTGCTTTTGTCGGACTTCCCGATGAGCTTGAGCAGATTGGAAACGGTGCCTTTGCGGGTTGTGGAGAGCTTACACACATTGTTATTACAAATTCTTCTAAGCTTAGCTCCATTGGACACAATGCATTTGACGGATGTAAGAAGTTTAAATCTATAAATGTATTGGTTGATGAAGTAGCAGAAAACACCAATGCACTTGTAATTCCCGCTACTGTTGCGTATATTGGCGATTATGCCTTTAGAAATACAGCGATTACTAATCTGCAGTTTGCGGCGGACGGTGAGCTTAGTGCTGTTGGATATAAGGTGTTTGCAGAATGTGGCAGTTTGAAAAATATTACAATTCCCTCATTTGTAAAGGCTGTAGATTTCCATGCATTTGATGCTTGCGGTGCGGTTGAGATTGCAACAATGCCAGCTGCATTTATACGTTCCTTAGCAAACGCTAAGGACAAAGATGGTAATTCCAACGTTAAGACTCTTACCATCACAGAGGGAAGTGTGGATTGCTACTATATCAGAGATATGAAAAAACTCGAGACACTTACTATTGGTAAGGATGTTACCGATATTGACAATAAAGTCTTTGAGGGATGCTCGAATCTTAAGAATATCACTGTAGATGCGGAAAACGCAAAATACTCTTCCAAAAACAACTGTATAATAGAGAAGGATACCAAGACCTTGATCCTTGGCTGCGGTAATACGGATGAAATTCCCGAAGATGTAGAGATAATTAAATCCTACGCCTTCTCTCATTCGGCAATTAAGAGTGTAAGTATCCCAGCTGGCGTAAAGGTTGAGGCGTTTGCATTCTCTTACTGCACACAGCTTGATGAGATACGCGTTGAGGGTGACGGCAAGGTCGGAGAAGCTGTTGCAATCGATCCTATGGCGTTCGATGGCTGCGATAAGGTGACTAAGGCTGCAGTGCCCGCAAATACAATCGTAAGTATTTCCAAGGCCTCTCTTCAGGAAGTTGAGGTTACCTGCGGAGACATTGAGGCATATGCATTCAAGGATTGTCTTGAATTGAATAAGGTGATCATAGCTAAGGATGTTACAGTAGGAAGCAACGCCTTTATCGGATGTGACGGTATAACCGATATTGAAGCTCCTGCGACCGCTCTTGTAGCATTCTCAAATCTTAATCTCACACGACTTACCATCAATAATCTCAATGCTGATATTACAAGCGAGCTTATCGATAACTTCAAGAACGTTACATACCTCAAGGTGGTAGCGGCTACAGATGAAGGAAAGATCAGCGATGGCGCATTCAAGAACTTCACTTCTGTTACTGAAGCGGATGTTCCCGCATGGCTTCTTGCTGATATGTATACAGACAAGATTGTAACACTTGTCATCAATTCCGGTGCTGCTGTCGGTGGTAATTTCAGATTCCCCGAGCTTGAGACAGTTACATTCGGCGCAACTGTAGAGAGTGTTGATGCGTCTGTATTCAGTCAGAGCAGCAAGCTTAATGCTATTCTTGTTGATGAAAATAATGCAAAATACACGGTTGTTGACAATTGCCTTATTGATGGAACTACTGTAGTACTTGCGGCAAACGGTGCTACAATTCCTGATGGTATAACGGAGATCGGTGATTATGCATTCTCGGGCAGAAATGCCGTAAAGAATGTAGTGCTTCCGTTAAGCCTCTCTTCCATTGGAAATTATGCTTTTGCAGGATGCACATCTCTCGTCATAGATTCCTTCCCGGAGGCACTTCTCAGTGTTGGCAATAATGCATTTGCTAACTGCACTTCGTTGACAAGTATTATACTTCCCGGTGTTAAGACGATAGGATCTTACGCATTTAGCGGATGCACTTCTGTAACCGAGATAAAGCTTCCTGTAGTGGAGAGTATCGGTGACGGTGCGTTCGACGGCTGTAATGCTGTCACGAATGCAGAAGTTCCCGTGCTTGCGATAAACTATATGCCGAAGTCCCTCGAAAAGATCGTTATAGTATCGGGTGAGAAGCTTGAGGAAAAATCCTTTGTAGGATTTGAAAAGCTGGAGACGCTCGTTATTGGAGCAACGGTAGAGAGCATTTCTCCCCTTATGCTCGATAAGAATACACTTAAATCGATATCTGTTGACGAGGGTAATAATAATTATCTCGCTGAAAACGGTTTTGTTATCACAAAGGACGGTAAGACTCTCGTATTCGGATGTAACGTTGAGTCGGTAGAAATTCCCGAAGGTGTAGAGACGATCGCAGAAAATGCATTTATTAACTGCGATGCCATCAAATCTGTGAAAATACCGTCTTCCGTAACATCCATCCATCACTTTGCATTCAAGGGTTGCACAGGCATAGAAATTCTTGAAGTTTCGGAAGAAAATGCAACTTATCGCAGCGAAGGAAACTGCATTCTTGAGTGTGCTACCGATAAATTGATTATGGGATGTAAGAATAGCACAATTCCCGAGGGAGTTACCGAAATAGGTGATTATGCGTTTTACGGAGTAACAGGTCTTAGGGAGATTGAAATTCCCGTATCTGTAGCCGTTATTGGTAATTATTCATTCGCAAATACCGGAATTGCCGAAATAAGATTTGCTAACGGTGTAACTTCTATAGGCAATAATGCCTTTGAAGCATGTGAGCAGCTTAACAAGGTTATTTTCCTTGAAAACGGACAGCTTAAATCTGTAGGTGCGCGTGCATTTGCTGATTGTACCAAGCTTAATATAATTGTTGTTCCCACTACTTTGGAATCTGTAGCTGCAGATGCTTTTGAGGGAACTTCCGGTGTTAGGGTCTTCTGGTGCGGCACCGAAGAAGAATTCGCAGCGCTCTCCGAAGAACTTAAGTCTGTACTTCCTGATGAAGTTGTATATTTTAGTGCAGCTAACCAGCCCGGTTCCTGGTATTATAAGGACGGCGGAATTAGTGTTGATATTTGGGCTTAATACGTGATTGATTAATCTATATTCGGTATAAATGCCGGGTATGAGCATCGCATTTGTTTTGACAAATACAGTATTTACTAAGCCTACCCCATTATAAAACAGAAAGAGCAAGGATAAAGGATAAAACCTTCTATTCTTGCTCTTTTTATGTAGATGAATATTTCAAAAATGTATTTACGGAATATTTGACGTGTGATCAATCTTCCGGTACTGAGCGTCTGTGCACATATATAGATTTTTGACGTAAAAATATTAGGTCATAATTCTCTCTTATTTAATCGAACATGTAATTATATCTCGGATGCACTCATACAATACTGTAAGAATCTATAGAGGTGGCGGTATGTCGGTTAAAAGAAGATTTATATACAACGGTATCATACTGACGCTCGTGGGATTTGCGATGCGAGGAGTGGCTCTGTTTCTCGGAGCGTACATTACGAGCGAGATAGGTGCTGAGGGGGTGGGACTGCAGGGGCTTATTGCTACTGTCTATTCGTTCGCGGTCACATTTGCGACCTCGGGTGTCAGCTTGAGTGTCACGAGGCTTGTCGCATCCTCTATAGGTGAAGGAAAAGGCGGTACCCGTGTGCTACGAGGCGCATTTATATATGCTATATGCTTTGGTACTGTTGCCACGGCTATGCTTTTTCTTTTCTCCGATCTGATAGGGACTGTGATACTTGCGGATGCAAGAGTTGCTGCGGCTTTGCGCATACTTTCCGTTTCGCTTTTGCCGATAGCACTTTCAGCTGTAATATCCGGTTATTTTATAGCTGTAAGGCGGGTTGCCTTCAATGCTACCGTGCAGATCCTCGGGCAAGTTATGCGCATAATTATGACGGTTGTGCTCCTAAATCGCGCTGGCGGAGGAGACGTAAGCACAGCAATACGGGCGCTTGCGCTCGGTACTGCCATCACGGAGTTTTTCTGCTTTATTGTGGCATTCAGCGAGTATCTCTTGGACAGACGTTTGCACAGAGAAACTGCGGATTCCGGATGCGGTCTTTCGGACGTGGCAAAAATGGCTCTGCCTCTGGCACTTTCCGCTTATGTACGCTCGTTTTTGTTATCTGTAGAGCACAGCCTCATACCGCGCAGACTGGTAGATAGAGGCAACTCCAGATCCGAGGCGCTTGCCTCATACGGATACCTTGGCGGAATGGCTTTACCGATAATCCTATTTCCTATGACACCGCTTAGCTCCTTTTCCGGCCTTTTAGTTCCTGAGTTTGCGGAGAGTGAAGGGGCATCCGATACCGCGCGTATCAGTAGGATGGCAAAGGGCGCGATGGAGCGCGCACTTACAT
Organism: Clostridia bacterium; assembly: GCA_017508665.1. GTDB lineage: Bacteria > Bacillota > Clostridia > Oscillospirales > CAG-272 > UBA1740. Next base: position 727 of record JAFVYL010000025.1, on the reverse strand, counting down.
ATGCGCTCATTATGGCTATCTTCATTTTCACGTTTTCGGAGGAACTCGGATATGTCATTTATGATACGTACGAGGCAGGGAAGTATATAGGACTTTTAGCACCTGTCATACCCTTGATGTATCTTGATCACGTTACGGATTCAATGCTTAAGGGTATAGGTGAGCACGTATATTCAATGTGGGTGAATATTGCGGATTCCTTTTTATCCGTGCTTCTCGTTTGGGTGCTTATACCAATTTTTGATATTTCGGGATATGCTATAGTCATCATACTTATGGAGCTTTTTAATTTCTCCCTGTCATATCTGAGGCTGAGAAAAAGAATACACTTCTGTTTTAATTTTATTACGTCTGCACTTATACCGATATTTTCCGCATTCGTCGGCGTATTTGCCGCAAGAATGGTATTCGTATTTACCGGCAGTGCAGTATCACCGATTTGGCTTATAATGCAGATGGTCTTTGGCGCTTGCGTTTGTATCGGTTTGATTGTAATATTTGAAACAATCTTAAAAGGCGAAAAATGTAAACTAAAATTTTCAAAGAGCGCATAAAAACTGCCGCATATTCAAAATGCGGCAGTTGATTGTTTTATAACGAAAACCACGCGATAGTCGCGTGGTTCAAAAGAGGTTCTACCGATAAACAGATATTAAACGAAAAGTAAGCGCAAGATGTTCTTATGTGCGAAAGGCTCCCTTGTGTAAAGAGAGCTGTCGAGCGAAAG
>JAFVYL010000024.1 GCA_017508665.1 Clostridia bacterium | reverse complement strand
GGAGGCTTGGGTTTATTCACGGCGACAGCCAATTCATTCTTTATTTTCCATTTTCAATTTTCCATTTATGTAATCGGGACGTCGAGGGCGCCGTCCCCTACCAACCTACCACGCTTCGTTCCTTAACTTTCAATTTTCAATTTTCAATTTTACATTAAAAAAAGCAGCCCCGAAAGGCTGCTTTTTTATTACAGGTTTATAGTCTTGCTGATGCCGTAGAGTCTGGCAAGAGCTGCCTGACGGTTCTTGATATCCCTCTTCATATTCTCGATATCCTCCTCGGTGAAGCGATCGAGGTCGCCGTCCTGTAGCTTATCCTTGTACATTCTGTCGAGGATGAGAGCGTAATTGATGTCTACGGGAACTATCTTGCCGAGCTTGTCGCACATAACGAGGTTGGAGTGTCCCTTGAGAAGCTCCTCAACCGCGATAGCGCCCATGGTGGTCGCGAGAACTCTGTCCTTAAGAGTGGGGTTTCCGCCTCTTACAACGTGAGCAAGGCGAGCAAACTTGGTCTCAACTCCGGTCTCTTTCTGTATCTTTGCGGTGAGAGCGGGGCCGTAATCAGAGCCTACACCCTCGGACACGATAATGATGAAATTACGCTTACCCATAGCTCTTGAGGTCTTGATCTGCCCAATGATAGCATCGTCGTCGTAATGGAACTCGGGTACTACTATAGCGGTCGCGCCGGATGCGATACCAGCCGAGATAGCTATATCTCCCGCGCCTCTGCCCATTACCTCAACTACGTTGCATCTCGCGTGAGACTCACAGGTGTCACGGAGCTTATCTACGAGCTCGACAACCGTGTTCATAGCGGTGTCAAAGCCTATCGTGCTGTCTGTAGAGGTTATATCGTTGTCGATAGTACCGGGAATACCGATACAGGGGATGCCGAGTGCGGTCAGCTTGGTCGCGCCCTGGAAAGTACCGTCACCGCCTATGGCGACTATACCGTCGATGCCGAACTCACGGCAGGTCTTGACACCTTGAGCCTGACCCTCGGGGGTCTTAAACTCGGGGCAGCGGTCGGAGTAAAGCACAGTACCGCCCTTGTTGATTATATTAGATACGTCTCTGAACTCGAGCTTTCTGATATCTCCTTCGATGAGTCCCGAGTATCCTCTGTAAATACCCATTACCTCAACGCCGTGAGAAAGTGCAGTTCTTACAACCGCTCTGACAGCGGCATTCATGCCGGGCGCGTCACCGCCGGACGTCAATACGCCTATTCTTTTGAATTCCTTCATATGTCTTCCTTTCGCCTCCGTGGCGGAAAAATTCTTACAATAGCATTATTATACAGCATTGTTTTTGCTTTTTCAAGAAGAAAATAAGATTTTGTCGCTTTTTATTTTAATTTTTTATTTTGCCCGTGCCCCGTGCGCACCTTAAGAAGTCAAAAAAAGCTCTTCACGCGGTGCAATACCGACCTCTGCTTTTTCTTTGCCGCATAAAAAAAGCAACCCGCCGCGTGTTATCCTAAACATGGTACATGCTTAAGGCTGCTTCTCTGTATTCACTCAACGTGATCTCAATCTTCCTCAGGCTCGTCGAAATAATCTCTGTCAAAGAACTCGGATAAGGTTATACCCGCTCCTTCGCAAAAACGCTTCACCGTGACGATCTTGGAGCACTTTGTTCTCCCTTTGATAAGATCGTAAATCGCCGAGGGAGACATGCCGCCCTTCAAAGCGATATCGCACACGTTACTGCCGCGCTCCTTACAAACCTCTTCTATTCTTTTTACGATAGCGTCATTTAATTTCACAGCTTGATCCTACCTTTGCTTTTTGTGGAGTTCCACAATTATTATAGGTAACAGTGAGATTTTATTCTCGTGGAGTTCCACGATATTGACAAGCTTTTTTTAAAGGTGTATAATCTTCTCAAAAGCCGTCGGGAGGTTTTATATGGTACTTACTTTCGTAGGACATTCCTCGGTTTTCGGGGACAGAGATGTTAAAGCCCTGGTAACAGAGCAGATAGAGAGGATAATTTCCGAAGACGAATCCGCCGTTTGCTTTCTCGGAGGTTACGGACAGTTTGATCAAATATGTGCATATGCGTGTAAAGAATTGAAGAAAAATCACCCAAAAGTTCAAACCGTTTTAGTCACTCCGTATATAACCTTATCGGAGATGGAAAAAATTAAGGAGATGATAAATGAGGGGATGTACGACGAGGTGATTTACCCTCCTATCGAGAACACTCCGAAAAGATTCGCGATTTCAAAAAGGAACGAATGGATGATAAAAAGCGCGGATATCGTAATAGCCTACGTGAAGACGAGCTACGGAGGAGCATACAAATCCTTGCAAATAGCTAAACGCCAAAAAAAGCGCATTATCAACATCTGCGACCTTATTTAACGAGTCACGGCACAGCCAATTCACGGCACGGAGTGTCAATTCACGCAACTTTGTTGCAATTCACGGCGCAGCCAATTCATTCTTAATTCTCCATTTTCAATTTTCAGCTTTCAATTTTCACTAAATATATTGTGAAAAATGCCAAAATTTGATGCGCGTGATTGACAAACAAAATTTGCGGTGTTATAATATTGTAAGATGCAAAATTTGTTTATTTTTCACACGTCATATATCAACGCAAGTCCGATGAATGGAGAATGGAGGAAACCATGGATATCGCAATCATTGCCGACAACAACAAAAAAGAATTGATGGTGCAGTTCTGCATTGCTTATTGTGGAATTCTCAGTAAGCATCATCTTTGCGCGACACACATCACGGGTAAGCACATCTCGGACGCGACCGGCCTTAAGATCGAGACGTTCCTCACGGGAAGCACCGGAGGTATCGATCAGATAGCATCCAGAGTAGCGTATAACGAGATAGACGTAGTGCTCTACTTCAGAAACACCGAGGTTGACTCCACACCTACCGATGCGACGGAGAATCTGCTCCGTCTGTGCGACCTCTACAACATTCCCGTAGCGACAAATATTGCCACTGCGGAGGTGCTTGTAACCGCTCTCGGCAACGGCGACCTCAACTGGCGCGAGTTTGTAAACCCGACCAGCGAATACAACAGAAGAAAGCGCACAAGATAAATTAAATGCAAAATGCAAAATGCAAAATGCAGAATGAAGAACGCGGAATGCAAAATGCAGAATGCAGAATTAAAATTGAAGTTTTAAGAACGAACATGGACAGAGGATTTTGCGTTCTCTGTCCTTTTTAATCATCTACTATTCACTAAAGGGAGCTTTTATGTCATCTGATATCAAGCTGACTCTCACGGTAAATTCCGTGATAGATAATCTCTCGGACACCGGACTGCCTGAGGGAGAGCCGGAAATCAATATATTCACCACGGACGGCCGTCTCACACCCGAGCCGGACGGATACACCGTGCGTTTTACCGAGGTGCAGGAGGGCGGTGAGGCTCACACTAAGCTCCTCATTACAGAGGGACGCGTCCGTCTTATAAAAACCGGTGCGATAAGCTCCGAGATGGTCTTCTCTGAGGGGGAGGACTTTAACACGCTATACCGTGTAGGGCCTTATTCATTCGATATGACCGTGAGAACAAAGCGCATCCGCAACTCGCTTTCCGAGGATGGCGGAGAATTACAGCTCATCTATTCCATGAACGTCGGCGGACAGGAGAAAAACGTCCGTATGAAGATAAGCGCCAAGAGAAAATAATTTCTGCAGCAAGTAAAAAAGGAGCCGGACTATGGAACTTAACGATTTCAAAGTAAAAATTAAATCAGGCGACATCGTGGGCTCTTACATCTTTTCGGGTGAGGAGGATTACCTCAAGAGGTTCTATCTCGGAGAGCTGCGCTCTGCGGCGGTCTCGGACGATACCTTCTCCGCCTTCAACTATGCTGTGTATGACGGCGAGGAGGTGGATTTTGCCTCTATACGTGACGATATAATGTCACCGCCTATGTTTGAGCCATACAAAATGATCGAATGGAGATACCCCTCATTTGACAAAATGAAGGAGTCCGAGCTTGAGGAGCTCGAGCGTCTCGTCGACCTTGTGGCAGAAACCGATTACGCGGTGCTCGCCTTTCTCGTATCCGAGGGAGATATCGACCTCGGCACGCCTAAAAAGGAGAGTAAATTCGCCAAGAGATTCAGAGAGAAGATACGTATACTCAACTTTGACAAGTGTACCGACGCTCAGCTGCTTTCATGGCTGAAAAGGCACTTTGATGCGGAGGGCGTTGAGGTCACCCGAGAGGTGCTCGATGCTCTTGTATTCCGTGCCGGACACTCCATGACCGTGCTGAATAACGAGGTCACAAAGCTCTGTATGCTGGCAAAATCAAGGTCACAGCCGGGAGTCAGTGTCGCAGACGTTGAGCTTGTAGCCTCATCTACTCCCGAGTGCGACACCTTTGCTCTCTCAAACGCGATAATCGAACGCAACAAGAGAGGCGCGTTTATTGCTCTTGAGGAGATGAAGTCGCGCAGACTCGACCCGATAATGATACTCGGTATGATGGCAAAGACCTACACCGATATCGTCACGGTGTCCATGATGCTCGGTGACGGAATAAACTCTGCCGATATACAGACGGCAACCAGGATGAACCCCTACAGACTGGGGCTCTATCTCGGAGCGGCAAAGAGATATCCGCCCGAGCGCGCAAACGCGATACTGACGGAGCTCGCAAGAGTTGACACGGGTGCAAAGTACGGCGGTGTTACCGGATATACCGCTATTGAAATGTTTATTGCAAAATGCTTATAAGTCAAGGAGAAAAAATGAAAACTACAAAGAGAATTATCGCGCTGATGCTCGTTATAGCATCGCTCGTCCTCTGCTTTGCGGGATGCCGTAAAAACGACACGGTATACTCGCTCGATCAGTATACGGAGGACACCTCCACCGAAGCAAAGGACTATTATTACGTAGCTATGTCGGTTCAGGACCACGGTATTATCATACTCGAGCTTGATGCCACCAATGCTCCCATTACAGTACAGAACTTCGTAAAGCTCGTAAGAGAGGACTTCTACAACGGTCTGACCTTCCACAGAGTTATCGAGGGCTTTATGATACAGGGCGGTGACCCCAATGCCGACGGCTCGGGTGGTTCGGCAAACAAGATAGAGGGCGAATTCCTCGCTAACGGACACCCCAATATGATAAGACACGAGAGAGGCGTTATCTCCATGGCGAGATCAAACGATATGAACTCCGCCTCCAGCCAATTCTTCATCTGCAACGCGACAAACTCGACAGTATCGAGTCTTAACGGCAAGTACGCGGCATTCGGCCACGTCGTAGAGGGTATCGAGGTCGTTGACTCCATCACCTCCGTGACCGCGCCCTACGCCAATAGCGAAAACGGCACTATCCCATATAAGGAAAACCAAGCAATTATCACCGAGATGAAGGTGATCGTCTACGCTAAATCCGAACAGCCCGAGCAGACACCTCCCGAGACACCCGCAGATCCTCTCGCGGAGTACACCGAGGACACCTCTAGGGAGGCAAAGGACTACTATTACGTAGCGATGAACGTCAAGGATCACGGCAATATCATCCTTAAGCTTGACGCAACCGCAGCTCCCATCACCGTACAGAACTTCGTAAAGCTCGTGAGAGAGGACTTCTACAACGGTCTGACCTTCCACAGAGTTATCGAGGGCTTCATGATACAGGGCGGCGACCCCAAGGCCAACGGATCGGGTGGATCGGGTACTCAGATATTCGGTGAATTTTCGGCAAACGGCTATAACAACCCCATTTCCCACAAAAAAGGCGTTATCTCCATGGCAAGGCGCGGTGACAGCTACGACTCCGCAACCAGCCAGTTCTTTATCTGCAACGCGACAAACTCGGACGTCTCAGGACTTGACGGTCAGTATGCCGCATTCGGTCACGTTATACAGGGAATCGAAGTGGTCGATTCAATCACGGCGGCTACGGATAAATACGGTGACTATAGCGGCACTATTCAGAACAAGAGCAATCAGGCAGTCATCACCGAGATGAAGGTTATTCTGTACACAGAAGCATAAAAATACTAACTAAAGTAGTCATATGACGTTTTAATAAGGTATTATGAGTAAATTATTTATACCCGATAATTACAAATCCGCGCTGGATCTCTATAGGACTCAGCGCGCGATATCGTTTATAAAACAGAACTTCCAGGAGTCTCTCGCAAGAGAGCTCAACCTCAAGCGTGTGTCCGCGCCGCTCTTCGTTACCGAGGCATCAGGCCTTAACGATAATCTCTCCGGCACGGAGCGTCCCGTCAGCTTCGACATTCCCGATGCGGGCGAGATAGGACAGGTAGTACACTCCCTCGCAAAGTGGAAAAGACTCGCTCTCAAGGAGTACGGCTTCTACGTCGGATACGGTCTGTACACCGATATGAACGCGATACGCCGCGACGAAGAGCTCGACAATATACACTCCATATACGTTGACCAGTGGGACTGGGAAAAGGTCATTACAAGAGAGGACAGGACTCTCGACTATCTTATCAGCGTATCCGAAACTATAGTCAACTGTATCTGTGACGTGTGCGATGCTCTGCACCGCGAATTTCCCGAGCTTGACGTGAAGCTCGAGAGACGTATGGCGGCAGTCACCACGCAACAGCTCGAGGATATGTACCCCTCACTCACCCCTAAGGAGAGAGAGGACGCGTTCCTAAAGGAGCACAAGACCGCACTGATAATGCAGATAGGCGGTAAGCTTAAGAGCGGCAAGGCACACGACGGCAGAGCACCCGACTATGACGACTGGGCTCTCAACGGAGATATAATGTTCTACAACGACGTGCTCGGCCGCGCCTTTGAGATATCCTCAATGGGTATCCGCGTCGACGAGGAGTCCCTCGACCGTCAGCTCACAGAACGCGGATGTGACGACAGACGCGCGCTTCCCTTCCATAAAATGCTCTTGAACGGCGAATTGCCCCTCACTATCGGCGGCGGTATCGGTCAGTCAAGACTCTGTATGCTTATGATGGGCACGGCGCACATTGGCGAGGTGCAGTCGAGCATATGGGACGAGGAAACCAAGAGAGGCTGCCGCGAGGCAGGAATCAGACTGCTCTGAGTCCTCGCACTCCATTTTACGCATTTCTATTGACAAAGCGACCTATATTGTGTAATATTGTATTAGAATATAATTTAATAAGGAGAATCGTAAAGTGAAAAAACTGTTTTCATTGATCCTCATTCTCGCGCTGTTTGCTTTGACACTCACGGGCTGCTACAAAAAGGACTACGCTCTCATGATAGGTGTCACCACATCTCAGTCGGGTGCTGAAGTCTCGCACACGGTAGCCGCTATCGTTATCGATAAAGACTACAGAATCGTAAGCTGCCGCATAGATACGATAGCTGTTAAGGCGGAATTGACAGACGGCAAAATAAACGAAGAAAAAACGTATGAATCAAAGGCTGAGCTCGGTGACAGATACGGCATGCTCACCAACAGTCCTTACTTCGGCTCATCACTCGCAGAGTGGGACGATCAGGTAAAGGCGTTTGAAAATTACGTCGTAGGTAAGACACGCGCGGAAGTAAAGAAAATCACGGATTCAGACGGCAAGGTGACCGACGAGACTCTCACCGCAGGCTGTACTATCAGCGTCAGCGACTTCATGAAGGCTATCGACAACGCTTTCGAGAACGGACACATGGTAGGTCTAGAGACAAAGGGTAACATCACTCTCGGAGTATCGGCATCGGCAGACGTTACTAACAAAAACGGCGGAGCATCCTACACCGCAGATTTTGCGGCCGTAGCTATTGTTGACGGCACAGTCCTCGCCGCAGTTATAGATTCAAAGGAAGTGACCTGCACGATCGAAAGTGACGGAAGCTTCGGCAAACTCACTGACAAGGGCACAAAGCTCGAGCAGGGCGATGAATACGGAATGCTCACCAACAGCCCCTACTACGGCTCATCCTTGGCAGAATGGTACGAGCAGGCTCAGGCATATGCTGACTCAGCAGTAGGTAAGAGTGTCTCTGAGATCCCCGCACTCAAGACAGAGGGTGTCGCAGGCTGTACGATCTACGTCGGCGGATACAAGAAGGCTCTCGAGAAGGCCGCATCCTACGCAAGATAAAAACAAACCTACAAGGCGGTCCGTACGGCATCGCCTTGTTTTAATTTAGTATAGGCGTTTACCGCTTTGCACGGCGAATAACCCATAAAATGTAAACTATTATTATAACAATCAAGGATAAATACAACAGATGGCATATAAAAAACTGTTATCCACGCTTCTTTGTCTGATTCTTTTACTCGTTCCTCTCTCTTCCTGTAAAAAGGAAAAAGAGCCAGAAATACAGGCAAAGTCCTACTACGAATATTTCGACACGGTATCCACCGTTATATCGTATGCCGGTGACTCTGAGGGTGAATTCAAGGCCGTAGCAAAGGCTGTGGAAGAGGTGCTCGGAAAGTATCACAAGCTGCTCGATATATACTATGAGTATTCGGGTATCAACAACGTCAAGACGGTCAACAAAAATGCGGGCGTAGCTCCCGTAAAGGTAGACCGTGAGCTTATAGACTTTCTCCTCTATGCAAAAGAGATCTACGCCATGACCGGTGGAAAAACTAATATTGCTATGGGTTCTGTGCTATCACTCTGGCACGACTGCCGCGAGGATGCAGGTGATGACAAGATAGGCACAAAGATCCCCTCGGAGCAGGAATTGATTGACGCAGCGCAGCACTGCGACATCAATAATCTTATCATCAACAAAGCGGAGAGCACGGTGTACATCTCCGATCCGAAAATGCAGCTCGACGTCGGAGCTATAGGTAAAGGCTACGCCGCGGAGCGCGCCGCAGAGTTGCTGATGGATATGGGTGTCAACTCATACGTCTTAAACATCGGCGGTAATATCCGCGCGATAGGTACAAAGGCTGACGGAGGCGGATGGGATACAGGTATCACCCACCCGAACAAATCCGTGGGCGAGAGATATATCACAAGAGTTATAATCAAAAACACCTCTTTGGTAACCTCGGGAGACTACGAAAGATACTACACGGTGGACGGTGTAAGCTACCATCACATTATTGACCCCGACACTCTTATGCCGGCAAACTATTTCTCATCTATCTCCGTGTTCACATGGGACAGCGGACTTGCCGACGCGCTCTCCACCGCCCTGTTCTGTATGTCATACGAGGACGGCCTCGCGCTGATAGAGTCCATCGGAGGCATCGAGGTGATATGGGTAGACAAAAATTATAACGTAAAGCACACGGACGGAATCAAATTCAAATAACCGAAAGCGCAGCCGCAACACCTCGGCTGCGCTTTTACTTGCAAAAACCGCAAAACTTTCACCCCAACCGGAAATATCAGAAAAAACAAAAAACTAAAAGTTGAAACAAAAGCAACTTTCAACTTTCCATTTTCAATTTTCAACTTTCAACTTTCCACTTTCCATTTTCAACTTTCAACTCTAAACTTTTCCGTCTTGACACGCGCGTATATTTCGTGTATAATAGATAATGTATATTTAAATATTTGAAAACTTTTTGCCAAAATGTATAAAAGTTGTTGACTTTTGTATAGTTTCGGCAGACTACTAATATGAAACGAAAGGACAAAAGTATGTTTGGGTTTAAGTTTTTAGGCCGCACACACATTCCGCACCATAAAAACACAGCGGAAATGCCCCCCGTAAAAATGACACCCCCTAAGGAAGTGCTACTTCCGATGAGCCAGCATATCGGCGCGCCCGCTACTCCCGTAGTCAAGGCAGGCGACGAGGTAAAGGTAGGTCAGCTCATCGCAGAGCCCACGGGATACGTATCCTCACCGATATACGCATCCGTATCCGGAAAGGTGTTAAAAATCGAAGACTATCTGCGCCCCGACGGTAAAACCGTCCCCGCCATCAGAATCGCGAGTGACGGACTTATGACACTCGCCGAGGACATCGCACCTCCGACAGTATCGGATTTTGACTCGTTTATAGAAGCAATCAGACTCTCCGGTCTTGTAGGACTCGGAGGAGCAGGCTTCCCCACCTCGGTCAAGCTCGATGCGGTAAAGCGCGGAGATATCAAAACGGTAATTATCAACGGCGCTGAATGTGAGCCTTATCTCACAAGCGACACACGTACCATGCTCGACGACGGTGAATCTGTATTTGACGGTATTACGCTGCTCGAAAAATACATACCCTCTGTAGACAAGTTCATTTTCGGCATTGAAAAGAACAAGCCCGAGTGTATCGAAGAGATGGCAAGGATATTCAGAGACAACCCCAAGGTATCCATACTTCCTCTTCCCTCTCTTTATCCCCAGGGTGCGGAGAAGATAATTATCTACAACACCACAGGTCTTGTAGTGCCCGAAGGAAAGCTCCCTGCCGACGTGGGTGTGCTCGTTATCAACGTGACCTCCCTCTCCGTGCTTGCAAAGTACGTAAAGACGGGTATGCCTCTCGTAGAGAGATGCGTAACGCTCGACGGCAGCGCGCTTGCAAACCCGATGAACGTTTTAGCCCCTATCGGCACGTCGGTGCGAGAGCTTGTAGAGTTCTCGGGCGGATTTAAGGAAGAGGTCGGCAAGGTGCTCTTCGGAGGCCCTATGATGGGTGTGCCTGCCGCAAACCTCGACGAGCCTATAACCAAGACGACGGGCGGTATCACCGCTATGAATATCAAGGACTCGACAGAACAAGAGCCCACCGCGTGCATACATTGCGGAAGATGTGTCGAGACTTGTCCTATGGGACTCAATCCCACGGTATTCGCAAAGGCTGTGAATATTGAGGGGCTTGAGGACAGAATGGCAAGACTTGAGGAATACAGCATCAATCTCTGTATGGAATGCGGCGCGTGCTCATTCGTATGTCCCGCAAGACGTCCTCTTGTACAAAGCATCCGTCTTGGCAAGGCTACGCTCCGTAACCACAAGCTCACAAATAAGAATAAGTAAAGGAGATAGACAATGGACAACTTAATAGTATCTACCTCCCCACACCTGCACACTAAGACCACTACTCACAAGATAATGAGAGACGTGCTCATAGCTCTCCTGCCTGCTACTGCCGCGAGTATCACGCTTTTCGGCCTCAAGGCACTCATTATCATAGCGGCATGTGTTGGCACGTGTGTACTCTCCGAGTTTCTCTTCAACCTCGCGGCAAAGAAAAAGCAGACGGTAGGCGACCTTTCCGCCTGTGTCACCGGTCTTATTCTCGCGCTCAGCCTTTCCGCTAAGGCTTCCGTGTGGCAATGCGTTGTCGGCTCGGTATTCGCTATAGTCGTAGTAAAATGTATGTTCGGCGGTCTCGGCTGTAATTTCGCAAACCCGGCTGCCACTGCAAGAGTATTTCTCATCACCGCCTTCGCAAGCATAGCGGGCGGCACTCCCACAGAGTTCCAGAACGTGCTTACCGCAGGCGCGACTCCTCTCGCGGCTATCAAGGATGGCGCACAAGCCAAAGAGCTCCCGGCTCTTCTCGATATGCTTATCGGTAACAGAGGCGGCGCTATCGGTGAGACCTGCACTATCGCTCTCATACTCGGCGGTATCTACCTTATCGCGCGCAAAGTGATAAATTGGCAGACACCCGTGATACTTCTCGGCACTGTTTTTCTCCTCTCCTTTGCGATTGAGGGCGACGCCACTCTCGCTCTTTACGAGCTTCTCGGCGGCGGTGTTATTTTAGTAGCGTTCTTTATGGCTACGGATTACGTAACCACTCCTATAAACAAGTACGGCAGAATGATATTCGCATTCGGATGCGGTCTTATCACCGTGCTTATACGTCAGTTTGGCTCTTATCCCGAGGGCGTATCCTTTGCGCTCCTCTTCATGAACATTCTCTCTCCCTATATTGAGAAGTGGTGCTCGAAGAGACCCTTTGGAAAATCGGCAGTTAAAAAAGCCGGAAAGGAGGGCGCGTAATTTCTATGAAAAAGTCACTTCTTATCGGCATGATATGTGAGTTTATACTTGCGGCTTGCGCCCTTGCAATTCTCATAGCAGCCGCCGTCTTCGGCGCGCCCGGCCTTGCGATCTCTGCAGGACTCGTATTTGCTCTGCTCGTATACGCAGGAGTCGGATTTATAGTTGAAAACAACAGCCCCGGCAACCCTTATTTCGCCTGGGTAATATGGCTTTGGAACGTTTTTTGTGTGAAATGGATATACGGTAGCCTCAGAAAGATAAAAAAGGATAAGGCTATGCCCGTGGCAGTACTCGGCGCTATCTGTCTCACCGTAGCTCTTCTTCTCTCGGTCATCAATTTGTTCACCGCGCCTAAAATTGCAGACAACAAGAAAAAGGCTGAGATCAAGGCCCTGCAGGAGGTTCTTCCCGAGGGCACGTACTTCGATCCCATAACCCTTACCGAAAAATATCCCGACGTTATCACCGGCGGATACAAGTCCGATGCAGGCTTTGTATTCAAGGCTGAGGTAAAGGGATATCAGCCCGGTCTTGTAATTATGATCGGTGTTGACAACGACGGCAGGATCGCAGGTGTAAAGCACACCGCATCAAAGGAGACCTTCGGTGTAGAGGGCGAGCTCAACAATGCTTATACAGAAAAGCATGATACCTCAGACTCGCTCGAGATGATACTCTCCGCAAGCGCATCCAAGGGCGCGCCCATGACTGCGAGCGCGTACTATAAGGCTGTAGACGCGGCTCTCGAAGCGGCGCTTATTGCAAGCGGCAAAAAGGTTGAGGACATATATCCCGGCGTTGAAAGTATGCAGATCGATGATAACGGAAATTACGTTTTCGTATCTTACGGCGACGGATATGCCGGAAAAATAAGACTTGAGGTATCTATTGATACGGAAGGTAAAATAGTTTACGTAAAGACCTTGTCCCACAATGAAACCGACGGATACGGCGCAGACGTTCTTAATAATCCCGCATTCCACGACCAGCTTATAGGAAAAGATAACGAAACCTTTAGTGGTGTTGAAAACACAACGGGTGCTACCGCTCCCGTAACCATAAACGGCTACAAGGAAGCGATCAGAAACGCATTTGCCGCATTTGAGGCACTCGCAGAAGAAGGAGGAGATCAGTAATGTCTAACAACAAGAAGCTATCTATTCTCCTCCGCGGAATTATCGCGGAGAACCCCGTGCTCATTCTTATACTCGGCACGTGTCCCTCTCTCGCGATGTCCACGTCGGTCATCTCGGCTCTTTCCATGGGACTTGCGGCAACCGTAGTTCTTATCGGATCTAACGCGGTTATCTCCGCTCTCAGACACGTTATCCCCGATACCGTGCGTATTCCCTGTTATATCGTTATCATAGCAGCCTTCGTTACGGCGGTACAGATGCTCCTTGAGGCTTATCTGCCCTCGATATACGATATGCTCGGTGTCTACCTCGCGCTTATAGTAGTTAACTGTATCATTCTCGGCAGAGCGGAAATGTTCGCGAGAAAAAATAACGTTTTAGACTCTATCTTCGACGGTCTCGGTATGGGTATCGGATTCCTTGTGGCTCTCGTTCTCATCGCCACCGTCAGAGAGGTTCTCGGCGCAGGCTCGTTTGCCGGCTTTGAGATCCCCTTCATATCAAGCTTTAAGATCCCGATCCTTGTAAAAGCTCCCGGCGGCTTCCTCGTATACGGTATCATTATTGCCGTAATGAACAAGCTCACCGAAAAGCGCGGAGGAGTCAAGAAAAAGGACTTCTCCTGCGAGGGCTGTCCCTCAGCTCACCTCTGTACCAAGACCTCCTGCTCCGAGCTCACCGAGCTTGCCGCTGAGGCTCTTGATACCGCTATTGAGAGCAAGGAATTGGAAATAGAAAACGCTGAAGTAAAGGAGGACGTTGAAAATGCTTAAAGAATTAGTCCTTATCCTTATGGCAGGCGTGCTCGTAAACAACTACGTGCTCCAGCAGTTCCTCGGAATCTGCCCCTTCCTCGGTGTATCAAAGAAATTTGATCAGGCATCGGGTATGGGTATTGCGGTAACCTTTGTTATGCTCTGCGCAACCGCGGTTACCTGGCCTTTATATCTGCTTCTCGAATACTTAAAGCTCGAGTATCTGCAGACTATCGTTTTCATTCTCGTTATCGCGGCACTCGTGCAGTTTGTCGAGATAGTGCTCAAGAGATTTATACCCGCGCTCCACAAATCGCTCGGTGTATATCTCCCTCTTATCACAACCAACTGTGCAGTTCTCGGTGTTACCATCAACAACATCACCGACGGATACAACTTCCTCGAGTCGATGATATCCTCTCTCGGCGTCGGTCTCGGCTTCCTTCTTGCCATGGTTCTCTTCGCGGGCGTGCGCTCGAGAATCGAGAACTGTCCCTCGCCCAAGTGTTTCAAGGGTGTACCCATCACTCTCGTTGCCGCTTCCATAGTTGCTCTCGCGTTCTTCGGATTTGCGGGCGTTGTGGAAAATCTACTCGCGTAAAGGAGGACATACGAAGATGTTTGAATCTATTCTCTTCCCCGTACTCCTTCTCCTCGGAATTGCTGTTTTTTGCGCGGTGCTCCTCACTCTTGCGGCTACCTTCTTTGCCGTAAAGGAAGACGAGCGTGCCGTAGCTATCCGTGACTGTCTGCCCGGCGCAAACTGCGGTGCGTGCGGCTTCTCGGGATGCGACGGCTACGCAAAGGCTCTGGCAGACGGTGTCTCGGACAAGACCAATCTCTGTGTGCCCGGCGGTGACAAAACCGCAAAAGAGATAGCCGAGATCCTCGGCGTAGAGGCTGAGGACGTAGTGGAAAAGGTCGCTTTCGTAGCCTGCAACGGCACGTGCGACGTAGTATCCAAGAAATACGAGTACCAAGGTCACAAATCCTGCCGTACGGCAAATATGGCGTATAACGGTGACAGAATCTGTAACTTTGCATGTCTTGGCTACGGTGACTGTATGACGGTATGTCCTCAGGGCGCTATATCCATCAAGAACGGTGTAGCAAGAGTAAGCCCGAGAAAGTGTATCGGCTGCGGAATCTGTGTCAGAGAATGTCCCAACGGCATCATTCACCTTGTAAACGACACTACCCGTGTAGTAGTTGAGTGCTCAAATCACGACAAGGGCGCTGTAACGAGAAAGGCGTGCTCGAACGGCTGTATCGGCTGTATGAAGTGCGAAAAGACCTGTCCTAACGGCGCGATTAAGGTAAAGGACAATCTTGCGACTATAGACTACTCTCTGTGCACCGGCTGCGGCGAGTGTGCCGAGGTTTGTCCCGTAGGCTGTATTCACGTGGGCAGCTTTATCTGCGGAGCTCATTTCTAAAATACCGCAAAGGCAACTCTGTTTATACAGTAAAACAGTAATAAAATCTCTGCACGGGGTGTCCGTAACAAGACACCCCGTGTAACAAAGAAAGCTATAGAAAGGAGTCAATAACATGACCAAGGAAGACTTTAAGTCGACTCTTAAAAAGCACCGCGCGGACATAATAGTTATTGCTTCCCTTCTGTTGCTTTCAATGATAACCCTCTTAATCATCACCCTCACAAGAAAAGAGGGACTCGCTGTACGTGTCGAGATAGACGGTGAGACTGTAGCGGAATATCCCTTGGATGTTGACGGAGAATACGTCCTCGGCGGCGGCACAAACGTACTGACTATCAAAGACGGCGAGGCGTATATGACCTACTCGGAGTGTCCCGACCACACGTGCGAGGAGACAAGACGGGCAAAATACGTCGGCAACACCATCACCTGCCTGCCGAACAGGATCACGGTCACGGTAATCGGAGAGAAGTCGAGCGACTCTCCCGACATAGAGTCGTGGTAGGAGGGCGTATGAGAAACAGTACAAGACGTCTGACGGCCTTAGCTCTGACGACATCATTCGCGCTTATACTCTCGTTTATCGAGAGCAGGATTCCCACCTTCGTGCCTATCCCGGGTGTCAAGGTAGGCTTGGCAAATATAGCAGTCATCTTTGCGCTTTATAAGTTTGGAATATGGGAGGCGGTGGCGATATCCGGTGTGAGAGTTATTCTCTCATCTATGCTTTTCGGCACTCCTGTAAGCCTCATTTACAGCATCACGGGTGCTGCCGTAAGCCTGGCGGTGATGTTTATTCTCAAAAAATGTACGCCCCTTAGTACCGTTACGGTAAGTGTTGCGGGCGGTGTGATGCACAACGTCGGACAGATCGGCGCGGCATCGGTCATACTCGGCACAAACGTCATTATATATTATCTGCCGTTCCTCATTCTCTCGGGCGTGCTCGCGGGAATAGCGGTGGGTGTTGCATCGGCTGTGCTGATATCCAAGGTGAATTTAGACCTCGGATACGTTAAAAGAAAAAAGGACGGACAGTCATAAAAATAAATCGGAAAGGAGCAACGTATGAAGGTAGACGTTCTCAACGGAAAACTGAATAAAACCTATTTCACGATGCTCTTCTCCGCGATAGCAAGCACGATAGTAACCACAGTCTACTCCACGGTTGATATGATTTGTGTCGGCCACTATGCCGGGCCCGACGGAGCGGCATCAATAGCGTGTATCAACCCTTTGTGGGCGCTGATGTTTGCCTTCGGTGTTCTGACAGGTGTCGGCGGCGCGGTAATGATGTCCAACAGGCGCGGAGCAGGAAACGAAAAGGCGGCAAACGAATACTTCACCGTAGCCGTGATATGCTGTCTTATTTTCTCAGCCGCGCTCGTCTCGGTATACGCTATCTTCCTTGAGCCGCTTCTCAGACTCTTCGGAGCTACGGGCCACGTGCTTGAGCTCTCGGTAGATTATATGAGATATATGCTCTTCTCCGTACCCACGTTTACTCTGTGCGCGTGCTTTGCCACCTTTGCAAGAAACGACGGTGAGGCTCTCATTCCCACGGTGGCAACCGTGGTTGGAGGAGTGCTCAACATCTTCCTCGACGTCTTTCTCGTGTTCACCTGCGACATGGGTGTAAGAGGAGCAGGACTCGCAACCGGTATCGGTCAGGCGGTAGCCTTCCTGATTGTTTTATCCTATTTCTTTACTAAAAAATGTAACCTTAAGTTAACAAAAGTAGGACATATTCCGTCTGTTTTGTCAAAAATCGTAACCGTAGGATTTGCGGCATTCCTCATTGAGATAACCTCGGGCGTGACGTCCGCGGTACATAATATACTCATCACGGAGCACCTCTCAAACGCCCACCTTGCCGTATACGGCACGACCGCCACGCTTATAATTATGTTCGTGTGTCTGTTCAACGGTATCGGTACAGCGATGCAGCCCTTGATAGCTACAGCCTACGGCGCTAACAACACGGAGAGGGTGAGAAAGACTCTGCGCCTGGCATTTCTCACAGCGGCAGTAATGAGTGCTGTATTCTTCTGCGCGTGTCAGCTCTTCCCCGAAACAATACTCAAGATCTATATGGACGTCGATGCATCGGTTCTTGCAGTCGGGCCGAGGATAGTCCGACTCTACTCTATATCCTTGCTTGTCGTCGGATTCTCAATGGTGTGTAACTACTATTTCCAATCCACGCTCATGCGAGGCGCGTGTGTGCTGATTTCAATGCTCCGCGGACTCCTCTTGCCCATACTCTTCGTATTCACACTTCCTTTCATCTTCGGATACGACTTCATATGGTTGGCAGTTCCTGCGGGAGAAATTCTCACGACTCTCATCGCACTCATCATATTTATTGCGCGATTTAAATCACGGAACAACCTCGACAGACTCATAAGAGAAGAAATTTAAGTTTTAATGCGGTGTTTTTGCAAAATTCCGAAAATAATTTTGCAAAAGTATTGACAAAGCCTTATATTTTTGCTATAATAGTCTGCGTCACGAGGAAATCTTCTTGTGATTTGCTGCTATGGCTCAGTTGGTAGAGCACATCCTTGGTAAGGATGAGGTCCCCAGTTCGAATCTGGGTAGCAGCTCCAGAAAACCCCCGGTCTTTCGACCGGGGCTTTTGGTTTTTCTGGGGCTGCTACTCGTTGATTCGAACTGTGTTCCGTTGCACCGCAACGGAGTCCAGTTCGCATGCCGCGCAATAACGCGTCAAGCTCGCTTGTAAGCGATGAGCGACGGCATCTTCACCTTTGGTGAATACCTGGGTTTTAGCTTCACCTTAATTTTTGGCTTTGGTTTTCTTTGGCGGCTTTCGCATTTGGGCGCAACCGAAAAAGAAATGAATATTGTATTATTTGGGTGGGTGAAATATCTCGCCTTTTATTTTTTATTAATTGAAAAACTTGCGTTTTTATTTCTTTTTCTATCTCCCCTCTCTCCCTCCGACGTATGTATATACGCCTCTCGGTCGAGAAGGGTGATTTTCGCTCCAAATCCGTTTGCCGCGCGAGCTGCTTTCGCATTTGGGCGCAACCGAATAAAAAACGTTCATTTGACGTTGCGATCAGCACGTAGATTTATTTCTTTTTAGTCTACAAAAACAATCATTTGTCTTATGACAGGACAATATATTTTTGAAATTAGTATATCATAAAATATGTCTTATGTCAAGACAAAATATACTTATGGGAGATATCTTTATGGCACGAATTATAGATGGAGATCAGAAAAACCTTATAGGCGGAAACCTAAAGAAGATCAGAACAAAGCTAAAGGTAAGCCAGCAAGAGCTCTCAAATAAGCTTGAGCTTCTCGGAGTTTACGTTTGCCGCGGCTCAATATCGAGAATTGAGGACTACTCAAGGACGGTAACGGATATAGAGCTTTTTGCAATTGCCGAGGTTCTTAAAATAGACGTTAAAGAGCTTTATCAAGGCTGATTTCCCCTTTACGCATTATGCAAGGCGTGTGAAAACGCGTGCAAACTCAATAAAAAGAAGAGAGAATATCTCGGTTTGAACCGATTTATTCTCTCTTTCCGTTTTATATTTTATTTTGCTTTGCCTTCCTGCCCTTTAGCAAGTATCTTTGGGAAGGTAAGGACAAATATAAGGGTGCAAAGAGTTGCCGCGGTTACGTCCGCTATAGCCTCTGCCGCGTACACACCTGTGACCTTCATAAACAAAGGAAGAATGTAGGCGAGCGGCACGAGAAGGATAACCTTTCTCAGTAATGCGATAAAGAGGGACACCTTTGCCTGACCGAGAGCGACAAACGTGTTCTGACAGGTTCTCTGCAGACCGAATATCGTCATACCGGCAAGGAATATCGGCATATATCCGCGCACTATCTCGATAACTCCGACGTCATCGGTAAACATACCGCCGATGAGTCCCGGGAACACTATCATAAATAGCATACCGACGAGATTTACACCGAACATAACTGCCATGGTTATACGGAAGCACTCCTTCACTCTGTCGGATCTGCCGTGACCGTAGTTGTAGCTCATAACGGGAATTACACCCTGACCAAAGCCCGAGAGCGGTATGCTGACTATCTGCATCGCGCTCTGCATAACCGCAAGAGCCGCCACGTGCAGCGTGTTGCCGTAGGCTCTGAGCTGTCCGTTGAGAGCAAAGCCGACAAGACTCTCCGTGCTTGCCATAACAAAGGGCGAGATACCGAGAGCCGATATCCTGCCAATGACGGCAAGCTGTGGGCGCATAAGCTTAAATTCGAGTCTAAGCTGTGCGCGTTTTGAGAATAAAAATCCGAGCACCCACGCGGCGCTGACGCCCTGAGATATAACGGTGGCTATCGCAGCCCCCTTTACTCCAAGGCCAAACCCGAAAATGAAGAGAGGGTCGAGGGCCGTGTTGAGTACAGCACCGATAATTACCGACAGCATAGCAACACCGGGTCTGCCCTGACAGTTAATAAACATATTGAGTCCCGTGGACATCATAACGAACACCGTGCCGATAAGATATATGGATAGGTAGTCCTTGGCGTAAGGTATAATGTCCGCATCACCCCCTGCAAACTTCAGCATGGGGTCCATTATAAAGTACGGCACGGTCGTGCATACGAGCGCGAAGAAGAGGAGCATTACGAAGCCGTTGTTGAGGATCTTACCTGCTTCCTCTCTATTGCCCTTGCCGAGCTGAATAGCCGCGAGAGGCGAGCCGCCGCCACCGACAAGAGATGAAAAGGCGGATATCAAAAGGATTACCGCCGTGGTTATTCCAACACCTGCCAAGGCTTCTCCGCCTATGCCGGGTATGTGTCCGATATATATTTTATCTATGATTCCATATAAAAGATTTACAAGCTGTGCGGCAACGGCAGGGAGAGCCATTTTAAACACAAGCGGCAGCATTTTTTCCGTGCCGAGTCTTTCGTCAGAAGTGTTCATCAGTATTTCCTTTGTGTGATTTTGTACTTAATATTTTAGCACAAGACGTAAGAAAAGTAAAGTTCTTTTCATTTTAATTTATATATAATAAAGAACACAGGCTGTATAATTACGTCATCTTCCACGGGGGTGCCCTCTCAGTCGGCGCCGGTTGACAGCTCTCCCGTGGGTAAAGCCTTCGTGGCATACGAGTGACTGCCTTGGCGGGTATGACGGATGAGGAGTGTATGACTGCAGATGTATTCACCTTTAAACACCTGAGTTTAGCGCGACGTCCTTAAAACGTAACAGAGCTTTATCAAGGCTGACTTACGCATTCCATATACCACACCCAAGAGTGCAAAAAAGCAAGAATAGAGGTGTTTTCCTTTGCACAAGTCCGTAAAAAACGGACAATTGAAAAAAAGAGCCTCCTATGGTAGAATAAAGTTGCTACCATAGGAGGTTTTTGTTATGGCAAGAAAATACCAAAAAGTAAGTGAATTACTTCCAATTATTAAGGAATTAAGCG
>JAFVYL010000023.1 GCA_017508665.1 Clostridia bacterium | reverse complement strand
CGCTTAATTCCTTAATAATTGGAAGTAATTCACTTACTTTTTGGTATTTTCTTGCCATAACAAAAACCTCCTATGGTAGCAACTTTATTCTACCATAGGAGGCTCTTTTTTTCAATTGTCCGTTTTTTACGGACTTGTGCATCATAGTCACGGCTCTTCTAATTTGTTCAAAATATGGTTACACCCGATTTCTTGACTTTGCGGTGAAGATGTGCTATACTCAATATACTGAATTTCATCGGAGATAAACAATGAGTAAAAACATAGAGGGTGTCGGAGAGGTTGAGCTCCCGTCGACACTGAAAGAAAAGCTTAAAAACTTCTGGTATCACTACAAGTGGCACTCCGTAATCGCTCTCGTCTTGGTGATCGCGTTGCTTGTATGCACTCTCCAGCTATGCAAAAAGGAAAGCTACGATACCTACATTCTTTACGCCGGAAGTAAGAGCATCGGCAGGACCGCAGAGGGCGGTGACGTTGCGGAAATAGAGACCGTGATATCCTCTCTCAAAAAGGTCACCGACGACTTTGACGGTGACGGCACGGTGAAGGTCAACTTCACGAACTACTTTTTCCTCAGTGCCAACGAGGCGCAAAACACCGAGAACTACAACGACGCGCTTTTGGCAAACGATCGTAAGGCTCTCTCGGGAGCTCTCGAGCACAGCGAATACTACCTCGTCCTCATATCCAAATCCGTATACGAGCAGTATCACAAGGTAGGTGACAGCGAGCTCTTTGCCGATCTCACCTCGTATAAGAATATAAATCCGAGCGCAGAGTATTACAGAGATAACGCTATACTCCTCTCCTCGGTTGATGCGTCAAAGCTGCCGGGCCTCTCGGGACTGCCCGAGGATACTCTCATCTGCATCAGATACCCGAGCTCTCTCGGCGGCAAATCAAAGGAGCACAAAGAACTCTTTGAAAATGCAAAGCGAGTACTCCTCAACATATTAAGTGTTGATCTGACTTGACCGTTTATATCACTGAGAATAAAAGATCACGGCTTCCGCTATGTGACACGGTTGCCGTGATTTTTTATTTAGCTGTTTTTATTCTTTCCGTCAACGCCAAAAAGCTTTGAGAGGATCTTAGATAAGTATTTCGGCGATTTCCACACCACTATTTTCATTTTTTCACCTGTTAAATATCAGTTTTGTTGGTAACCGCACTCAGATGCGGAGAGGAATCATCCAAAAAAATCGGGCGCTCCTGATAGCAGTATATGCAAACGGGAGCACCCTTGTTATTTATTTTTTCCGTAAGCCGTTAAGATATATCAAAAGCACGCTTATATCAGCAGGACTCACTCCGCTGATCCTCGATGCCTGACCGATGTTCATAGGTCTGATCCGATCAAGCTTCTCCGCTGCCTCAAGTCTGAGACCGAGGATATCCGAGTATGAAATATCGGAGGGCAAAAGCTTCTCTTCAAGTTTTCTCTGTCTTTCCACCTCGGCAAGCTCACGCTTGATGTATCCCTCATACTTTATCTGTATCGCTACGGTAGTTGTAACCGAGCGGGGAAGCTCGGGCCTTGCCGCGTCTATCTCTCCGAGAGCCTCATAGGTAAGCTCGGGGCGGCGTAAGAGCTCGGCGAGCTTGATACCCGTCGTGATCTCTGTAGATCCGTTTGCTCTGAGGAAGGAATTGACCTCTTCGCTCGGCGGAACGGTTGTCTTCTCCACCCTCTTTATCTCTGTGTCGATCTGTTCCTTTTTCTTAAGGAATTTCTCGTATCTCTCATCTCCTATAAGTCCGACTCTGCGTCCGATGTCGGTGAGTCTGAGATCGGCATTATCCTGTCTGAGAAGGAGTCTGTATTCGCTTCTCGAGGTCATAACTCTGTACGGCTCGCTCGTTCCCTTTGTCACAAGATCGTCGACGAGAGTGCCTATGTATGACGAGTCGCGTGTCAGGATCATAGGTTCATCTCCCTTCACCGCGAGAGCCGCGTTGATACCTGCTACCAAGCCTTGTGCCGCCGCCTCCTCGTAGCCCGATGTGCCGTTGAACTGTCCTGCACCGTAGAGTCCGGATATACTCTTGAACTCAAGTGTCGGGAGCATCTGCGTAGGCTCTGCCGAGTCGTATTCTATAGCGTAGGCATATCTCATGATCTCCGCATTCTCAAAGCCGTCGAGAGACCTGAGCATATCATACTGCACGTCCGTCGGCATAGAAGTAGAGAAGCCCTGGATATACATCTCATCCGTGTCAAGTCCGCAGGGCTCGACAAAGAGCTGATGCCTCTCCTTATCCGCAAATCTGACGAGCTTAGTCTCTATCGACGGGCAGTATCTCGGGCCCGTGCCGACTATATTACCGGAATACATAGCGCATCTGTCGAGATTGCCAAGTATGATACCGTGTGTGTTTTTATTGGTGTAGACCACGTGGCAGGAGACCTTGTTGACCTCATTTGAATAGGTGTCCTCGCTCAGCGCGGAGTATGGTACGGGCGACTCCTCACCCGACTGCTCCTCAAGTCTTGAGAGATCTATCGAGCGTCTGTGAACACGCGCGGGAGTACCCGTCTTGAATCTCTGCAAGGTGATGCCAAGTCTTTCAAGCGATGCTGAAAGACCTTTTGCCGGCATCATGCCGTCAGGCCCTGCGGAATATACCTTGTCACCGACGAATATTTGGCTCTCAAGAAAGGTTCCTGCCGCTATTACCGCCTTTTTGCATCTCCACACCTCACCGAGATGTGTCACAACGCCGTCTACACGTACTCTGCCGCCCTCGTCTGCCGAGGTAAGTATATCGACTATCTCAGCCTGAACGAGCTTGAGATTCTTTTCCTTTTCAATAGTCGCCTTCATCAGAGTCTTGTATGCGTTTCTGTCCGCCTGCACTCTCTTTGAGTGCACCGCAGCGCCCTTACCAAGATTAAGTGTGCGCGACTGAATGGTAGCCTTATCCGCCGCATATCCCATCTCACCGCCGAGCGCATCTATCTCAAAGACGAGATGTCCCTTCGCGCTGCCGCCTATGGAAGGATTGCACGGCATATTTCCTACCGCATCGAGATTTATAGTAAAGAGGACGGTGGGTATACCCATTCTGCTTGAAGCAAGTGCTGCCTCAATGCCGGCATGTCCCGCGCCTATAACTACTATATCTGTAACAAATTCTTTCATTAGTTACCCTTTATCTATATAAATGTAAACTTTAGTATTCTTTTTCAGAGTTAAAAAGCAATTCTTTTAATAGACGTAACCTTACCTGTGCTCTCGTTTAATTCAAAGATTACACCCGTCGCGCGCGGCGCACCGCTTGCCGCCTCAAACCTTATCGGCATACGGCTCCTCTGCGCCTTGACTACAAGCTCGGGGTTCATTCCGAGCACGCCGCCCGACTCACCGCACATACCGATGTCGCTGATATATCCCGTGCCGCGAGGCAGAATTATCTCGTCACAAGTAGGCACGTGAGTATGAGTGCCGAAAATAACGCTTATCTTACCGTCGTAGGCATATCCGATAGCTGCCTTCTCGCCCGTCGCCTCGGCATGTATGTCCAAAACGGCAAAATCGTATTTTCCCGCTTCCCTCTCGAGCACTCGGTCAATATAAGAATAAGGGCTGTCAAGCACGGGCTCTATGTTGATGTTACCCATCGCGTTTATCACCATTATCTTATATCCGTTGCAGTCAAGCACTGTGTAGCCGTGTCCGGGTGTCCCCTCACCGAAGTTTATAGGACGGAGCATATACTCGGAGTCGTCAAGATAAGTGTATACCGACCTGTTTCTCAGAGTGTGGTTGCCGCCGGTAAGACAGTCAGCTCCCGAAGAAAGCAGGGTTTCGGCATCGTTTACGGATGCCCCTGTGATAAGTGCGGCATTTTCGGCATTGACTATGCAAAAGTCGATACCGTTTTCCTTTCTCACTCTCCACAGATTCTGGCGAAGATGCTCTACCCCCTTAGGGCTCGTAACGTCACCAATACAAAGAATTCTCATTTATTTTCTCTTTTCTATACGGCTTCTGCCGTTAAAATGTCATTTTATTTAACACGTCCCGTGTTTACCAAGCGGAAAGCTCCTTATCCTCGGGCAAGCAGTCCGGCTCTTTTCCGTCGGTCATGGGCGCGATAGCAACAGAAAGGTTAGTGCTGCCAACAAAGCGAACCGTCAGCTTTGTTACGTCCGAGTTGTCGCGCTGTGTCTCCTGCACGTGGCCGTCAAAGAGGTGTTTTGCAGGCATAACGGTGAACTCGCCCTCGCCGAGAATAGCGCAGTAAATCTTTTCTCCGCCCATCTCAATAGTTGCGCTCTTGCCGTCCTCAGACACGTTTATTTTTCCACGGGTATGGGCGAACCAATATCCAACGTCACCCTCGTCAAGCTCCATTTCATCACGAACGATAAGCCACTTCTTATCAGCTGTCATTCTCATACCGCGCACCATCTTCTTGCCACCGGAGTAAGCCGCGGACATATCCGAGATAGCGTAGGCATCACCCTCGCTGCCGTCACTGAAGCGGTCGACGTGACAGATAGATCTCTGTACCTGATCCATTCCCTCATCGGGATTAATAACAACGGTATTGTGACCCTCTGCACGGTATCTGTATGCAATTCTGTAGTTGGGAACGTTATAGTTATCCTGACCGAGATCGCAGAGGAATCTTTTTTCTTTCCATTCAACGACAAAGTTACCCATATCCAAGTGTCCGTGATACGCATCGTTGTCACCGAAGTGGATCGCCGCATAGAAGTCACCTCTCTTGAAGCCGGTGCGGAAGGAAGCGTTGTCGCCGCCGACAGAGCCAAAGCCCATAGGTCTGCCGTCTAATCCAACAGGCTCGGTGGGTTCATACCAGAAGAGGTCGGCGGCACTGGCAAGCGAGGGATCTCTTTCAATCTGCTCGCATCTCATAGTCATAATGTCCGCCTTTGCGAAGTTCTTTCCGATAAAGAACATAGTTTCGGGACAAACGAGCTCCTCTATCGCATCACCGAAATTGAAGGAATGGAAGGTGTTGGAGCACATAAACTTAACGTAGTACGCCGAATCCTCAACCGGTTTGTAGTCTGCGAGGCCGTAGTCCGTACCCGTGGCAGTTTTTAGGGCCGACACGTAGTAGCCGAGGTAGTCGGTAGCGTAGTTCCAATAGGTGAATCCCTCGGAGTAAGATCCGTCGGGAAGATAGAAATCTCTCACCGCGCGATAAGTGTTTTCATAAGCATATCCGAAGATGTCAGAGAGGTACTCTGCATCCATATCGTCCTCGTCGCAAACGGCAAGAGCTGCAACTGTAATACCGCCGTTGCAAACCATCTTCCAGTTATCGCCGGGAGTGTCCTGATACCATCTATAGCTTCTCTTGCGCTCTCTGTTGAGATAGTCGTCCATAGCGGGCTCAAAGCCATGGCTGATAAGAGCCTCGCGGATAAACTTCTTCTCTTCCTCGGTCATTTCATCATATATCCAGTCGTATGCAAGACCAACCGCGCACGACATTTCACCAACGTCAAGGAAGTGATACGGGTTCCAGTCCTTGAAGCTTGATACGTTCTTCATTTCCTCGTAGAGTCTGCGAGCGTACTTCTTATCACCGGTAAGCTGATATGCCATACCGAGATTAAAGCTTCTTGCAAGCATACGGCGCGAAATAGCAAGAAGTCTTATTCCATCCGGAATTTCATAGTTGAGCAAGGGCTGATCCATAAAGTAATCAGCAACTCGCATAACCTCCGCCTTAGCGGCGTTGTACACACAGTCATCGCCCTCGCGAATTCTTTTAAAATCATCGGGTGTGAGAATAATTCTCGGGTGCACCTTTTTTCCGCTATGTGAAAGCACGTCATTTATAACTCTGTTTTTCATATATCCTCCCAAGGAAATTTTCTTATAACCATATTATATATTATTAAAGGATTTTTTTCAATAGTATGAAACAAAAAATAGACAGTCTGCAATCTAAAAAAGAGAGCCCGACTAATCGGGCTCTCGGAGATATTAAAGATCAAGTATCCTCTATAACAACAGAAAGTTCTTTCTTTATCTTTGGAATCATTATCTTTTTTCGTTCCAAGCGGTATTCTTCTATCCAAGATAAATCATTTGAATTCATTTTTTCAACAAAAATAGAGGAGAAGAATGAACGCATTTTAATACGGTCTTCTTCGGCCTTGAATTTATCTGTTATTTTTCGCACTTTTTCCATCAATATTTTGTATGCGTTTTCAAAGCTGCCTTCCAGAAAAGCTTTATATAGAAATACGTATTGGTCTGCTGCATCCAAGCCCGCATAACGCATAGTAACCGTTGGGAGTAATATTTTGTTTTGAATTTCATTCTTATATTTGTTTGCAAAAGATTCAATATAAAGTGTCTTTTTTATGGGATTTACAGTTTGCTCTTCTTCAGGCCAAGTATATAACTTATATGCAATATACGAGTCATAGTCTGTAACACTTTCGAGAATTGGCAAAAAGTATTCTTTTGCTAACTCCAAGCTAACCTTCATCGCATCAAAATTAATTTGGACATTCTCTTTTCTATAATACATTCCATATAGATGCTCAGGCATGATTTCCATACCGCTTTCTGTCCAATATCCTTTATACAAATCGGGTTCGTAATAGACGTGTATACTGGGTTTAGACCAATACGGAAAAGCATGGAAGCATATAGAATATGGATTAACGGTTTTAAGAGCTACTCCTTGTATGAATTCTCCTACAACTTTATAATAAACACTGCCTTTTCTTCTAAATCCACGTCCTTTCATCTCATCGTCAAACACGGTGGTGAACAACTTGGAAGCTGTAATAAAATGTGGTTCTTTTTTCATATTCATATATTTCACCTTCTCATATAAAATCATTTTTCAAAAAGAGTGATCCTGATACACTGCAAAATGCAATGCACGCGCAATAAACTTTTGTGATAAGATTTTTTACGGAGAAACACTATTCTTTTTTTACTACGACTAATTCGCGGTTAGAAAGAAAGCCGTCAAACGTAAAATTGTCGTAATGAATGTGAGAAAATTCCGGAACTGAATCTTGTGACAAGTATATCAGTTGCTTTGCCAATGACAATAATGCTACATTGTTCATTGATAACACCATATGGTTTTCCTCCAGATGCAAAGACATTTTTGCATCTGTATCCCAAAATACATCTATCCCATCTTCATAATCAGGTAAATCTATTTCTATTTTCATATCACGCCCTCCTTAATCTTCAATAAAAACATGATAACATGTTAAACTTACGGTAAAGATTATTTTACTGAGAAACACTGTTGTTGCTTATAGTTTCCTTTAGCAACGCATTAAACTCGTCTTCATTGAACTCTCCGATATAAGCATAGGCTACATACTCATCAGTTGATTCTAAGAAAAAGTTACGCCAATTATGATCGATAAGCTCATAGTCACCGTTAGTATAATAGATTTTTATGGCTCTATGATTCCCAGCTTGCTTATCCCCTTCGTCATTTACAGTGTCTATCTGATATTTGTATGTGAGATCTCCCATTTTTTCAAGGAATAAGGATACGTCCTTTACCTCTGCTACTTTATCTTGTATGTGGTTGCTCGAGGTATAATATGTATCAACAATCTCTATTTTCTCAATCTCGGTTGTATCGTTTATAAAATGGAATATTGGAGTTTCATATGGAATGAGATATTTGTTCAAAAAGGCTGCGTATTCATCTCGCTCAAAACCCCCGTATGAAAGCTTAACTCTATATTTGTCAGTAGTATTATAATAGAAAACTGTCCCGTTATCTTCGCTTGCTACCTCATAATCTCCATTTTCATAAGTAAGTTTGATTCCAAGTCTACCGGGTTTCCAGTCAGTTGGAGGTGCTATCTTCGATTTATACCTTAATGAAGAAAATTCTTCTATGAATAATTTTACATCATCGATTGTAAGCAGTACTTTTTCGTAAGGTTCATCTTCATACACATCGTATCTGCATTCCACTATATCGACCTTAATTACCATAGACAAGTCGTGCATAGATTTGTATGGTTTATGACCGCATGAACACAGATTAAATAATAAAGATACAGAAATCAAAAAAGCTATAACTATCTTGCGTGTTTTACTTTTCATATTCAACCTCCGTTTTTGAACACATCAATTCAGTACATGTAAATAACTACTGACACATACGCAAACTTTTATTTTCGTTCGAGAACCCGACGGATCGGGGCTCTCAAAAAACACGTTTCGCTTATCGTTGATATTTAATTAACAACTTTCCATTCAAACATATCTTTAAAATCATTAAAGCATTTTTCGCAAATCCAATGATATGAATCTGTTGTACAATACCCTTCTTTTAACATGTCAATATTTTTTCCAAATTTATCCCAACAAAAGCTACAATGTTCGTGATCCTTTTCTGGATATTGCAAAATGTTACATTTCAAAAGATTTGCTTTACGTAAATACTTTTCTTGATTAGTTAGTCGCCAATCGTTCATTTTTCTCCTCTATTTAGGTTTAATAGAACCATCAGGAAAAATCCTAAATTTTCCTTCTGGACCGTGGTAATCCCAATGTGGTCCGATGTCCCCTGGATGATCTAAATCTGGATGCAATGATGTGCCTTTTTGTGGATTGTAATAATTACCTTCTTTAGAGCCTTGTTCGCCTCGTCCTCTCCATTCATAGCCATCAGGTGCTAAGATAAATTAGACCCCATGTAATTTAAACAGTTTACGGCGCGCCTTTTCACACATTGATGGGGATCACGTGATAATGTAAGCAAATATTCCTTGTAGCAATCGGGTTTTCTTCTATTAATTATTTCTGCCAATTGCCATCTAGCGTTGAATAACGGGTGTTTGATACCGTAGAAAATTATACTTTTTAGTTGCTCGTTCGAGCTTTTTTCTACTATTAACTCTAAAATGTTTTCCGCCTCATTGTCTAATGCTAAAACTGTCAATAGATCGTCAATAGACCCCTCATCAACTTTATTACTTTCAATTATAGACTCTGCATAATTTATCAATCGATGAAAATGCGGAAATTCACACTCGTCCTGACCTAATGGCTGATGAAGCCCTTTTTCGGTATATCTCTCATAAGACACACCATAAGAAAAATACATCCATTCCCAAAAACTTTTTAATAAATCATTCATGCTTATACCTCAATTATGGAAAAATCGGAAAACCATGTATTCCATCAATAGGTAATGGTAGTTGTGCCCCAAGCAGTATAAGTGTAAGATACAAGCTTAGCGCCGGTTGAATTGCAGTGTTACTTTGTCCTCTATTTTATTGTAGCACGGTTTTACAATATTTGTCAATACAAAGTAAAAAACAGAAGCACTCGGCAAAAAGTGCTTCTGTTTCGGTTATAAGGTGTTTTTTTAGTTGTATCCCAAACACAGACTTGTCAGGAATATTCATGTTTTTTATCTCAAATAACGCAATAACTAAAATGTGAACTGAAAACTATCAATGATCGAATCACACACTTTTAATTCAGCACTTTTTTGTTCACTTTGATATGTGGCAAACACTATTTTGGGTTCTTTAGCAACAACCCATAGCTTTATAAACCAACCATCAGTTGTTGTGCCTGTTCCGTATAAAATTGTTTTACCAACTCTGTTAAAAAGCACCAAAGGAGAATGTATATTTATATTATTTTTATCAATGAATCTTTTAGCCATTATGCTTATCTGCTCATCTAAAGATTCTTCTATATTTAAAACACTGAAAAAAGATATTGTTATCGCACCTTTACCACTCGGATTATATAAAAGAAGGTTATCTATCCCCTCTTCGGCACACCAGTTGTTAGGCAACATATAATCTAAATATTTATTGTGATTACACATCATTTTCATTACCTCTAATCATAGCCATTACTTACTTTTTTAACACGCTTCATCAATATAAACTTTAATATTGGGATAAGTAGTCGTTATCAAGTTTGATAATGACTTGGGAATAATAACTGTACAATTTCTATTCGATATTATTTTTTCAAATTCGACAATGTCAAAAACAAAGCTATATATATACTTCCATCCATCAAACGTGCTTTTTATAGTGCTCGTCGTGTATTGACGAAGAAAATTTCTATGCAACGACTCCAAAGTTTCCTCAATTGGAAGGTTATTAATAACAGAAACAGTATATCGCTGCTTTAAAATATATGTTTGTCTGCTAATAGCGGTCCTATAGGCTAGTGGAGGAGACACATCAAAAGGGGAAATTATTAATGTAATCTCACTAGGGAGTGGGATTGTATTTTTATTTTTTCCTTTGAATGTATCAATGCTACTATCATTTATAACGAACTTTTCTCTAAATGGCAAGCATACGACTAGTAATTCAATTATAGCATATACCAATGGAGTTAATATCAGCAATAATGATAAATTTAAAATAGCACTAATTGTTGAAAAAAGTAAAAAAATTAATACTTTGACAACGGTTATTAGATGATCTCTAATTTTAAATTTGCCATACCTGTATTTTTTCATGAAAATTACTCCCTAATATAGATACAAGCTTAGCGCCGGTTGAATTGCAGTGGTACTTTATCCTCTATTTTATTGTAGCACGGTTTTACAATTTTTGTCAATACAAAGTAATAAAGATCCCCCCGTCAAACGGGGGGTATTTCAGTTTCGGGTAAAACCCTAAATGTTACTGGCTACGCACAAGTGCGTTTTAGATTGGCCTGCCAGCCATGCAATTGTTACCTGCTACCCGTAAGACGGGTTAATGTAACAGCCTTCTCCTGCGGGAGAAGGTGGCGCGAGCAAAGCGAGTGACGGATGAGGAGTTAATCAAAGTTCTTATCATTAATACACCTCATCCACCATAAATGGTCCCCCTTCTCCCACTGGAGAAGGCTTTTTTGCATCATTCCCCTCACAGGTTAACCTCTTTCGAACCACGCGACTATCGCGTGGTTTTTGTTATACAAAAAAGGGCGGAGATTTTACTCTCCGCCCCGAAAAATATTTTAAGTGTGTTCTGTTAAATTGTTTTTCGAGATAGTTGCCTCGTTCTTCTACCCGAAGCTGTATAAACATACAGCGAGTTTGGTAGAAAACGGGGGAAATATCCGAAAAAATTACTTTGCGTAATCTACAATACGGGATTCGCGGATAACGCTTACCTTTATCTGACCGGGATAATCAAGCTCTCCCTCGATCTTCTTGGCGATGTCGCGAGCGAGAATCTTCATCTTATCGTCGTCAACCATCTCGGGCTTGACCATAATTCTTACCTCACGGCCTGCCTGGATAGCAAAGGTCTTTTCTATACCCTCAAAGTCACCTGCAACCTCTTCAAGCTTCTGCAGACGCTTGATGTAGTTCTCCACGTCCTCACGTCTTGCACCGGGACGTGCCGCGCTGATAGCATCTGCCGCCTGAATAATGAAGTCAAGCGCAGTCTTCGACTCAACGTCGTTGTGGTGAGCCTCAATAGCGTGGATGATATCCTTGTTTTCCTTATACTTGGTAGCGATCTCTACACCGAGCTGAACGTGAGATCCCTCAACCTCAGCGGTAATTGCCTTACCGATATCGTGGAGAAGACCTGCTCTGCGAGCCATGGTAACGTCAACTCCCATCTCGTCGGCAATAACGCCTGCGAGCATAGAAACCTCGATAGAGTGTCTGAGTGCGTTCTGTCCGTAAGAGGTACGGTACTTCATACGGCCGAGAAGCTTAATAAGCTCGGGGTGAAGTCCGTGTACACCGGTCTCGAATACCGCTCTCTCACCTGCCTGCTTGATAACAGACTCAACGTCACGGCGAGCCTTCTCAACCATCTCCTCGATTCTTGCGGGATGGATACGGCCGTCGCTGACGAGCTTTTCAAGTGCGATACGTGCGATCTCACGGCGCACGGGATCAAATCCGGATACGGTAATAACGTCGGGGGTATCGTCAATAATAAGATCAACACCCGTAAGAGTCTCGATAGTTCTGATATTTCTACCCTCACGTCCGATGATTCTTCCCTTCATCTCATCTCCGGGGATCTGAACGGTGGAAATAGAAATCTCACTTACGTGGTCAGCCGCGCAGCGCTGAATAGCGAGAGAAAGAATATCTCTTGCGCGTACGTCCGCCTCGTCTTTAAACTTTTCCTCATATTCCGCAATCTTGATGGCAGTCTCGTGCTGAAGCTCACTGTCAAGCTTGTTGATAAGCTCAGCCTTAGCCTCCTCTGCGGTCATACTTGCGATCTTCTCAAGCATAGCGAGCTGTCCGTCAAGAGTTGTCTGTATCTCCTGGCGAAGCTTATCTGCCGCTGCATGCTTGTCCTGGAGCGACTGCTCCTTCTTTTCAAGAGCTTCGATCTTACCGTCGAGGGTTTCTTCCTTCTGGGCGAGTCGGCGCTCCTGTCTTGTTACTTCCTTACGGCGTTCTTTGATATCAAAGTCCGCTTCCTTTTTAAGCTGGAATATTTCTTCCTTCGCCGCGATGATGGATTCCTTCTTCGCGCTCTCTGCGCCCTTCATGGCATCCTCAAGAAGCTTACGAGCCTGCTCCTCGGCAGATCCGATCTTCTTCTCGGCGATGGACTTACGTACTAAAAATCCGATTACCAAGCCGACCACAGCCGCGCCTGCAATCAGAACAATAGCAAGCCAAAGTTCCAAAGTCAAAGTTTTGCACCTCCTTGTGTGTTTTTTTGTCAAATTGTGCGATAAACGCAAAAAACGATTTATAACTACTACGAAGATATACAGACAAGATATATCTTACGGCAATAATCATACAAGTATATTATATATTATTTGCTTTGTAAAGTCAAGATGATTTTTATAACCAAAATTTCGCGCGTTTTTTGTTTGATGTTAATAAATATGAGTTTGTTTTTACAGCCTTGCCTCCCTTTTTGTTAACTTTCACTACTATTTGCCCAAAAATTCGCATTTTTTTAGCACTTAAAGTGTGAAAGAGATAATTGTTAACAAAATGTTCACACATTTTTACCGATTTTATATTGACATAGGGGCAAAATTGATATATTATGTAAGTACAAATTTAGCACTCGCTTACCTCAAGTGCTAAAAATCGACAAAAGGAGGACTTGAGATGGCAGATCCAAGGTTAAGTGCCAGACAAATACAGATTCTGAAGGCTGTAGTTGATGCTCATATCAACAACGGTGAGCCTGTCGGCTCTAAATATCTCTCGGAAACAGACGCCTTCAACTGCTCTCCCGCCACTATCAGAAACGAGATGGCATCTCTTGAGCAGATGGGATATCTTGTTCAGCCTCACACCTCTGCAGGCAGAGTCCCCTCGGAGCTTGCTTACCGTCTTTACGTAGATTCACTGATCGGTCAGTACAGCCAGACAAAGTTCGAGATTGATGAAATAAACGAAAAGCTCAGATATAAGCTCACCGAGATGGACAAAATACTCTCCGAGGCGTCAAGACTTGCGGCATCCTTTACCGATTATACCGGTATCGCGTTCAAGTCCAGCGCAGGTAAGGCGAGAATAAATCATTTCAACGGTGTATATCTCGGCCCGAGAGACTTTATACTCGTTATGTCCTTCGAGGGCGACGTTGTGAAGTCAAAGACGGTACACACCCCCTTCACCATCACAGAGGATAACATCAGACGCTTTACAGAGGCTCTGAATATTTACCTCTTAAATCTCACGGCTGACGAGATATCGATGCCGATAATCGTTAAGATAGAAGCTATCATGGGATCTGCGGGCGCGCTTGTACACCCGGCGATGAAGGTGATATACGAGGCTATGAACGAGCTTGACTCGGCTGATATCAAGCTTGACGGTATCACAAAGCTCCTTCAGTATCCCGAATACTCCGACGTCACTAAGCTGAGAAGTCTGCTCGGTGTACTCGAGGAGAAGGATAAGCTCATGGACGTTATCGCGGCCAACACGTCTGCTGACGACGGCATACACGTCTACATCGGTACGGAAAACGACTCGGACGTTATGAAGGACACGACACTAATATTCAAAAACATCTCTCTCGGCAACAGTCAGTTTGCTGTCGGTGTTATCGGACCTAAGAGAATGAACTATTCCAAGGTAATTGATATGATAAACCGCTTGGCAAACGGAATAGACCGCATGCTGAGTGATGAAAATAACTAAGCAGGAGATAAGAATGGACGAGAAAAACGAGATAAACGAGGCCGTCACCGAAGAGGTCAAGACGGCTGATAAAAAGAAAAAGTCCGCAAAGCAGGCTGAGATCGAGGCACTCAAGGCTGAGATCGAAGCTCTCAAAACCGAAGCTAAGGAAAAGGACGACAAGTATTTAAGACTCGCGGCAGAATACGACAACTTCAGACGCCGCTCCAGAGAAGAAAAGGACGCCACCTACAACAGTGCTATGGCGGATACGGTTGCAGAGCTTTTACCGATCATAGACAATCTTGAGAGAGCGGCGAGCTTCGACGACGGAGAAAAGGTACGCGAGGGACTCAAGATGATCGCATCCACCGTTAGCGCATCTCTCGGAAATCTCGGCGTGGAGGCCTTCGGTGAGGCAGGAGATAAGTTCGACCCAAATCTTCACAACGCGGTGCTTCACGATGAGGACGACACCGACAGAGAGGGCGAGATAACCGACGTATTCCAAAAGGGATACAAAAAGGGCAGCAAGATCATTAGATTTGCTATGGTAAAGACAGTTAACTAACAATATGTAAATATTTGTTAGCTAATTATATATTAAACTTATAAATAATAAAAAACATACAACCCATAAGGAGGATTTAAAAATGGGAAAAATCATTGGTATTGACTTAGGTACAACCAACTCGTGCGTAGCCGTTTTTGAGGGCGGCGAGCCGATCGTTATTACAAACCCCGAGGGAGCGAGAACCACTCCTTCAGTAGTAGCATTCACCAAGACGGGTGAGAGACTTGTAGGTCAGGTAGCAAAGCGTCAGGCTGTTACCAACCCCGACAAGACCGTAAGCTCCATCAAGAGAGATATGGGTACTGACAGAAAGGTCGGCATTGACGGCAAGCAGTACACTCCTCAGGAGATCTCCGCGATGGTACTCCAGAAGCTCAAGGCTGACGCTGAGGCTTATCTCGGCACTAAGGTTACCGAGGCGGTAATCACCGTTCCCGCATACTTCACCGATGCTCAGAGACAGGCAACCAAGGACGCAGGTAAGATTGCAGGCCTTGAGGTAAAGAGAATTATCAACGAGCCTACCGCGGCAGCTCTCGCTTACGGTATGGATAAGGAAGAGTCTCAGAAGATCATGGTATTCGACCTTGGCGGCGGTACCTTCGATGTATCTCTTCTCGACATCTCCGACGGTGTATTTGAGGTTCTTGCAACCAAGGGTAACAACCGTCTTGGCGGTGACGACTTTGATGAAAGAATCGTTAACTGGATGGCAAACGAGTTCGCTAAGGAAAACGGCGGTCTCGATCTCCGCAAGGATAAGATGGCTCACCAGAGACTTAAGGATGCCGCAGAAAAGGCAAAGATCGAGCTCTCCGGCGTAATGTCCACCGCAATCTCCCTTCCCTTCATCACCGCAGACGCTACCGGTCCTAAGCACTTTGAGGCAACTCTTACACGCGCTAAGTTCAACGAGCTCACCGCAGATCTTGTAGAGGCTACTCTCGCTCCCACAAGAGACGCTCTCCGTGACTCCGGCCTCTCCGCAGGTGAGATATCCAAGGTACTTCTCGTAGGCGGCTCTACAAGAATCCCCGCTGTTCAGGATGCTATCAAGAACTTCATGGGTAAAGAACCCTTCAAGGGTATCAACCCCGATGAGTGCGTTGCTATCGGCGCGGCTATTCAGGGCGGCGTTCTCGGCGGCGACGTAAAGGACGTACTTCTTCTTGACGTTACTCCTCTCTCTCTCGGTATCGAGACCATGGGCGGCGTATTCAACAAGATAATCGAAAGAAACACTACTATTCCCGTAAAGAAGAGTCAGATCTACTCCACCGCGGCAGACGGTCAGACCTCTGTTGAGATCCACGTTCTCCAGGGTGAGAGAGAAATGGCTGCAGGCAACCATACACTCGGCAGATTCATTCTCGACGGTATCCCCGCAGCTCCCCGCGGAATTCCTCAGATCGAGGTTACCTTTGACATTGACGCTAACGGTATCGTTAACGTAACCGCATGCGATAAGGGTACAGGTAAGGAACAGCACATCACCATCACCTCCTCCACCAACATGTCCAAGGAAGACATTGAGAAGGCAGTTAAGGAAGCTGAAAAGTTTGCAGAGGAAGACAAAAAGCAGAAGGAAGCTGTTGAGACCAAGAACACCGCAGAGCATATGATCTTCCAGACAGAGAAGTCTCTCTCCGATCTCGGCGACAAGGTTTCCGAGGCAGATAAAGCTCCCGTAAACGAGGCTATCGAGAAGCTCAAGAGCACTATCGCTACCGGTGACACCGAGGCTATCAAGGCTGATACCGAGGCTCTCCAGAAGGCGTTCTACCCCATCGCAGAGAAGCTCTATCAGGCACAGGCACAGAACGCTGAAGCAGGTGCTCAGAGCGGTACAGGAGCTGACGGCAACTACTACGGCTCCGATGCAGACTTTGAGGATAAAACCAACAACTAAGCTATAAAAAGTAAATAGTTATTAACATTACAAAAGCAAGAGGGCGTAAAATCCCTCTTGCTTTGAACGTACAAACATTTCTTTTGATATAACAAAAGGTATTGATATGGCAGAAAATAAAAGAGATTATTACGAGGTGCTTGGGCTCTCAAAGGGAGCGAGCGCCGAGGAGATAAAAAAGGCTTACCGCAGCCTTGCGAAAAAGTACCACCCCGATATGAACCCCGGAGACTCAGAGGCTGAGGCAAAGTTCAAGGAGGTCAACGAAGCGTACGCTGTTCTTTCTGACGATGAGAAGAGACAGAAGTACGATCAGTTTGGCCACGCGGCGTTTGATTCTGCATCGGGCGGCGGATACGGCGGCTTCGGCGGATTTGACGGAGGCTTTGATTTCTCAGACCTCTTCTCTTCCTTCTTCGGAGGCGGCAGAAGCTCTCAGGCGGCAAGAAATGCGCCGCAGAGAGGCGAAGACGTTGCTACGCGCGTCACCGTTTCATTTGAAGAGGCGGCATTCGGATGCAAAAAAGAGATCAATTTTGCAAGAGTCGAAGGCTGTAAGGAGTGCGGATCTACCGGCGCGGCAAAGGGCACAAAGCCCGAGACCTGTCAGAACTGTAAGGGCAGAGGCCACGTAACCGTTCAGCAGCAGACGATTTTCGGTTATACACAGACACAAAAATCCTGTTCTGCATGCCGCGGCACTGGAAAAATAGTAAAAACCCCCTGCCAGAACTGTAACGGCAAGGGCTTCATAAAGCTCAACAAAAAGCTCGAGGTAAATATTCCCGCAGGAATCGATACGTATCAGAACATCGTTCTGCGCGGTCAGGGATCTGCCGGCAGAAACGGCGGCCCGAACGGTGATCTTATCATTGAGGTGAGAGTTAAACCTCATGACTTCTTTACTCGCGAGGGTAACGATCTTTACTGCGAAGTTCCGATTTCCTTCACCGAGGCGGCTCTCGGAGCAGAGATAAAAATTCCCACACTCGGCGGCGGACATGAGAAGATAACCGTACCCGAGGGAACGCAGTCCGGCAAGTCCTTTACGTTAAAGGGCAAGGGTATCGTGGATATCAACAACCCCAAGCGTCAGGGTAACATAATAGTTACCGTCAGTGTTGAAACGCCCCGAGGACTCACCCCCGAGCAGAAGAAGATACTCCGCTCATTCGAGGAGACCTTCGGCAAAAAAGGCGAAGACGGAGGAAGCACTCAAAGAGAGAGTTTCTTCAAAAAGATCTTCGGTAAATAAAGAATAGACAACTTTAA
Source organism: Clostridia bacterium (assembly GCA_017508665.1). Classification (GTDB taxonomy): domain Bacteria; phylum Bacillota; class Clostridia; order Oscillospirales; family CAG-272; genus UBA1740. Next base: position 30,750 of record JAFVYL010000023.1, on the reverse strand, counting down.
TTTACATTTTATAACAAAAAACAGGCATTTGCGAGTTTCGGTTGATTTATACGTCAAACGCAGCTTATCGCAAATGTCTGTTTTTATATTTATTTCACCGTGACATACTTGATCGGTTTTTACCGTGTAGTGTCTGATTGTTTTTAACCTTCCCTGCCCGATCGGCTTATCAATGCTGTATAAAGGTGACAAGCTCGCCAAGGTGAGAATCGTTGGAGTAAGAAATAGGAGTCAAGGTGTCCCCATCGCACTCAAGCACAGAGTACGAGGCATTTGTAGGGAATTGATAGGCATCTGCCCATTCATGCGGCTCGTAGCCCGAAATTTTGCCCCACAGAGCGCGTATGGCTGCCGCGTGAGAAGTAATCAGAATTATCTCTCCCGGATGCTTCTCGGCAATTTTTCTGACTCCTGCGGCCATTCTGTCGGCCATATGTACAACACTCTCCCCGTTAGGAGCTGTGAACGTGCCGAAATTCTGTCGCCAACCGATAGTAAACATATCGTGAAATTTCTCTTTGAGCATAAGAACGGACGCGTTTTCCCAATCACCGAAATAAAGCTCTCTGAAGTCCTCCGACGTGCCGATTTTAAGGCCGCGAAGCTCAGCGTTCGGCTCTGCGGTATGCACCGCCCTCACAAGATCACTTGAGTATATAGCCGAAAAATCAACCCCGGAGAGCGCATCGGCAGTACATTTGGCTTGTTTTAAGCCAAGCTCAGTAAGATCAAGATCGGTATGTCCGAGGCAAATACGGTTGAGATTACCCACACTCTCTCCGTGTCTGATTATATAAACCGTGGTTTTTCCACCGTTTTTAGTCATTTTATTCTCCCCTTTGTGAATATTCATTATTTTACACCGTTTTATTGTTTTGATCAATATTTTTCATTTTATTTTCTCTTCTAAAAGGCATTTTTATGAATAATTAAACATATTTTATCCTTTTATCAAAAACGGTATTAAGATCAAAAAATACAGCTGATTTTTCGGTTTTTCGAAAAAGCAGGAAGTAAATTCGGATACAATTTATTGTGTTATCGGTATAGAAATAACACAAATTATGGTATTTTAGGCGTACAAATATATTATACTACATTTTAAGGCCTTTTTCAAGACGTTATAAAAAAGTATTTATATTTATCGGTGTCAAAGGAATTAATTTTACATTTTTATTCATACGTTTATGAATATTTATTTTTCGTATTTTTTACTATTTTATCAACTTTTTATCGAGAAAATCAATAAAAATCATTACAAAAATCTCAAATTCAAATCGGGCATTCGTGAAAATTACTCTGCATATATGCATTTATTCAAAAAATCGCGAATAAATAACCCGAGATAAAAACAACGTTACCATATTTTACCATTTATATAGATTTTCGCGCATTTTTTACTCAAAAATCAATCAATTTAGGCTCATTTCATCAACTTTTACTTGTGACTATAATAGAGCACCTTTTCTCATTAAAAGTATCCGATAAAGTCGAATATGTCACAAAATAGTGAGCTTTTTATGATATTTTACTGCGATTTCTGTGTTTTTGCCCTGTTTTCTACCGCTTTTTTGCTGCTTTTGTGCTATTTTCGTGCTTTTTGAGGAGTATTTTGCATTATGCTGCTACTCTTTTTTCTACTGTTATTAGTCACTTTTTACTCACTTTCGCTCTTTTTCAGCCGCTTTTTCTTGTTTTGTACCGCTATTAACCCATTTTCGCTTATTTTTGAGCCGTTTTCTGCGTTTTTTTCTTGTTTTGCCTTATTTTTAGTTAGTTTTCCTTATATTAATTAATACAAATCGCCTCTCCCGGCACTTTTAAGTCTTATATAATAATGTTTCACGTGAAACAATGTTATATTTCTTAAAAATAATGTTTCACGTGAAACATTCTACTCTTCCCTGCCGTTTTGTTTCACGTGAAACAAAAAAATATAATTTTTGTGTGTTTTTGCCGTAAATTATCATATAAAATCATTTTTTCTCTATTTTTAATCAATATATTGACATATAATTATAAAAATGGTATAATTAATGTGTTAAAATGTTTGAATTGTTATACTTTTTAAGCATTTTTTGATTATTTTTTTCAAAAACGGAGATATCATGGCAAAAGTTATTTCATTTTCCAACCAAAAGGGCGGTGTCGGAAAGACCACCTCCTGTGTAAATATATCGGCTCAGATAGCCAATAAGGGCAAAAAAGTCCTTATGATAGATATGGATCCGCAGGGAAATGCCACAAGCGGCCTCGGATTACCAAAATCTAAGATAAAAAACACTATTTATGACGTTATAATCGGCAGAGCAGACGTAAAAGACGCCATTATCAAGACAAAATTCAAGAATTTATCAGTAATTCCCGCAACAATAGACCTTGCCGGAGCAGAGCTTGAGCTCTACGATCTCGAAGAAATGCCTCAAAATTTCACTCAAATTGCTTTAGATTCTATAAAAGATGAGTTTGATTACATATTTATAGACTGTCCGCCCTCTTTGGGTATGCTTACAGTTAAGGCTCTTTCGATATCCGACGGTGTCGTAATACCAATGCAATGCGAGTTTTATTCGCTCGAAGGCATGTCTCAGCTGCTTAACACGGTAAAAAAGATACGTCAGCTCTATAATCCCGAGCTACAGATCGTAGGAATTCTCCTTACAATGTATAACGGAAGGCTTAATTTGACCGGTCAGGTGGTTGCAGAGCTCAAAAAGTACTATTCCGACCTCTTATTTAAAGTTCCAATCTCGCGTACCGTCCGTCTTTCCGAAGCTCCGAGCTACGGAGAGCCTATTTGCTACCACGATCCTTACTGTAAAGGCTCTCTTGAGTATGCAGCAGTGGCAAAAGAACTACAAATGAGAATCTAAAATTACGTAAATTTTAATTTCGTAAAAAATACATACACGTTTTGTTTCACGTGAAACAGCATTGTTCCTCGAGGTTTTCAACACAAAAAATGTTGAAAAAGTTGAAAACTCGGCAAAAAATCACATTTTCATTACAATTTTAAAAGAGATAATTTACATTTGTTTATTATCTTATAGAAAGGAATATAAAAATGGCAAGAAGAAGCAGCGGACTCGGAAGAGGCCTTGACGCAATATTTTTAGATAATACTATTACAGAAACCAATACAAATAAAGAAAATCCCGTTAACACCTTAAAGATATCTCTCATTGATCCTAAGAGCGATCAGCCAAGAAAATATTTTGATAAGGATACACTTGAGGAGCTTGCAACCTCTATAAGTGAAAACGGTCTTTTGCAGCCTATTCTTGTTAGAGAATACGGCGAGGGAAGATACCAGATAATCGCCGGTGAGAGAAGATTCAGAGCTTCAAAGCTGGCAGGACTTACCGATATCCCCGCTATCGTACTCAACCGTGACAACAAAGCGGCAGCTCAGATAGCGCTTATTGAGAATATTCAGAGAGAGGATCTCAATCCGCTTGAGGAGGCTATGGCTTATAAGTCACTCAAGGATGAATACGATATGACTCAAGAGGAGCTTTCCGAAAAGCTCGGCAAGTCCAGAAGTGCTATCGCAAACTCTATCCGTCTGCTTGATCTTCCTGAAGCTATTCTCGCGATGGTTGCCTCAAGAGAACTCAGCGCAGGCCATGCACGTACTCTTCTCGGTGTAAAAGATCCCGAGGATATGATACTTCTCGCTCAGTTTGCGGCAGAGCATGACCTCTCGGTAAGACAGCTTGAGGAGCAGGTCAAGAAGATCAACAGAAAGAAGAAGCCGGCAGACGAGGACGTCGAGGAGACAGTTCCTTTCGTGGATTACTTCAGAGAGATGGAGCTGAGAATTCAGCGTCAGCTCGGCAGAAAGGTCAAGATTGAGGACAAGGGCAAGAAGAAGACTCTCACCCTTTACTACGAGGACAACGAGGATCTCGACGAGCTTCTCAAGGCTATCTGCGGCAAAGATTTTCTCGATGAAGTGTAAAAATAAAAAGAAGTCAATCTCCTAAGGATTGACTTCTTTTTATTATTGTTTTGACAACTATATTTTACATTTTTGTGTTTTTAAGTAAGTTGTTTAAAACATTAAGTATTCCGGGCATAGATAAAAACAGAGATATAGATATTATCGCAATAAGTACACAAGAGAGAATCGTGCGGCATACAGACGTGCCATATTTATCGATCACATTCGTCGCGTGAAGAGAATATTCTTCCCTGATATAAAAGCGAGATTCCGTAACGTCAAACTCCTCACACTCTTTCTTTTCTTCATCTGAAAGAGCCATATACTCATCGTAACCGTACTTTTTCTCACCACATCTTGCTACGATTTTAGTGAGCATATTATCCTTGCCGAGCAATTTCTTTATAGCCCGCGACTTGTCGAGTCCGAGTTCCGAGAGTGTCTTTGCGCTTTCCTCGTCCTTTGCCTTATGACGTACAAGCTGCGAGACGGTGAGCTTTATATTTGCGCGGTAAGTATTAAACACAACGATACACGCCATCAGAACAACTGCTGTGCAGAGTATTATCTTATTTATCTCAAGATCCACGCCGATATATTTATATTCGTTCAAATTTATCGAAAAGCATTTTTTTAAGACTTCAAACATATAACCTCCTATATGTTTCATACCCACATTATATATTAGGAATTTTCATTTTTCAAGTTTTAGAATGTATTGTTTAAAAAATATTTAAAATTATAAAACGTATTTTAAAATACAGTTTATTTATTGACATCGATTTTTCAATATGATAGAATACTGTCTGTAATCACTTTCATTTTATCTGAGGAGTTTTTATGAAAATTGTAAATATAATGAATTTCGCGCGTTCTTATGAGCCACGCGACGCGGAAACAGAGAGCATGCTTTTAAAAACAACCAAAGAGCAGCTCGACCTTGTAAACGAATACGGACTTGATGCAACCTTTCTCCTGCAGTACGACGTTATCTGCAATGAGGATTTTGTCAAAACGATTAAAGAAAGAGCAGGGGAGAATATAGAGCTCGGCTTCTGGTATGAGATCGTTGAGCCCTTGACCTCCGCGTGCGGTATGCCCTATAACAGTCCTCGCGGTTGGAAGTGGGATTGGCATATTGATCCCGGCTTCAGCGTTGCTTATCCTCTTCACGAGAGAGAGGCGCTTATCGACGAGGCTATGCGTAAATTCAAAGAGGTCTTCGGTTACTATCCGAGAACAGTAGGCTCTTGGCTTCTCGACACTCATACTGTAAAGTATCTTTCCGAAAACTATGAGATCGATGCGCTCTGCTACTGTAGAGATCAGATAAATACCGACGCCTATACGTTTGTCGGCGGATACTTCAATCAGGCCTATTATCCCTCTAAAAACAATTATTTTACCCCCGCACACAGCCTTGAGACACAGATAAACATACCTACTTTCAGACTCCTGTGTCCCGATCCCATAAACAATTATGACTACGGTAAATTTGCGAGTGAGGACTGTAAAAAAGGCCCTTATACCATGGAGGTAGTCTACGGCAAGACCGCAGGAAGAAACCCAAAGATCGCAGCATGGTATTTCGACAACTATTTCGGTAACGAGGATCTCGGATTTTCATACATGCAGATCGGTCAGGAAAACAGCTTTGCAAAGTTTGATATCATTGATCCTCTCCGCATGCAGATAGAGATGGCTATGAAGTATCCGGGTGCAAAAATAGAGAAAATGTGCGACACGGGCAAGGCGTTCAAGGAAAGATACAAAAAGACTCCCGCGACGAGCGTATGTGCGCTCAACAGCTGGGACACAACCGATTGTCAGTCGGTTTATTACGACAGTATAAACTATACCGCTAACGTTATGCGCGCCGATAAAAACGCGTTCATCCGCGCTCTCTATCTCTTTGATGATAGGATCAAGGATTACTATACCGACGAGGTCTGCACAAGATTCGACGCGATATACGAGAACCTTCCGTTAGTAGATACAGCGTATCAAAAGGGTTCTGCCGACGGTGGCTTCGGTATCCTTCTTGACCAAGATGCCAAAGCGTTTTCCGCAGCAAAAGATGGCGATAATGAGTTAACCGTAACATGGAATGATAAATCTGTAATTTTCAATGAAGATAGTATTACTCTTATTAATTGTAAACCTACATTTACATATAATATGATAAATACAAAAATATCCGCAGATAACAATGTTATTAATTATGAGTACAAGGGTACAAAATATTCTTTAGAGGTAAGCGGTGCTGACATCACTCATAAGGATGGCACTATAGAATTTAGCGGCAAAAAAATTATTCTTACACCCAAAAGAGCGTAAAGGAATAAATTATGATTAAAAACAAATTTTCATATCTCGGTGTTGCCGAGGCAAAATATATCGGAGCACCCCATGACTACGTGCTCATCACAGAGCGTCATCAGCTTCTTGACAAAAAAACGTGGGATAAATTCGTAGAGGTGTTCACCGAAAATTCAGACGATCACGATATCGGCTGGAGATGTGAGTATTGGGGCAAGATGATGCGCGGTGCATGTCTCACCTACAGGTATCACGGTGACGATAAGCTCTACTCGATGCTCGACTACGCCGTCCGTGAGCTCCTCAAGGTACAGAGAGAGGATGGCCGCTTCTCCACTTATTCCGAGGAAAAGCAGTTCAACGGTTGGGATCTGTGGGGAAGAAAATACGTACTCACGGGTATGATGCACTTTATCGACATCTGCAAGGATGACACTCTTAAAAATCAGATCCTCGAGGCTATCTGCCGTCATGCAGATCATATTGTAGAAAAGATTGGCGACGGGGAAGGGCAGAAGAGTATTCTCAAAACCTCAAGCCATTGGCTCTGCCTTAACTCCTGCACTATTCTCGAGCCGTTTATCGATCTCTATAAGAGAACCGGTAAGAAATCCTATCTTGAATTTGCAGAGTACATAATCGGACTTGGCGGATGCGCAGGCGGTAACCTTATGGAGCTCGCACTCCTTGATGAGATCGCACCCTTTGAGTATCCCGTAAACAAAGCGTACGAGATGATGTCCTTCTTTGAGGGACTCTTAGCTTACTACGAGCTCACCGGAGAAGAGAAGTATCTCGATGCAGTTTCAAAGTTCGTCGAGAAAATCAACGAGACCGACGTTACTATTATAGGCTGCTCCGGCTGTACTCACGAGCTCTTTGATAATTCTATCGTGAAGCAGACCGAGTACAACGAGGTACAGATGCAGGAGACCTGCGTTACCGTAACCTGGATGAGAGTTCTTGCAAGACTCCACCTTATCACAGGCGACGTAAAATACGTTGACAGAATCGAGAAGTCGGCTTACAACGCCCTCTACGGCAGTATAAATACAAAATGGGAGAATGGCCTTTCCATTGAGGAGGGACTCCCTATTGATCCCTTCATCTTTGACAGCTACAGTCCTCTTTATAACAACCGCCGCGGACTCGCTACCGGTGGCTTCAAAAGATTCCGCACAGGCGGATACTACGGCTGCTGCGCTTGTATCGGCTCGGCGGGTACTGCTGTTTTCCCTCTTATCGGTACTCTCAAGAGTGAGTCCGGTATCGTTATCAACGAGGCGTTTGAAGGTGTCGTTACTACCGTCACTCCGAGCGGAAAAAAGGTAACTCTCAACTCCACCTCGGATTATCCTGTCGGTGACAAATATTCTCTCGCCGTCTTCCTTGAAGAGGACGAAAAATTCGAGCTTCTCATAAGAATTCCCGATTGGTGTGACGAGGCGACTCTCACCGTGGGAGACGAGATGAGAAAGGTTTATCCCGGATACGTATCGATCGACCGCGAGTGGTCTGACGGAGACACCGTAGAGGTTGATCTCCCTCACCATCTCAAATCTCACTACCTTAACGGAAAGACCGCATACACCTACGGTCCTCTTGTCCTTGCAAGAGACGAGCTTAAAGAGGGTAAAAAGACGGATACCGAGTTTACCCCCTCGGAGTGTAACGCATTCAAGTTTCTCCCGTCCGGTGACGGAGAGTCACTCCGTATTCTCCTTGAGTGTGAGGGAGAGGACGTTCTCCTTACCGACTACGCGTCATGCGGAAAGTATTGGACCAACAAGAACGCCAAGGTTTCTGTTTGGCTCAACGCTAAATAAAATATAAAAAAAGAGCATTAGCAGACTTTTATCTGTTAGTGCTCTTTTGTTTATTTTTTTATAACAAATATTTACATTTTACCTTATATATCCATTATAATTGGCAAAATCATAGGTTTACGTTTTGTTTCCTTGAACAAGAATTTCGCCACGTCGTCGCGGATATTTCCCTTTATCTGAGCATAATCTATATTTCTCTTTGAGGTACTTTTTGCGATTGACTGCGCGGCAATTTCCTTTACTCTTAACATAAGCTCCTCTGATTCCTTGACGTAGACAAATCCTCTTGATACAACGTCGGGGCCTGATACAAGCTCACCGTAGCCATCAATACCTGCAACGATAATGACGAGTCCGTCCTCGGATAAATGCTTTCTGTCACGCAAAACAATACTGCCGATATCTCCTACACCCGCTCCGTCAACAAGCACGTTTCCTGCAGGGATCTCACCTTGAAGCTTTGCGCTTTTCTTGTCGACCTCAAGCACTCTGCCAAGCTCGGATATAAATATTCTCTCAGCCGGAATACCCATAAATTCCGCTATATCCTTATTTGCGTAAAGGTGTCTGTACTCACCGTGGATCGGCATAAAATACTTAGGCTTAAGTAATGAAATAAGCAGCTTAATCTCCTCACGGCACGCGTGACCGGATACGTGCAGATCCTCGGAAGAATCGTGTACCACTTTGACACCGTTTCTGACAAGCGCATTGATGATCCTGCCTACAAGCTTCTCGTTACCGGGGATAGCAGAGGAGGAGAGAATAACCACGTCTCCCGAGCTTATTCTTACTTGATTATGCTCGCTGAATGCGATTCTGTAAAGAGCTGACATAGGCTCTCCCTGACTACCCGTAGTGATTATTGTGATCTCTTCAGGGCGGTAACGCTTCATTTCACTGACGTCGATAAGTACTCCGTCCGGCAGATCGATGTAGTTGAGCTCTGCCGCAGCGCCAAGCACGTTGACCATGCTTCTGCCGAGTATAACAACCTTTCTGTTGTTCTTCGCGCTCGCGTTTATGATCTGCTGTACTCTGTGAATATTAGAAGAGAATGTCGCGATTATGATTCGCTTGTTCTCATATTGCATGAATATTCTTTCAAGACTGTATCCTACCGTTCTCTCAGACGGAGTATATCCGGGGCGCTCGGCATTTGTAGACTCACACATAAGCAGAGTCACTCCCTCGCGTCCGAGCTCTCCTATTCTTGTCAGATCCATCATCTTGCCGTCGATAGGTGAAACGTCGAGCTTAAAATCTCCCGAATGATAAACGAGACCGACAGGAGTTCTGATAGCTATAGCGCATGCATCAGCTATAGAGTGATTTACGTGTATAAACTCAGCCTTGAATACACCGAGATTCACTACGTCACCTGCCTCAACCGTGTAAAGTTCAGGGTCGTTTGGCGGTGGGTTTTCATCAAGCTTCCCCTCAATTATACCAAGAGAAAGTCTTGTGCCGTATATAGGTGCGTCTATCTGTTGAAGTATATAGGGCACAGCACCTATATGGTCCTCGTGTCCGTGCGTTATAAGTATTCCGCGTATCTTGTGCGCGTTGTTTATAAGATATGAGACGTCGGGAATTACAAGGTCTATACCCGGCATATCCTCGTCGGGAAATCCCATTCCGCAGTCGATGACTACTATATCGTCACCGTACTCAAGCACAGTCATATTCTTGCCGATCTCCTGCAGACCGCCGAGACACATTACCTTAAGTTTCTCACCCGTCACCTTTCTTTTTGTATTTTTCTCCATTTTATATTACTACCGCATTTAAGTAAATATTAATTTATTTGAAAATAATTATTTACAAAAATACAGTTATCCTTTCGATTTTATCAGTAAACCAATTAAAATTCCAATAATAATACCTGCTGTAAAAGGCAGGATTTTTACCTTTATAAATTTCTTGATACGGTCGATTTTCTCGCCACTCATTCTACACGATATTACGTTATCGAGTATTCTGTTAGCCTCCTCTACCATATCACATTCGCCCATTACGTCACACTTAGTGTTGTCCTTTACAATGAAATAAGCTTCATCAAACACCTCACTGCCGGTGTTCTTGAGATATATTATCTTCTTCTGACAGCCTCTGACCATATAGCACCTCTAAAAAAAGCCGTCAAGTAAAAACGACAGCTGTACTGCAGAAGAATTATAGTCCTTTTTTATGTTTTTTATACTGTCTTACGTAATTTATTCTCTTTATAGAGTGGGGCTGTCGCAAAATAATCTGCGACGGCCCCAGCTATAGCTTTATCCGTTTTTTTCAGAAATTACTTTCTGCCGAAAATTCTTCCGAAGAAGCCCTTCTTCTCCTGTACAGGCTCTGCAACAGGTGCTTCGGGAGCTGCAGGAGTCTCAACAACAGGCTCTGCTACAACTTCTTCAACAGGTGCTTCCTCAACGGGAGTTTCCTCTACTGCAGGCTCTTCAGCAGGAACTTCCTCTACGGGAGTTTCCTCTACTACAGGCTCTTCAGCAGGTGCTTCCTCAACGGGAGTTTCCTCTACTACAACCTCTTCAGCAGGAACTTCCTCAACGGGAGCTTCCTCTGCTACGGGCTCTTCAGCAGGTGCTTCCTCAACGGGTGCTGCCTCTTCTACAACCTCTTCAGTAGGCACTTCCTCAACGGGAGCTTCCTCTGCTACAGGCTCTTCAGCAGGAACTTCCTCAACGGGAGTTTCCTCTGCTACAGGCTCTTCAACGGGTGCTTCCTCTACAGGAGCTGCTTCAACTACGGGAGCTTCAACAACCTCTTCTACAGGAGCTGCAACAGGCTCTGCTACAGGAGCAGGTGCTGCCTCAGCCTCTTTAGCCGCCTTCTTTTCAGCTTCAAGTGCTCTTGCTGCTGCCATTTCAGCGGGAGTTCTTCTCTTTCTCTTCTTCTTCTCGGGAAGAACAACCTCATAGTTATCATCAAGAAGATCGTCGATGCTGATACCGAAGAGATGCTTCATCTCGATAAGCTTGGGTACTTCGGGGTAGGACTGACCGGACTCCCACTTGTACACAGCCTGTCTGGATACGCCAACCGCGCATGCAAACTCATCCTGAGTGATTTTCTTAAGTTTTCTGAGTTTCACAAGTTTTTCTTTAAAAGTCATTTTTGTTTCTCCTTTGTGAATTTATTTATTTTGCTTTTAAATTATTATAAATCTTGATCTTTAAGCTTGTCATACTCGTCTTTGTCCGCATTGTAATTTGCGTAAGTGGGGTTATCTATTCTCCACCCACTGTCTTCCTCGACGAGATTTATCATCAGAGTTATATTCTGACTTAATCCTTCTGCGTTCGTTACGGTAGCGTTTACCGAAACGTATACCTTTTCTCTCACAGATTTCTCAGCCTTCAAAGACTCGTAATCATACACTATAGAATCCTTGAACATAGGAGTAAAATTAGAGTTTACCATTATGTACGTCTCCTTGGTCTCCTCGTTTACAGCCTGATAGTATCTTGCGCTGCTTACTAAGGTGGAGTCGTCTCTGAGTGCGGAGAGAATAGTTGAGTAAAGTCTTTGCGAATATGCCGCAGAGAAGGTTTTTTCCGTCATAGCCTTAAGCTCGTTTATAGACGAAAATCCAAGCTCTGCGAGATGGTCGGAATTTGCTTTATGATAATTTCCTGTTGATTCGACACCGTCGTGATATCTTATACCGCTGCCGTAATAGATGAAATTCAAAATTTCAGCTTCCTTAAGAAGTGTTTTCGCCGCCGCTACGACCTCAGCCTCGTCATATTCTCTGTTTTTGTTACACGAGGTGAGGCTTATAGCGGATACGGCAATTACCGCCGCAAGTATTAACGATACGAATCTTTTAAATTTGACACGCTTCATCAGAATGTTTCCTCTTCGGAATCGAGTGTCACTCTTTCTTCGGATTGTGCTTCGGGCTTAGGCGTGTTTTCTATTTCCTTGTCTACCGCCTGGCTCTCCTTCTCGATTTCTTCATTCTTTTCGAGTCTCGCGATATTATTTATAAACGCTCCGTCATCAAGGCGCATAAGGATTACACCCGTCGCGGTTCTTGAGTAAACGTTGATCTTAGATACAGAAGTACGGATTATCGTTCCCTCATTCGTGATTATCATAATATCGTCATCATCGGCAACCGTGATTACCGACGCGAGCTTACCGGTCTTTTCGGTAATGTTGTGACAGGTTACACCCTTACCGCCTCTGTGCTTCATTTCTCTGAAATCGGAGAAGCTTGTTCTCTTACCCATACCGCCCTCGGTAACGGTAAGAAGTGTCTTAGTCTCGTCAACGAGAGCTACGCCTACTACGTAATCGTCACCCTCAAGAGTTATACCTCTCACACCTCTTGCGGCACGGCCCATAGCTCTGACGTTGTTCTCGTCAAATCTTACAGCCTGACCGTTTCTTGTTGCAATAATAAGGTTTTCGTCACCCTTGGTGTGTCTTACAAAGATAAGCTCGTCGTCATCGTCGAGATTGATAGCTATCTTACCGCCCTTTCTCTGATACTCAAAGTCGGTAAGAAGAGTTCTCTTTGTTACGCCTCGCTTGGTTATCATGGTGAGGTATTCGCCCTCTGTAAATTCCGTGATAGGAATTATAGCGGTTACCTGCTCGCCGTCCTGGAGCTCAATGATATTTACGAGGTTAGTTCCCTTAGCCTGTCTGCCTGCCTCGGGGATTCTGTACGCCTTCTTTGCATACACGCGTCCCTTGTTGGTGAAGAACATGAGGAATGCATGGCTGTTTGCCACTATTACGTCCTCGACAAAATCATCCTCCTTGGTGGTCATACCGATAACGCCCTTACCGCCTCTGTTCTGTGCGGTGTATACGCTCGCGCGCTGACGCTTTATGTAGCCGGTATGGCTTACCGTGATAACGCAAGTGTGTCTTTCTATGAGATCCTCGAGATCTATTTCCTCGACAGCCTCTACTATCTCGGACTTTCTCTCGTCACCGAACTTATCCTTAAGCTCGGTTATCTCTTTCTTTATGATTTCCTTTACCTTGTTTTCATCAGCGAGAATTCCTCTGAGCTCATCGACTATAACCGCGAGCTTTGCGAGTCTGTCCTCGACCTTCTGTCTCTCAAGTCCTGAGAGCTTACCGAGAGTCATCTCTACTATAGCCTGAGCCTGAGCGTCGGAAAGCTCAAATCTTTCCATAAGTCTTTCCTTAGCGTTGGGGATAGACTCACTCTTCTTGATTATTGAGATAACCTCATCAATATTGTCTATAGCGATCTTGTAGCCCTCGAGAATATGCATCTCGCGGAGTGCCTTTTCAAGATCAAATTTAGTTCTGTTTACGATAACGTCCTTCTGGAACTCGATATATCTGTCGAGTATTTCGGGAAGGGAAAGCGTCTTGGGCTCACCGCCGTCGATAACGAGCATATTGATGGAGCAGGTGCTCTGGAGCTGTGTGAATTTGTACAGCTGATTGAGAATAACCTCTCCGTTGGCATCCTTACGGTACTCGATAACGATTCTCATACCGCCTCTGCCCGATTCATCTCTGAGAGCCGTGATTCCCTCAATTCTTTTTTCCTTTACAAGATCTGCGATACTTTCGATAAGCATCGACTTGTTTACCATGTAAGGAATTTCGGTGAAGATAATGCTTCTCTTATCCTCGTTGATCTCGGCTCTTGCTCTGATATATACCTTACCGCGTCCGGTCTCGTAGGCTTCTCTTATACCTCTTGAGCCGTAGATGATAGCGGACGTGGGGAAATCAGGGCCCTTTATGTACTCCATTATCTCATCGACAGAGCATTCGGGATTATCTATTCTGTGTACTATACCGTCAATTACCTCTGTAAGATTGTGAGGAGGAATATTGGTAGCCATACCTACCGCGATACCTACTGCACCGTTTACAAGAAGATTAGGGAGTCTTGAGGGGAGAACCACAGGCTCGTCGCGCGTGTTGTCGAAGTTACGTACCATAGGTACGACCTTCTTTTCTATATCGCTCATCATATAGTTGGCGATCTTCGACATTCTCGCCTCTGTGTAACGGTATGCGGCAGGCGGGTCGCCGTCTATACTACCGAAGTTACCGTGTCCCTCTACAAGGGTATATCGGAGAGAGAAATCCTGAGCCATTCTTACCATAGTCTCGTATACCGCGGAGTCTCCGTGAGGATGATATCTACCGAGCACGTTACCGACGGTCGTCGCAGATTTACGGAAGGGCTTCTCGTGAGTTAAATTATCCTCGTACATAGCGTAGAGAATTCTTCTCTGTCCGGGCTTCATTCCGTCCCTTACGTCAGGAAGAGCACGAGCGGTAATTACGCTCATAGAGTATTCAAGGAAGGATGTTCTTACCTCTTTTACAATCTCTCTTTGCTCTATTCTCTGCATAGGGAACTCTATGTCTTGGGATTTATAATTATGTTCCATTTTATTTTAATGCCTCGCTTTAGATAAAGTTATCGCAAACCATTATTTATGACAACTTTTATTTACCTTTCGTTTGTTTTAAGTACCGTTATTATATATCAAGATTCTCTACGAACTTTGCATTTTTGGTGATGAAATCTCGTCTGGGCTCAACCATATCTCCCATGAGAATGGAGAATGTCTCGTCACACGCGATAGCATCCTCTACAGTTACCTGTAAAAGTGTTCTCGTCTCGGGATCCATCGTAGTCTCCCAAAGCTGCTCGGGGTCCATCTCTCCAAGACCTTTATATCTTTCGGATTCAACACCCTTTACGCCGAGCTCCTCAATGTACTTATCTCTTTCCGCATCCGAGAATGCGTATCTGAGCTGCTTGCCCTTATATACCTTGTAAAGAGGGGGCTGAGCGAGATAAACATGTCCTTGCTCTATGAGCTGTCTCATATGACGGAAGAAGAATGTGAGAAGAAGGACTCTGATGTGAGAGCCGTCGACGTCCGCATCCGCCATAATAATGATTTTTCCGTATCTGAGCTTCTCGATGTCGAAATCGTCACCGATACCGCAGCCGAGAGCCTGGATAATAGGAATAAGCGATGTATTTGCATAGACCTTATCAAGTCTTGCCTTTTCTACGTTAAGCACCTTACCGCGAAGGGGAAGTATAGCCTGGAAACGGCTGTCACGGCATCCCTTGGCAGATCCTCCCGCGGAGTCTCCCTCTACGAGATATACCTCGGTGAGTCTTGCATCTCTTTCATTACAGTCTGCAAGCTTGCCGGGAAGAGTGGATACCTCAAGCACGTTTTTACGTCTGGTAAGCTCACGCGCCTTTCTTGCCGCCTCTCTTGCTCTGTTGGCAGCCATAGCCTTTTCTATGATTATCTTTCCTGCCGCAGGATTTTCCTCAAGGAATTCCTCGAGCTTCTGCGTCATTATCTTATCTACAAGACGGCGCATCTCGCTGTTACCGAGCTTTGCTTTGGTCTGGCTCTCAAACTGCGCGTCTGTGAGCTTTACCGAGATGATCGCTACGAGGCCCTCTCTTACGTCGTCACCGGAAAGTCCCTTGTCGTCACCCTTTATAGCGCCTGTCTTTCTCGCGTAATCGTTTATAACCTTGGTAAGAGCGTTCTTGAAGCCGGTCTCGTGAGTACCGCCCTCTATAGTAGCCATATTGTTTGCGAAGGAGATTATCGTCTCGTTATAGCTGTCGTTATACTGCATAGCGACCTCTGCTATAGAGCCGTTTTCCTCACCCTTCATATAAATAACCTGAGGATGAATGGGAGTACCGCGCTTCTCATTGTTGAGATACTCTACAAAGGATACTATACCTCCCTCATAGTGGAGTATCTGCTCCTGCTCGATTCCCTCTCTCTCGTCGCGGAGTATGATCTTAACACCCGCGTTAAGGAAGGACTGCTCTCTCATTCTTGTGAGAAGAGTATTATATTCAAATACGGTTTCCTCAAATATAGTGGGATCGGGCTTGAATCTTACGTAAAGACCGTGCTTTCCGTCCGAGCTTCCCACACAAGCGAAGGGTCTTGCCACAGCGCCCTTTTCAAATCTCTCGGTATACTTCATTCCGTCACGGCAGTTTTCAACCTCTACCCATTCGGAAAGCGCGTTTACTACTGATGCGCCAACGCCGTGCAGACCGCCCGCGATCTTATATCCCTCACCGCCGAACTTACCGCCCGCGTGAAGTACAGTATATACTACCTCAAGGGTAGGGAGTCCGAGCTTTTCGTTCATACCCGAGGGGATTCCTCGGCCGTCGTCCTGTACGGATACGCTGTTGTCGCTGTGTATAGTTACGGTTATACAGTCACATTCACCGGCAAGTGCCTCGTCAATGGAGTTATCCACTATCTCATATACGAGATGGTGAAGTCCTCTGATAGAGGTAGTACCAATGTACATACCGGGTCTTTTTCTTACAGCCTCGAGTCCCTCGAGGACCTGTATTTGACTGTCGTCATACCCTCTCTTTTCGTTTTCCATTTTCATACCATTCCTTATTCTTCGGTTATTCCACTCTCAAGTCTCATTTTAAGTCCCAAAGTAGATATTCTTGAAAGTCTTACTTTTGTTTCATTCTTCTCTTTAAGAAGAATAAATGCTCGCGGCAGATCGCTGTCAAGGTATATTACCTTTCCTTCCTTCTGACACTTATTTATAAAATTTTTGGTTATTTTTGAAACCGTGGCGGTATCGAGGTCGAATATACCTATTATATCCTCTCTCTTAACGCTTTTTCCGTTACCTATATGCAGATACATACCGCCCCTCCTTTATCTGTATGAGGTTGTTTGCTAAAGGCTTCATTTCCTCACATTCGCAAGCGGTTATTACCGTCTGCTTTCCCTCAAGGCTGTCGAGGACGAAGCGTCTTCTCGTCTCGTCAAGCTCCGAGAGCATCTCGTCGAGCAGAAATACGGGGTATTCGCCAAACATATCGCGTATTACCTCGCCCTCCGCCAGCTTCATCGAAAGAACGATGGATCTCTGCTGTCCCTGAGAGGCAAAGCCTCTTGTGGGCTGATTGTTTATTTTGATGATTATATCATCTCGCTGAGGGCCGTAGAGTGAAGTTCCGACTATCTTTTCCTTTTCAACCGAGTTTCTAAGAATTGCGGAATATTCCTCTTTTACAGATTCTCTGTCACCGCCGATCTCAATATCGGATTTATATTCGAAGCTTATTTCTTCTTTCCCTCCGGAGATCTTAAATCCGATCTCTTTTACGTATACCTCAAGCTTTTTCAGATATTCGCTTCTCGTTTCGTATATGTAAGCCGCGTATTCCGCCATAGACTCCGACCATGCGAGCAGCTCACCCTCATCAACGTACAGTCCCTTGGACGCGTTTTTTAGTAGAGCGTTTCTGTTTTCAAGAGCAGTCTGGAATCTTGAGTAATCGCTTATGTATGCGGGATAGCACTGTGCCGCCGCCACGTTAAGAAACGCGCGCCTCTCCTCAGGTCCTCCCTTTACGAGTGAAAGATCGTCCGGGTGGAAGAGTATCGCCTTGAAGCCCTCTATCATCTCGCGTACGCTTTTTACGGTATAGCCGTTTTTTCTTCTGCGCTTTTCGCGTCCGAAGTTCGCGTATTCAAGAGAACATTCACCGTCGCGGCTGTCATATTCAAGAGCTATTCTGAAGCCCTGAGTATTGTATTTTACCATATCCTTCTCTTGCGCGGTGCGAAACGATCTTCCGCGTGAGAAAAGGTAAATTCCTTCAATTACGTTAGTTTTGCCGAGCGCATTTCCGCCATAGATAAGATTTACTCCGTCCGTAAATTCTATATCGCATTTTTCAATGTTGCGGAAATTTTCGGCCTTAAATCTTTTTACTTTCATTACGAGGCCTTATCAGTTGCCCGAATAATCCATTCTTACGGGAACTATTACGTACGCGTAGCTGAACTCGTCGTTTTCTTCCACAGCCTCGATCATAATAGCCTGATTGGGATTCTTTAACTTAATATAGAGATTTTCACCCTCGGCAACCTTTACCGCATCGATAAGGAAGCGGCAGTTGAAGCCGATATCGATATCCTCGCCCTCGTGTACACAGTCCATCTCATCGTTTACACAGCCGTAAACCGAGGAGGAGGTGAGAGAGAATATCTGATCCTTTACAGAGAGCTTTACGTAGCTCTTTCCGCTGCCCTGGATCTTTTCCTCAGCTATTATATTAGCTCTTTCAAGACCGGAGAGAAGTCTGTCCTTGTCTATAGTTACAATAATGCCGTTATCGCGGGGAATCATTCTGTTGTAGTCGATATATTCACTGTCTATCGTTCTGGTGAAGAAGATAACGTCCCCCTTGTTCACGATAGCGTGTTTTCTGGAGAGATAGAACTTTACACCCTCATCCTCACCGTCTCCAAGAACCTTAGAGAGCTCTCCGAGCGCGTGGCCGGGTATAATAAAGGAATAATTGAGTCCGTTGCCGCTGATAGACGAAATATCGCACTTCATGTTACACTTTGAGAGACGGTAGCTGTCACAGGAAACTACCTCCATATTGCCGTCGGTGATCTTGAAGAAAGCACCGCACAGCATAGGTCTCTTATCCTGGTCAGCGATAGAGTGCGAAACCTTGCTTATCATCTTGCGGAGAATATCTGCCGAAACGGTAAATCCGTTGTCTGTAACAAGGTCGGGAAGGTTAGGGAAGTCTTCGCCCTTGAGAGCGAACATGGAGAAGGATGCCTTTCCGCAGGATATCTCACAGTTGAGCTTATCGTTTATATCAAAGGTGATATCGTCGTCGGGAAGAACTCGCATAGTCTGGTAAAGACGCTGAGCGTTGATTATAAAGCGTCCTGTTCTTTCAATCTCCACAGGCTCTACGACGGCTCTGAAGCCCTTGTTCATATCGTAGGTGGATATCTGGATCTTACCGTTGTCGAGAGTCTCAATGAGAACGCCCTCGATAGCAGTTATAGTGTTTTTGTTTGATACTGTTCCCATTGCGGGCACGAGCACTCTCATAAAGCTCGATTTCTGTATTGTAAATTTCATTATAAACTCCTTAAAAAGTATTGCTTTCCTTTTTCGTTGCCGCGAGTATATCGGTTTTCCGTATACGGTGAGCCTGTTTACTTCTCTTCGGCGAAGACGAAATAAAGAAAGAAGGATTATATTATGGTTGTAATTGTTGTAATTGTAGGGGGTGTTGAAATTGTTGAAAACTCGGAAAACGTAGACGCACTAAGGCTTTTCGGCCTGTTTTTTGTCAATATACCGAGTAGGAAAATATGTTGAAATCCTTGTTTTCTGTTTTCCACCGGGTTTTCAACATCAGACAAACATTCCGTCAACTATTATTTTTCAACATTTAAATAGATAAGACTGTAAAATCAGAGACCTTTGATCTCTTTTATAAGTCTGTTTACCTCTGCCTCGTAGTTGTTTACGGTCTTTATATTCTTGTCGACCTTGTCGAGAGAGGAGATAACAGTGGAATAATCTCTGCCGAAGATAGCGCCTATCTCCTTAAGCGTGAGCTCTGTGAGCTGCTTTATCAGATAGATTGCTACGTGGCGCGCGTTTGCTACAGTGTCGGTCCTCTTTTTGGACTTCATCTGATCGGTAGGTACGCCGTACGCCTTGCTTACCGAGGCAAGTATCTTTTCTATCAGAGCGTCTGTGGGAATATTTCCGGGATCGATTATCGAGATGACCTCGTCGATCTTCTCCTTGGTTACCTCAGCGGAGGTGAGAGAATATACCGCGTAGATTCTCTTGAGCACGCCCTCAATCTGTCTGATATTGTTCTGGAGTCTTTCAGCCATGTATTCAACGAGATCGTTGGATACCGTGAGTCCCATCGCATCAGCCTTCTGCTTGATAATCGCAATTCTGAGCTCAAAGCTCGGTGGCTGAACGTCTGCAAGCAGGCCGCCCTCGAATCTTGTGCGGAGTCTGTCCTCGAGAGGCTTTATCTCCTTCGGGGGACGGTCTGAGGTGAGGATTATCTGCTTATCCGATTCGTAAAGGGCAGAGAAGGTGTGGAAGAACTCTTCCTGTGTCTGCTCCTTACCTGCGAGGAACTGTATATCGTCGATAAGAAGAACGTCGCAGGAACGGTACTTTTCCTTGAATGTGGCGGTAGAGCCGTTTCTTATCGCCTTGATAAGCTCGTCAAGGAAGGATTCGCATTTTTTATAAACAATGTTTATACCGGGGTGAGTCTTCTTCATGTGGTTTATGACCGCGTAAAGAAGATGAGTTTTTCCGAGTCCCGAGTTTCCGTAGATAAACAGGGGATTGTATGTATTAGGCTCTTGTGCTACCGCGTAGCATGCCGCCTTTGCAAACTTGTTTGACGAGCCCTCGACGAAGTTGTCGAAGGTGTAGTCGTCGAGAAGAGTTCTCTTATTGGTAGGGGAGCTGATGCTCTCGGCGATTATTTTTTCTTCCTCCTCGTCCTCATCTCTTTTCTGATCAGAGATCTCGAAATAAGGAGCTTGGGCAGCGGCCTTAGCCTCAGCCGCGCCGGGATTCTTAAATTCTTCCTCGGTGACTATTGAGATCTCGAGAGGGAAGCCTATGGCCTCCTCGAGACTTTCCGCAATAAATTTCTGATATTTTGTAGATAATATATTTCTCTTTATTGCCGACGGAGTCGTGAATATTGCTTTATCGTCTGTGAGAGAGGAAAGCTTAAATTCGTTAAACCAAAGGTTAAATATGGAGGGTGAGGTACTCATCTTCTCTTGAATTAAAGAGAGGAGTATATCCGAGATGCTTGAGAGTTCATCCATTGTCGTCATCCTTTCATATAGCCGTATTTTTTGTGTCTTGCGCTCACACGTCCACGTGACGCGCGCGTAAAATACAATATTATAGCCATATTATAACATATAAATATTTAAAATGCAAGAGGAAAAACAAAAAAGACGGCCGGAGACGTCTTTTTTTAATGCAAAATGCAAAATGCAAAATGCATAATGCGGAATGCGGAATGCAGAATGCAGAATGCAAAATGCAAAATGTAAAATGCAAAATGCAAAATGCGGAATGCAAAATGCGGAGTGAGAAATTAAGAGTGGGAAATTTGAAGTAATGAAAAATCACATTCTTTTTGGCTTGCCTGTTGTCATGACCGACGCCACGAGTCCCGCGACGAGAGCTACGGTTATTCCGGTTGCCGTTGCCGAGAGACCTCCCGAGAACGCACCGAGCAGACCGTCTTTAACCACAGCCTCCTTGACTCCTCGTCCGATAGCCGCGCCGAAGCCTATCAGGGGTGTGGACACTCCCGCACCGAAAATTTTAAACAAAAAGTCGTAAACGCCCACCGCGTACAGCAGAACACCTGCCGAGACGTATGCGACGAGTATGCGCGCAGGCGTGAGGCTTGTCAGATCTATCAGAAGCTGTGCTATAAGCGACAGAATCCCTCCGCCGATAAATGCTAAAATAAGATATGCGTAAATAGACATATAACCTCCTTATACCGCATTTGAGTGCAGGTGTATTACGGGAGCTATTCCTTTTATCGTGTTACCCTGCAGGACCGATGATGGTGACATAAGTGCTCCGGTGGATAAAAACAGAACGTCGCGCAGATCCCCCGTCTCAAGCTTGGGGAGAAAGAAGCTCGCGAGGACGGATGCGGAAGTGCCGCAGCCGGATGCTCCGGAGTGTACGTCGCGGCGCGAGAAGTCATAGAGCAGATTGCCGCAGTCAAGGTGCTTGGCGGATGCCGTGGGCAGCCTGTCGTCAAGTATAGTCTTTAAAATCTCAGAGCCTACCTTTCCGAGATCTCCCGTGACGATAAAATCGAAATCCCGTACCTTCATATCGCTTTCTTCAAAATATTCGAGTATGCTTTCCGCCGCGGCAAATGACATAGCCGCTCCCATGTTTGAGGCATCAGCGGTCGCTCCGTCTATTATCCTGCCTATCATAAAATCCGAGATCTCCACCGATGAGAATTTTGACTGAGCGATAATATTCTCGTCACGCGACAGTATAAACGAGCCTGCCGCCGTCGACGTCCACTGTGCCGTCGGTGAGCGCTGTCCTCCGTATTCGATGGGCGATCGGAACTGTCTTTCTGCGGCTGAGTTGTGAGAGGTTGTAACGCACGCTCCCGTATTCACAGCTCCCGAGCCGATCATAGACGAGAGAATGAGGAGTGCCTCAGTACAGGTCGAGCAAGCGCCGTATATACCCAAAAAAGGAGAGCCGAAAGTACCGAGTCCGATGGAGGTCGCGACGCATTGATTCTGCAAATCTCCCGCTATCAAAAGCTCAAGCGATTCGTGAGATAAATTACACTTTGACAGGGCTAAATTGAGAGCACATCTGCCCATCTCTCCCTCTGCCATCTCCCACGTCTTTTGCCCGAAAGTGTCGCTCTCGTCGCATAGGTCGAAAAGCTCTCCGAGAGGCCCTCTTTTTTCTTCATATCCGCCAACCGCGGAATAGGAGATAAACCTCGGCGGCGTGTTTAATTTTTTTATTCTTTTCATAGTTAAAATGTAAACCTTCGCTTTACAATATTTTGCAAAAAGAACAGCGGTTTTTATATAAAAAAGACCAATTATTATTTACTAAAAAAGAAAACAAATATATACAAAAAACACGCGTATTTCTACCTATTATATATTAATATATAAAGTATAAATATTTTACGGAGCTACAACACCCGTGCTGAGCAGAATAAAATAGATGAGTCCGTACAGAACTCCCGAGGAAATACCGTAGAGTATTACCGGGCCCGCGACGGTAAATATTTTTGCACCCAGACCGAGCACCAACCCCTCGCTTTTGGAGTCTATTGCCTGTGAGGTTATTGCGTTTGAAAAACCGGTTATCGGCACTAAAGTTCCGGCTCCCGCATGGCGCGCGATCTTATCGAAAACACCGAGCGCCGTGAGGGACGAAGCGAGCAAAATAAATGTCACTCCGACAAGGGTCAGTGCATCCTTTGAATCAATATCAAAATACAAAAAAGTGTGTCTAAGAGCTTCGGCTAAAAGACAAATTACACCGCCTGTCAAAAAGGCAAAACAAGAATTTTTCAGAGTTTTTGTCTTCGGTGAGTGCTCCTTAATTATTTTCTTTTTTCCTTCCAAAGAATATATATCCATATCACATCTCCTTTTTTATTAGTATTTGTTATAATTTATTTCCTATTCGGTTGATTTTTTTAAAAATGTGTGGTAGAATAGAATAAAATGATGAAAAGGAGGAAGTATGAGTAACGGTATTTATGATGATTATGAAAGCCGTCTTTTGACCGACGGCTCGGACGAGAAGGCTGAAGAAAAAGCGGAAGAAAACGAGCTTATCGAAGAAGACAGTGAAGAAGAAGCAAACGAGTATTATGAGCTCCCCTTAGCTCTCAGATCACGCAGCCTCATATGGTCGGTAGTTTCGTTTTCCTCGGGTATACTTTCTCTTGCCCTTTGCATGGTATGGTTTGTCAGCATTTTCTTTGCCATAGGATCTATAGGAATGTCACTCGTATCGAGAAAGAATCTCGGCTTCTTTGAGAAGTGGGGAATTTTGGGACTTATCTTTGGCATAATGGGTATCGTATTCGGTATATCATTTGCTATCGCAAAAGCAATAGGAATATTTTAAAAAAGCAGCCAAGGGGCTGCTTTTTTAAGTTGAAAATTGAAAATTGAAAATGGAAAGTGGAAAGTTGAAAATGGAAAGTTGAAAATGGAAAGTGGAAAGTTGAAAATGGAAGGGTGAAAGTTTGGGTATAGAGGGGTAATAATGTTGACAAAGGCTGTAAAGCTCTGTATATCCCAATTTCTTCTGTTTTACCTTTACGGTCACGAAGTTATCCGACGTGTCCTGCTTTACAAAACTATCAATACACAAAAAAAGCGAGCCGCGTGTGCGACTCGCTAAATAGTTTTATTGGGTTAATCTTCTATTGCGTAAAGAGTTTTGAACAATGTTTCCTCAAGTTCCTTTGAGGCTATTACCTCTGTTAATGTTATGCTGTATGTTTTATCATCAATGTGTGTGATAAAAAGAGTCTGTGTCATCTCTACACCGCTTAAGCTGACATCGTAGGTAATTTTTATAACGTCGAGATTATTTGTCTTTTCTTTGGATATTGATACGTTTGATATGGTCATACCCACGGAGCTCATAGAGGGCTGCATCATTTTTTTGAATTCCGAGACGGTCATGTCATCGTAAATTGTTGTCTTAGCCTCGTAAACAACGGTAATGTTATTGCTTGTACTAAGCTCCTGCAATATTGACACGCTTCCTATCTCACTTCCCCAATTGTCGGGATAAGCGAAGGAAATATCGTCGTTCTTGAAAAGCTTATAGCCTTCGGGAACTTCGGGAGTGGCAGGCTTTTTCTCTGCCTCGGGGGTTTTCTCTGCCTCAGGGTTTTTCTCTTCGTTGTCTTGCGGCAATATTTTCTCAATTAAATCGCAAGAGGAAAAGGACGCAATACAACAAACCAAGAGGGATAATACAAGAAGTGCGGAAAGTAGTTTTTTCATAAACGTCTCCTTTTCAAAAAGTAGGGTTAATTTAATTATACTGCCGTTTTCTGTAAATGTCAATAAAAATGATGAAAAAGCATTATCTTGCCGTATATCAATACATCTCCCGTGACTCAAACTTGATAAAGGTATCTTTTTAAAATTTATTAACTCCGCTGTTTATAATCTATAAAAAGTAAATATAAGTAGTCAAAAACAACACTAAATATAACAAAATATAATTTAATATTAAATAAAAAGAGTAAGAACAGAAGATTTTAGTCTTTCGCCCTTACTCTTTTTTTATATTTTTGCAGCGCGGCAAACGCTCGTGCCGCAAAGAATTTTTAAAGTGCCAAGAGAATCTCTTCTACTCGGTTAAGTGCCTCGTTAACCTTGTCAAGATCACGGCCGCCGCTCATCGCACTGTCGGGACGTCCGCCGCCCTTACCGCCGGTAATAGCGGATATTTCCTTGAGAATGTTGCCTGCGTGCGCGCCTGCCTTAACGGCATCAGAGCCTGCAGAGGCTACGAAGTTGAGCTTGTCACCGTCGACTGCCGCAAATACCGCAACAGCGTCGGAGTATTTCGACTTAACCGTGTCGCAAAGAGCACGTGCTGCATCGGGACGCATCTCAACCTTTGCACACAGGAGCTTAAACTTGCCTACCGCCTTAAGACCGGAGAGAAGACTTTCTGTCTTTATCTCGGCAAGACGTGCGTTTGCGCTCTCGAGCTCCTTGTGAGTGTTCTTTATCTCGCCCTGGAGCGACTGAGCCTTCTGAACGATGGTGTTGGGATTCTGGGCCTTGAGCTCCTTTGCGCAGTCGAGGATGAGAGTTTCCTTCTCTGCGAGAAGATCAAGCACGCCAAGGCCTGTAGTACCCTCAATTCTTCTCACGCCTGCGGCTACGGAGGTCTCGGAGATGATCTTGAACAGACCGATCTCACCGGTGTTGCCTACGTGAGTACCGCCGCAAAGCTCGGTAGAGGTAGAGCCTATCTTTACTACGCGTACGGTAGAGCCGTACTTCTCACCGAAGAGAGCCATAGCGCCCATCTTACGCGCGGAGTCGATATCGGTAACGGTAGTCGAGCAACCCTCTGCTGTGAGGATAGCAGTGTTTACAAGTCTTTCAACCTCGGAGATCTCCTCACGGGTGAGGGCTGCGAGGTGTGTGAAGTCGAAGCGCACTCTGTGCTCGTCAACGTACGAGCCTGCCTGCTCAACGTGAGTACCGAGCACGGCACGGAGTGCCGCCTGGAGAAGGTGAGCGGAGGAGTGGTTTCTCTTTATAGAATCACGTCTTGCCTTATTTACTGAAAGAGTTACGGTATCGCCAAGCTTTACCGCGCCGTTTTCAACACGGCATTCGTGGAGATATACGCCGTCGGTCTTCTTGGTATCGAGGACTGAGAGGGTAGTATCACCGAGAGTGATATATCCGGTGTCTCCTACCTGTCCGCCGCCCTCACCGTAAAATACGGTCTTGTCGGTAACTACGGTACATTCGCCCTCTGAAACGGTATCCACACCCTCGCTGTCCTGGAAGATGCCGAGCACCTTACCCTGACACTCGTACTCGGTATAACCGAGGAAGTCGGTTGCGGGGAGATTCTTGAGAAGAGACTTGGACGAGTCGGACCAGCCGGAGATGTTGCCTCTTGCCGCTCTCGCTCTGTCCTTCTGCTCCTTCATGAAAAGAGTGAACGCCTCGTCGTCGATCTCGAGTCCCTTTTCCTCTGCGATCTCGCGAGTGAGGTCTACGGGGAATCCGAAGGTATCGTAGAGCTTGAACGCGTCCTCACCGGAGATGACCTTCTTGCCCTCTGCGAGAGCGCTCTCGATGACGCCCGAGAGAATTCCGAGACCGGCGTCGATAGTTGCATTGAATCTCTCCTCCTCAAGAACGATCACCTTGAGAATATAGTCGTACTTGGTACGGAGCTCGGGATATGCTCCCTCGTTCTGAGCGATAACTATCTCGGAGAGCTCCTTTAAGAACATTCTGTTGATGCCGAGGAGCTTACCGTGACGGCTTGCGCGTCTGAGAATTCTTCTGAGAACGTAGCCGCGTCCCTCGTTGGAGGGGATAACACCGTCGGATATCATAAACGTAGCGCTTCTTACGTGGTCGGTTACTACGCGGATAGAGATATCGTCCTTTGCGTTCTCACCGTAGGTCTTGCCCGCGATCTCGCATACGGTGTCGAGAAGATGTCTTACCGTGTCTACCTCAAAGAGATTGTCCACGCCCTGCATAACGCAGGCAAGTCTTTCAAGACCCATACCCGTGTCTATGTTTTTCTGCTTTAATTCGGTGTAATTGCCGTTTCCGTCATTGTTGAACTGAGAGAATACGTTGTTCCAGATCTCCATGAATCTGTCACAGTCACAGCCCGGCTTACAGTCGGGAGAGCCGCATCCGTACTTGAGTCCTCTGTCAAAGTAGATCTCAGAGCAGGGGCCGCAAGGACCTGAGCCGTGCTCCCAGAAGTTGTCAGCCTTGCCGAGTCTTACGATATGAGCCTCGGGTACGCCGATCTTATCTCTCCAGAGGGAGTAAGCCTCCTCGTCGTGCTCGTACACGGAGGGCCAGAGAAGATCCGAGGGGATCTCAAGACATTCGGTAAGGAATTCCCAAGCCCACGGAATAGCCTCGTCCTTGAAGTAATCTCCAAAGGAGAAGTTGCCGAGCATCTCAAAGTAAGTGCCGTGACGGGCGGTATGTCCTACTCTGTCAAGGTCGGGTGTTCTTATACATTTCTGGCAGGTGCACACACGGTTGCGAGGGGGTATCTCCTCACCGGTGAAGAATTTCTTCATAGGCGCCATACCGGAGTTTATAAGAAGGAGTGATTTGTCATTGTTAGGCACGAGAGAGAAGCTGGGGAGTCTTAAGTGACCCTTGCTCTCAAAGAAAGAGAGATACTTTTCTCTGAGCTCGTTAAGTGATGTCCACTTCATAGTGAATATCCTCCATATATAAAGTCTATTGTTTACTGACAAAACATTATATCACAAATTACTGATATAGTCAATAAGATTTAAATATTTTATAATTACATTGACAAAGATACAATATTATGTTAAAATAACACTCGCTTATGTGTTTTACACAGCATAAGACTTTACCGCCTTACACACGGGAGAATGGAGCTTTTGATGAGCGTTTTCGAAATTATACTTTTAGCCGTCGCTCTCGCTATGGATGCCTTTGCCGTGGCTATATGCAAGGGACTTGCCACTGAGCGTGTTACGTTAAAGCATATGCTTGTGGTCGGCGCGTGGTTTGGCTTTTTCCAGGCTCTGATGCCCTTTATCGGCTGTGTCACGGGCGTGGCCTTCCTTACTTACATAGAAAAGCTCGATCATTGGATCGCCTTTATTCTACTCGGCTTTATCGGTGCGAATATGATACGCGAGTCTCTCTCGGAAAAAGACTGTTGCGACTGTGAACGTGAGGACTCGTCCTTAGCTCCTAAGGTCATGCTGACGATGGCTATAGCAACGAGCATTGACGCTCTTGCCGCAGGTGTCGGTATGTCGGTGGATCTTAAAGGAATCATGCAGATACTTTTCGCTGTCCTGATGATAGGCGTCATTACCTTTATTCTCTCCGCATTCGGTGTAAAAATAGGAAATGTTTTCGGAGCAAAATATAAATTTGTTGCGGAGCTTTCGGGCGGTATAGTTCTCGTTGCGATGGGAGTAAAGATACTTATCGAGCACATGTTCTTTGCCTGAAAAAGACGGAAGTTTTAAAATTTGTACTAAAATATTAACAAAATGAGAAAAAAACAGTGTGTTTTTGTCTATATAATGGTAAATTTTAGGTACTTTTAAGGTCAAATATTAAAAAATATTAAAAAATTCTGAAATTATTTTTCAAAAAGTATTGCAAAATAAGAAAATATATAGTATAATGAACTTGTTAAAAAATATTTTTTAAGTGAGGTTTATAGTCGTGAGCAGAAAAACTAATGAAAAGTTCTTGAACCAATTCATCGAGCTTGATAAGCTTTGCTGTGAGAAGTTCGGTGTAGCTACCAACGGTGTTACCGAGTACATCAACAGACTTAACAATGCGAGATTCGCACCCAACCGTGACGAGGTTCTTCCTAAGCTTGTAAAGTACAGAAATCTTCGTAACCGTTTTGCACATGAGCCCCAGGCTCTTCGCAAGAGCGATGATATCGCTAAGGCTGATTTCAAGTGGGTTAAGAAGTTCAAGAAGACCGTTAAGGGCAAGAAGGATCCCATCTCCAAGTACCTTAAGAAGGCTCGCCGCTTCGCTCGTAGAAGAAAGGCTGGTAAGATCTTCCTTACTCTCCTCATTCTCGCAGCAGCAGCAGTTGGCGTATACTTCGGTTTCTTTGCATAAATCGTTGACCCTTGGGTATGAGGTGTAACTATCACAACCATACCTATCGTTGCGGCCACGCCTGTGGCATGGAAGAAGATTATATCAGAAAAGCTATTGCCGAGGGTATTTATATCCTCGGCTTTTCTGATCATTCCCCCTATCCACTCCGCGACGGGTATGTATCGTACAGTAGGATGGGTGTCGACGAAATAGACGGATACTGTCAGACACTCCTTTCCCTCAGGGAAAAGTATAAGAATTATATTGATATAAAAATCGGCTTTGAGACAGAGTATTATCCCAAATATTTTGACTCTCTGCTTGATTTATACCGTCCGCGCCCTATCGAATATATGATATACGCCGGACATTTTATCGGCAACGAGGGTGACGATGACGGCTTCACG
Source organism: Clostridia bacterium (assembly GCA_017508665.1). Classification (GTDB taxonomy): domain Bacteria; phylum Bacillota; class Clostridia; order Oscillospirales; family CAG-272; genus UBA1740. The sequence continues at coordinate 1,475 of JAFVYL010000023.1, read as the reverse complement.
TTCTGCGCTTTTGACAAAACGTCGGACAAGGCAAAGATGAAGGCATACGTCGACAACACGATCGCTGCGATAAAGACTCGCAGATACTCGATCATAGCGCATCCCGATATGATCAACTTTGTAGGCGATCTCGATTATTACCGTGAGGAGAGCGCACGCCTTATCAGATGCGCCAAGGAGTACGGAGTGCCCATTGAGATCAATTTGTACGGAATGAGAGACGGCAGACATTACCCGAATGACGAGTTCTGGAAAATTGCCGGCAGGCTCGGTGCGAGTGCTACACTCGGCTTTGACTCCCATCATGAAAAGCACGTGGCAGACGGCAACGAGATAGTTCGCGGTCTGAGACTTGCGGATAAGTTCGGTGTAAACGTTATTGATGAAGTGAAGCTTGTAGACCCTAAATTTTAAAAGACGAGGTACGCTCGTCTTTTCCTTTAATATTAAATAATAAGGAGAAATTATGAAGAAGCTGATTGCACTATTACTCGTATTTGCATCTCTTTGTTCTGTCCTTGGCTTAAGCGGATGTCAGCGTACAAATCCTGAAAATGAAGAGTCTGAAAAAACAGAGGGCGAGACCGAAAGCTATACTCATCCACATCACTCTATTATTTTTGAACACCTTAACGACCATGAGCGCCTTTACTATTCATGCACAGAGCATAGTATGGACGCATATCGCGCAATCTATCAGGAAACAGGCTACAATCCCGTTGTGAGAGCGGATAATTTCTACTATAGAGAAGTCGAAAACGTAACCGGAAAGACACAGCAAAAGATATATACCGACGTCGTGGTTAATGAATATTACATGGTAGGATGCCGTTATTTTTATTTAACCATTGAGGATTACGAAGCAATCCAGGAATATCAGAACCGCACGGGACGTCAGGTAATTTATCCTATGATCAAATTTAGTGATCGAGATGAGATGAAAATGCGCACCAACAATGCTAATATTTACTATAAAGTGGAGGATGTATCTGCAACTTTCTTGAAACCCGTATTCGATGAGAATGGCGATTATATTCCTAATTATTGTAAGTATAAAGTGGGCGAAATACCCTCCGCTTCTATTCCCGAATACAACTCTCTCCGAATTGAGGGTGAGGACGGCTTCATCGGTGAGGACGGCGAGAGATACTACTACGCTTACGGCAGAAAGGATGACGGCGGCGTCGAGGTAAGAATCTTTGTATGGGCGCTGTATCAGTACGTGAAGGAGACTAACACCGACTCTTTCCGCTCAATTGAGAGTTATTTTAAATGTTAATTATATAAATAACTTTAATAACGTATTTATATAAATAAAAAGAGCAAGAGTAAAGTGAACTGCTCCAAAATGTACAGACAGCACAAAAAAAGAGACTCTTGGTAGAAAACATTAAATTTTAAGAGACGAACTGACATCGCTTTTCGAGTGGTGTCAGTTTTGTTTTGAGTTGAATTCGTTCGTTGTTGTAGAATTG
>JAFVYL010000022.1 GCA_017508665.1 Clostridia bacterium | reverse complement strand
TCAGCGCTGCCGCCGGTGATAATCGCTGCGTGTGTACTGTGAGCTTTCTGATCCGTTTCCTGCCCCGGTATCCCACATGGGCAGGCCGGTTAGCACCGGGGTGTGTGGGCATTGTGTTCATGGAGCTGACAGGTCTGAGGGATATCAGCATTTTGCCGGGACTGTTTTTGGGCGGTTTGGCGGCGGGGTTTCTGGCATCCGGAGAAATAAACGTGACCATTCGATATGACGAAGCCTACAAGAGCGCAACGATTTACGTGCAGCTTGGAAATTGGGGCTAATTTAGGAGATGAAGGACTATGATGGAAAAATTAAAAGCAATCTCGCTTACGTTGGTTGCGCGATATTAGGACTGCTTAACTTCATTTTGTTAGCCATTCCTTATATCTCGTCCTACTACTCCTACGACCTCGGAGAGTGGGGTGGCAAGCAGTCAAGCTCGGACGGCATTTCGGGCTACAAGGTCATGGATCTGTGGGAGGGCGGCTTCTCGGGCGTGATGAGCTCGCTCGTTCAGCTGTTCGTGCTGTGGGCGTCAGATGGCGGGACTCGATTCTCGCGCGGACTGCGCGCTCGGTCTTCCTCGGTCGCGAACGTCCACCGGAAGTTCGCTCTGCACCGATTCCCCTTCGAGCCCCTTGCTTTAGTAAGAAAAAAACGGATACACCTCATGGGTGTACCCGTTTTTACTTGGTCGAAGCGGCGGGACTCGAACCCACGGTCTCCAGTACCCGAAACTGGCGCGATACCACCTTCGCTACGCCTCGAGATAGTTAATACTTCGTTTTTTGCAACACGGATATTATATCACAACGAATCCCTTTTGTCAATTCTATTTTGTAAAATTATAAAAAAGAAGTGATGGGGGAAGAGACAGCGTTATAATCTTATGTCAAGCAACCAAAGATGAATATTAGATGCGGACGCACTTTCAACTGTACGTCCGCATTTTGCGCGTTGTTAAATAATATATGCAAATTATAGTTTGCAAAAATCCGCTATTTAAGCGATTGCTATCTTTTCTTCTTAAAATACGAGCGCAGAATTTCAACATTCTCGTCCCCGAGAATCCCGCCAAGGATCTCCGGCTTATGATTGAGAGGTACTTCTGCCAGATTTATAAGAGATCCGAAAGCACCGAATCTGAGGTCGGGAGCACCGTAGACCACCCTTGGTATGCGCGCATTTATAATCGCGCCGGCGCACATAGCACAGGGCTCCATCGTAACGTAAAGAGTACATCCGGGCAATCTCCAACCGCCCAAAACTCGACACGCCTCTTCTATAGCAAGGATCTCGGCATGGTGAGTCGCACACTTTGAGGTTTCGCGAGTGTTATAAGCCCGAGAGATGATCTGTCCGTCTCTGACTATCAATGCACCAACAGGCACTTCGTCTATATCCTCAGCCATCTTGGCAAGTACCATAGCCTCTCTCATAAAGGCGATGTCCTCTTCGGATGTCCGAGATTCATCGGTTATATTTATTTTTTCTATATCAATATTCTTACTATACATAATAATCTCACAGCTATAAATTTGTCACCGCTAAATACACCGACATCAGAACCAAAGCTAAAAGAGCCGGTGTGTAAAGAGCTCTCTCGCCCTTATGGAATGCCGAGCCAAGAAGTTCACGGTATTCCCTGCTCTTTCCGAATATAAAAATGAGAGATACCGAAACAAGAACTACCAGCGATCCGATAAATATCCAAGATGCAAGTAACGTACCGCAGTACTTGATCCAGATCACCGAAGCTGCATTGTTAATAAAATGAAGAATTACGGACGGCCATACACTGCCGAGAGCTACGTCTATCATCATAAAGATCACTCCTGCCACAAACGCGTACGGCATCTGTGAAAAATTGCAGTGTATCATAGCAAAGCAGAATGCGGAATAGAACACGCAGAAGCGTTTGGAATAAGGCAAGATCAGTTTCATGGGCAGATATCTGAACAACGCCTCCTCAAGTACAGCAGGTGTAAGGGCATGTACGATAAGCATCGTAACAATTCCTTTGTTCTCCACAGGTGCAGAGGTAACACCGAATAGCGAGAGGAACAGAGAGGTTAAGAGTGAGGTCAGAAAAACGATCGCAACCGTGGGAGCGGCAAGGGGCGCGAGCTTACCGGCTATATCCGGAGTAAATCTCAGTAAACCGTCGGGTGCTTCAGCTACACCGGCAACCTCCTCGCGTCTGCGCTTAAACTCCTCGGAGCAAAAAATTCCGGCTAACAGAGGTATGATAAATGCAAGAGCATAGATGATCTGTCCCATCCATCCTCCGACATATCCTGATAAGATCAAAAATGCTATAAAAGCAACGTCAAGAAGCGCTACCAGCTTAACAGCATACGTATACGTCATTTTTCCTCCCGTCTATACTTTGATCATAACTACCGCTCATCGCGGTACAATGATGTGTAAATCTTTGTTTTTTACTATTTTTTCAGCATATTACAGTATCAGTGAGAACCTGAGCTTGCCACGTATAACGTCCGCTTCCTCAAGTCTTACTCTAACGGTATCGCCTATCCTATAGACGAGCTTTCCGCATCTGAGAGTGAGATCATTTTCGTTGAACATAAAGAGACCGGGCATCTCGGATATCGGGATAAGTCCCTCACAAGTATTTTCAAGCTCGCAGAACATACCGAAGGACGTAACAGACGATACCGTCGCATCAAAGCTCTGACCGATATACTCTGACATATACACCGTCTTGTACAGGTTTTCTATTTTTCTTTCGGCTGTGAGTGCGCGCAGCTCGGTCTCACTGGCTGCTCTCGCGGCTCTCTTTGCATATGATACGTATGACTCGGGCCGCTTGCCGTCTATGAGAACCTTGTGTATTATTCTGTGTGTTGCAAGATCGGACAGTCTTCTTATCGGTGAGGTGAAATGGCAATAGCAATCTATGCCGAGGCCGAAGTGCGGAGCTTTTATCTCGGAATACTTAGCCTTCATCATAGAGCGAAGCATAGTACGTGACACTGCCGTGGCAAGTCCTTTTTCCTCCGCCTCCGAAAGCACGTCAGCATAATCCTTGCCTGTAGCATCCTCGCGCAAAAGAGCCGTATACTTGATACCTACGTGCTTGAGATAACCCGTAAAGCCCTCAAGCTTATCCTGTGACGGACGCTCGTGCACACGGTAAACACAAGGGATCCCCTGCTCGGTCAAAAGTGTCGCTACAGCCTCGTTGGCGGTAAGCATAAACTGCTCTATGATCCTCTCTGCCACTCCCCGTTCTATCTTAACTACGTCGGTCGGCATACCGTCAGAGTCGAGAATTATTGCAGACTCATCAATACTCATATCGATATATCCGCGCGCATACGCCTTGCTTGCGAGTGTCTCGTATAGCTCGTGCATTTTTTTAAGCGTAGGTGTCACTTCTTTATATTTCGCCCTAAGATCCGCATCGGCACTTCCGTCAAGGATCCTGTTTACCTCGGAATATACACCGCGCAAACGGCTTTTTATAATCGAAGGTATGATTTTCGTTCTTTTTATATTTCCCTCACGGTCGAGGCTAATGATGGCAGAAAGAGCATATTTTTCCTCTCCCGCATTAAGCGAGCACGCACCGTTGGATAGACATTCCGGCAGCATAGGAACTACCTTATCGGTAAAATACACACTTGTTCCGCGATTCATGACAAGTCTGTCAAGCGCGCATTTCTCAGGCACGTAGCTCGATACGTCCGCTATGTGAACGCCAAGCTGCCAACCGTCTTTTGTTTTTTTGAGCGATACGGCATCATCAAGATCTTTGGCATTTTCACCGTCAATTGTAAATATAAGTGTACTTTCAAGGCGTTCTCTACCATCATCAGAGATAGGACGCGCTGCCATCTCGTTGGCAAGTTCAAGCTCTTCCTTGGAAAACTGTGTCGGTATCTCGCACTCGGCAAGTATGGCGGCATAGTTTGCCTCTCTGGACTCAGTAGCACCGAATACCGAGGTAACATAGCACTCGGGAGAATACCCTCCCGCGCCATCGCGGACAAGCTTTGCCATGACCTTATCACCGTCACGCGCGCCACCGAAGTCCTTTACTCTCGGTCTTAAAGCTATTTTATTGTCATCAGGCTGTATATATGCGTACACACCCCCGTGTCTCGATGCCTTGCCGTAAGATCTCTGTTTTTCCACAATGAGAGTTCCGACTATAAATTCCCTGCCGTACTGTATTATTTTTGTAACACGCCCCTCGGTCTTTTCTATGCCCTCGCGAGAGGTAAAGACGTGATATATGACCTCAACGAAGTCACCGTCGAGCGCTCCTGAAGTCCTGTCCTCCGGTATGAATATATCTTTATCATAGCCGCTCTCGAGCGTGACAAATCCAAAGCCGCTTTTCGATCCCGAGAATATTCCTCTCGAGAGCGTTTCGTCACCGCGGCGCTTTGGAGAGGTCCTGCCCCGTCTGCCAAAATCTACGGTGTCCTTAAGAACAATACCCTCATATGCCACCTCGGTCTCCGCGACAGCTCTAAGAAGCTCCCGCTTTGCGGCCTCTTTGTCGCGTCGCTTATGAGTATTTCTTTTTGTAAATTTGTTAAAATCTTTCTTCGTACTTTTCATTCTTCATATATTAACGAAAAAAGACGAGGCCGTCTTCGCCCCGTCTTTTTCTCAATTAGTTGTAGTAATTGTTGTTACTATACTTGGTAGGATCGAGGACAGGACCGTACTGAGTATAGCCCTTCCAGGAATCAAGAGTCTCAGCAGTGTTGTAATCGGGCTGAATAACGTAAGCCGCAAGAACTGCAAGAACGAACACAACGCTTACTATGAGAGTAACCTTGAACCAAAGCTTATCACCGTGAGCGGACTTTTCCTTACCGTAGAAGGTCTCGTTACCGCCTGCGATAGTACCCGAAAGTCCCTCATCCGCAGACTTCTGGAAGATAACCGCAAGAATAATCACTACAGCGGAAAGGAGTAAAACTCCACAAAGAACGTAATTTAACATTGTTCTATATTTCCTTTCAAAAAACTTCTTGTCAAATGCCAAAACAAAGGCATACCTTTAATACATACAGATATTTTATCATATTGTCAATAAAATTGCAATACCTTTTTACTATTTTTTAAAAAAAGTTTTTCGGCCATGTTTTATCCTGTTTTCGCAATCGGCCAAGCTATACAGAACGCGCTTGTTCAACTATCCAAAACTTATTGTGCATCTTGCTATTATCCTTCTTTTGCAGTTGACTTTTAAGGCGTGCGCATATAAAATGAAACTAAACGCGCTTTACATAATACGCGCCGCGTAAAGGAGAAAATAGTATGAGAGTTTTTGACAAAAAAGGATTACGTTCAGCAAAAGGGTTGTTGCTTCCGTATACAGAATTCAAACTGTTTTCGGATCTTGATAAAACAGAATTTAACGGTGAAAAAGCCAAAAAGATAGTCACCTCCGCAGAAAAGCTGCTCGAACGCGACATCCCTCTGCTCCCGGCATCTCTATACAGAGAATTTGCGACTGTGGGAAACCGCGCCAATTTTGAGGGTAAATTTTTCTTAAGACGTGATATGGCGGTATCCTTTGCGGTAGCCGAAGCGTACGAGAACAAAGGGCGCTTCACCGAGAAGCTGATGGACGTAGTTTGGGCAATAATGGAGGAGTCCACCTGGCTGCTCCCTGCTCATCTGTACTGTTCACCTCATTATTCCGATGCTACACTCGGTCCTGTTTTCGGTGATAATTCATTACACGGTCTGGCACTTTTTGCGGCATCCACCTGCGGAGCACTCGCAACCGTGTATATGCTTTGCAAGGATAAGCTCGACGAAATAGACCCTGTTATCGCAAGAAAGATGGAATACTCTCTTAAGGAAAGGGGTATCAAGAACTTCCTGCAGACCGAATTCTGGTGGGGCGGCGGACTCGGTAGAAAAACAAACAACTGGTGTCCGTGGATACTTTCCAACATACTTCTCACCACTGCAGTGGTGGAAAAGGACACTTATGTAAGAGAGCGAGTAGTATCCAAAGCTATGAATTACCTCGACAATTTCCTCGCCTGCTACGAGCCCGACGGCGGATGTGATGAGGGTCCTGCCTATTGGGGCGCTGCCGGAGCATCTCTGTTCGACTGTCTCGAGCTCATTGAGGATATGTCAGGCGGCCAAATCTCCATATGGGACTCTCAGCTTGTTAAGAACATCGGAGACTATATATACAAGGTCAACATTTCCGGAAACCGCTATGTAAACTTCGCAGACTGTGCTCCACAGACCTCCCCGAATGCGGGAATGCTCGTCAGATTCGGTCAGAAGACAAATTCATCCTTCCTTGTATCATTTGGCAAAAAGCAGGCAAAATACGGGGATCATTTCTTCTCCGCATCACATATGTACCGCTCACTCAAGTGGTTGAGCACTCCTTACGTTAAGGACGAGAACTGTCCTATGCCTCTTTACAGCGTATTACCTGACCTTGGCGTCATGACAGCGCGCGAGTGTGAGGAGAGTGACAAGGGTATGTTCCTTGCAGCGAAGGCAGGTACAAACGGTGAGATGCACAATCACAACGATTGCGGCAACTTTATGGTATATTACAACGGAAATCCCGTAATAATCGACACGGGTGTCGGCACTTACACAAAGCAGACCTTCTCACCCGACAGATATAAGCTCTGGTTTATGCAGTCCGGATATCACAATCTCCCCTCGTTTGACGGTATAGATCAGCGCGAAGGCGGTCAATACCGCGCCACTGAAAAGCACTTCGACGAGTCTGAAAGATCTGCTGTATGCGAGCTGCGTGATGCATATCCGAAAGAAGCAAAAATCGAAAGCTACGTAAGACGGACGTCACTTTGCAGCGGTGTAGTCACAGTAAGCGAAAGCATCAGACTCAGAGAGGCAAAGGAGATAGATTTCCATCTCATGCTGGCATCAAAGCCCGAACTTACGGGTGAGGGAAAAATAGCTCTCCCCGAAGGCAGACATCTCACCTATGACACCTCTCTCTCAGTGGAGCTTGAGGAATTCGACCCCGTCGGAATGAATACTGTAAGCGCATGGGGAACAGATACGCTTTACAGACTGCATTTCAGAATCAACACCGACAAATGCGATATAAAATTTATAATTGCGTAGTGATATGAAAATTTTTGAAAAGCACAATTTTGAAACAAAAGGTAATATAATTTCAAAGGACGAGTTCCGCAGCCTTGATTTTTGCAACAAAGATGCACTTCAAGCCGATAAGATCGAAGAACTCTTGGAGGCTGCAAACAAGGACCTCGTCAGTGATATACCCTCTCTCACGTTAACAAAATACCGCGCGTATAACGTAAACGGCTCAACTTCAGAATACGGCACACCTTACCGTGCGCGCATGGCTATGGCTCTGCGCCTCGCCTTTGCGGAGATATATACCGGAAAGAGCGGAAAGTATTTTGATAAAATGCTCGACGTTGTATGGGCCATGCTCGAGGAGTCTACGTGGATGCTCCCGGAACACACCGTACACATGCCCGAGGACTCTACAAAGAGAATGCCGATACCTGCATCTACAGGTGAAAAATACGATCACGGAATAGAGCTCGGATCAGCATACCGCGGCGCTACAATCGCACTCATCTACCACTACTTTGAAAAAGAATTTGATGCGATTTCTCCATTCATCAACGAAAAGATACTTTACACTCTCAGAAAAAGATCGGTCGATCCATTCTGCAAATACTACTTCTGGTGGGAGGGTATGGGCGGAAACCGTGTCAACAACTGGTGCCCATGGATCGTATCAAACATACTCTTCACTACAGCGCTCACCGTAGATGATACAAAAGTCAGAGAGACGGTCGCAGAAAGGGCTATGACCTTCCTCGACAACTTTATCAACTGCTACAAATCCGACGGAGGATGCGATGAGGGGCCTACGTACTGGAATGCCGCTGCGGCGTGTCTGTTCGACTCTCTTGAGCTGCTCGAATATCTCTCGGACGGTAAAATAAACATCTACTCAGAGCCGCTTATCAAAGCTATGGGCGAGTATGAGCCGAGAATGAATATCACCGGCCTCTACTTCGTCAACTTTGCCGATTCCAGATCAAAGGCAAGCCAAGACGGTAATATGCTCTACAGATACGGTACAAAATGCGACTCGCAGATACTGACCTCTTACAGTTATTCAATGCTTAAGTACGAGCAATCAACGTTTGACACGGCACTACCATACCGCACTCTGCGCAGCTATACCACGCCCAAGCGCGACGTATCCAACGCGCGTCTTATTGCCGCGACAGACACCTACTTCCCCGACCTCAAGGTCATGGTGCTCCGTGAATCCGAGAATCCCGACGAGGGACTCTTCCTTGCGATGAAGGGAGGCGACAATAACGAAAGCCACAACCACAACGACGTAGGATCATTTATCGTCTATAAAAACGGTAAGCCCGTGCTTATCGATGCCGGTGTCGGCGAATACACAAAGCAAACCTTCTCCCCCGACAGATACAAGATATGGTCTATGCAATCGCTCTACCACAATCTCCCGTCATTCGACGGTGTCGGTCAGGTAAACGGATCTCAGTACGCATCCAAAAACGAGGATTACTCTAAGGATGAAAGAAGCCTCACACTCGAGCTATGCGATGCATACGACAAAGCGTGCGGTGTCACCTCGTACGTGCGCACCGGATCGCTTAAGGACGGTAGAATAACCGTCAAGGAGCACGCATCTCTTGAGAATGAGAAACAGATAGACTTTATGCTGCTGACACACGTCGAGCCTAAAATGACCGAGGTCGGAAAGATACTCCTTGCCGAAGACTGTACTCTCACATATGACACGTCCCTAAAGGCAGAGATAGAGCCCTTTGATCCCGTCGGACTTAACGCCAAGAGTGCTTGGGGAACGGATACACTTTATAGACTGCATTTTAAGATTTATGCCGATAAATGTGATGTAGAGTTTACTATAAAGTGATATTTATAACCAAACTCAACTTAATATAATTCAAAAGAGCTACCGCATACACGGTAGCTCTTCTTTTATTTGTTTTCGTGCGAAAATTCGGTTAATCCGATCTAATTACAGTTCCGCACCGCAATAGCACTGCTTAGGAAGTCCTGCGAGCTCTCTGAAGAAGTTAATGATGATCATCAGTATCTCTTCGAAGAAGTTCGATGCCTTGCACTCGTCGTGATTCTCTACTACGGGAGTGTCCGTGTCGGGCTCGGTTTCGGGAGTGTCTGTGGGAAGCTTCTCACCTTCAGTCTCACCGCAGACCTTACAGGTCTTGGGTGCTTCGGTAGTAGCATCCGCCCAATCGTGTCCGAGAGCGTCGAGCTCGGTATGTACTCTGGAGGTCTCAACCTTGCATACGGTACAGTAGGTAACCGTATCGTAGCCGCCCTTATCGGTGCAGGTAGGATCAACGTTATTCTCCTTTACGGGAGTACCGGCGGTGTGTCCGAGAGCATCAAGCTCGGTGTGAGTTCTGCCCAACTCGGTGCCGCATACAGTACAGTAGATAACCGTATCGTAGCCGCCCTTATCGGTGCAGGTAGGATCGAAGTTGTTTTCCTTTACGGGAGTGCCGGCGGTATGTCCGAGAGCGTCGAGCTCGGTATGTATTCTGCTCAGCTCAGTGCCGCATACGGTACAGTAGGTAACCGTATCGTAGCCACCCTTATCGGTGCAGGTAGGATCAACGTTATTCTCCTTTACGGGAGTGCCTTCGGTATGTCCAAGTGCGGGGATTTCGGTCTGAGGAACGGTAATCTCACCGCAGTTAGAGCATCTCTTACCCTCGGTAAGTCCTGTCTCGGTACAGGTTGCAGCCTTGCCGGGAATGATTTCTTCAACGTGTACGGTACAAAGATCTGCTTCGCACACATCGCAAATATAATCCTTAGGCTCTGCATCTGTATGTCCGAGTGCGGGGATCGTACTCTGTTCTACGGTTACAGTACCGCAGACGGTACATTTCTTGCCTTCGGTAAGTCCTGCTTCGGTACATGTTGCATCCTTGCCGGGAACTGCTTCCTCGGTGTGGCCAAGAGCTGGAATTGTGCTCTGCTCTACGGTTACAGTACCGCAGACACTACACTTCTCACCCTCTGTAAGTCCTGCTTCGGTACAGGTTGCATCCTTGCCGGGAACTACTTCGGGAGTATGTGCTGCAAAGTCGCCATATTCCTTGCCGCAAACAGAACAGATCGCCTTGCTGTTGCAGGTTGCCGTTCCGCCCTTACATTCGTGCTCACCGCAAATTGTACAGTTGCCGTCAACGAAGTTGTGCTCGGAGCATACAAGTTTGGGAAGAACAATATCATCGGCGGTGACCTCTACGAACTCGTCACCGTTCTTAACGTAAAGCTTCTCGCATCCTACACAGGTGTAGAACTCTACGTAACCGGGAGCGGTATAGGTAGGAGCAAGTGCCGGATGTCTCTGAGCCTCACCGGTATAATCGTGATAGCTCTTTACAAGACTGATTTCAGGAAGCACGGCAGACTGTAATTCCGTATTGTATTCAAAGTTAAGAATAGCACGTGCAAGCTCACTGATTCCGGGATAGAAGTCCTCGTAAAGCGAGTTGGAAAGTATCTTATCAGCATATCTCTTTACAGAAATGACTGACTGATTAGTACAGCTGTCAGCATCAAATACAACTGCTACAGTAATATCATCATTCACGCAAGCAGTGAGAGAATTAACGGTAAGAACGTATCTGCCGTCCGCACCGATAACAAGCTCGGATGCAGGAATTCTCACTACTTTTCCGTCAGTAAATCTGACAACAACGTAGCTATCGGCGGAAAGCGATTCGAATCTTCCGTAAACACGGATGCCGATCTCGTCGGAAAGCTCCAAGTCATAGTTGAAGAAATCTCCGCGGTCTGTGGTAGCAAAGCCTGCCTTGACCTCTTCGGTCTTAGCATTGATAACTGCAACGTACGAGGATATAGTATCCTTGTCAGCCTTGGTATCCATGAGAAGCGCCTTAGCTTCGTCAAGCTTTGCCTTTTTGATCTCCTCTTCGCCAAGACCGTTCACTACTGTGTTATCGAGCGCTATGTAAGCATCAAGCAGAGGCTTACGGTTAATCGCATCTACCGCGCCTGTAGTACAAGAGATCTCATAAATCGAGGCATTGGTAGTACCCGTCTTGTTGGCGAATGTTATTCTTATCTTCTCGGCAATTACTCCGCCGAGAGATGCTGTGGTGGGAGTTTTTGACGGAGCTATCTCAAGTCCTGCAACTACGGTGATCCATACACCGTCAATGTAAACCTCTACCTTAGTGTTGTTACTTCTCGATACGGTCTCTCCGTTTTCAACGAAAGGACAGATCGCCAGAGTGTAAAGAGGTGCGGGATTGTCAAGAGCGATCTCGAGCGTGAAATACGCGGGAGCTCCACTTATTGCGAATCTGCTGGTTTTAGTAGTGTAGTCGCCGTCAAACGCAGAGGTAAGAGGTCCTGCACCGGGGTGGACTGTTCCGTTGCCAAGTACAAGCTGGTCATCGGTTCTGTTTGCAAGAACGTTGGATTCCAGATTCTCTTTACTGCCTTCGCCTCCGTATGCGATACCTACACATTCGATCTCACGAAGGCTTACGTTCTTGTTGAGTCCGTTAGTATTTTTGAAGGTGATTCTGATCTTGCTTGCAATAGCACCGTTAAGATAAGTATCCGTGCATTCGCTTGCCTCTATAACCAATCCTTCAACAACGGTAGTCCATACGCCGTTATAGTAAACCTCTATTTTCGTGTCGTTACTTCTCGTCACGCCGCCGTCATCGTAGTAATACGGATAGAAGGACATGCCGTAAAGCTGATATACGTTATCAAGCTCTATCGTAAGTGAGTACTCGTACTTGCCCTCGCTATTCGCTCTGTCGGCAACTGCATATCTCGACGTTCTCGAATAATCGCCGTCAAACGCGTACTCAACGTGAGGAACGCTGGCGTGAAGAGTTGCGCCCTCTATCGTAATCTGATCAGCGGAAGTGCCGAGAAGAATATTATCGGTAGCAACCTTTGCTCCTATAACCTCATATCCTGTACATTTCATTTCGCTGATACCGATATAGTTAGCGGTGGAGCGCTGTCCTGAAACATAGAATCGAACCTTTTCCGCCTCAACTCCGCCGAGTTCAAACGTGATCTTTGCAACACCTTCGTCGTAGACCTTGCTGACAACCTCTGTCCATACACCGTTACGGAGAGCGTAAACTGTGAAATCACGGCCTGAGAGATCTGCGGAGGTATACTCTACGTCGAGAGTCTCGAGTACGAATACCTTTCCTTCAAAATCGAGAGTTCCGTCAGCGGGTTTTCCGGAAACAGTAGCAAATCTTCCGGGATCTGCCCATCCGGTCTTGCCATCGGTGATGTACTCATACTTCTTCCATTCCGTACCTGCGGTAGGATCGGTAGCGGAGAATACATAACCGTCAAATGCGTTTGCTCTTTCCTCGAGCGCGGTAGAATCAATGCACACGCCCGTGAGCTGAATTTCATTTATAGATATGGAATTACCCGACACGGGTGTATCCATTCTTATTTTTACGATCTGAGCTTTTGTAAGAGAAAGGTCGATAACTATGTGAGTTCCGTTAGCATCGGACTTACGCAATTTAAGAATCTCCTCGGTTGAGGTGATTTCCTTTGCGGTAGTCCATTTTCCGTCAGCATATACGTCGATCTTAATGTGCTGACCCATATTGTTTGCGCTGGAGAACCATGCATTGAAGTCGTAGATCTTGAGTTCTCCAAGCAAGAAGGTTGCAGGAAGTGTTGCTATTCCCTCGAGAACGTCATTTGCTGTCTGCTTAGTGGAGAATCTACCTGTAGAAGTGCTGAAATCTCCGTCGGTAAGCTTGCCGTAATCACCGTAGGTTGAACTGCTGTGCTGATAAAGCTTGCCGTCTGCGGTAGCGGTGAATTTAACGTTTTCAAGAATGTTTGCAGAATTATAATCTACCGTCTCGGAAGATACGTTATAGACACCGATCTTTACGATCTCGCTCTCATCGCCGAAGCGATTGACAACGGAAACACCGTACATATTGCTCTTTACGTAATTGCTCTCGATGATGATAGGATAATCGTTTTCGCTGACGAGTGTCCATACATCAGCAGCCTTCGCCTTGCTGTAGAGTCTGTATTTCTGAGAATATTCAGTAGTCTTTACAGCAACCTGAAGCTCACCGTCAACAACGTTTGCGCTTAAGTCAAGCACGGGAGAAGAAAGATCGTCGGGATTTCTGTATGCAAGAGCTCTGTCGCTCTCAGAACCGTCTCTGCCTACTGCCGTAACCGCAAAGGTCATTCTTACGTTTTCAAATCCGTTAGGATTGTATACAAAACTTGTGTTAGCGGTAGTGGTAAGAAGAGTGTAATCGGGTGCGCTATCCTTAGCAACGTAGACGTTGTACGCTACTGCATCGGAAGATCCTGACCAGGAAATAGCGGTCGGTCCGAGCACCTCGCTCGAAAGAGTAAGACCGCTCACTTTCTCGGGCGCGTGGTTTACAGTAAAGTTCCAGACGTAGTAGGTCTCACCTGCTACGGTATTGAAGGTTATGATGTCCTTACCTGCCATAGTGAAATCTACGGCGTTACCCTTAGAATCACACACGGTAGCACCGGTAATACCGCTGTACTTAACCGAGAGCTCTCCGCCCTTAAGC
>JAFVYL010000021.1 GCA_017508665.1 Clostridia bacterium | reverse complement strand
TAAATATCAGGAAGCTGTCGAAAGAGAAAAAGAGATATTTGCTCACGGTTACCGTGATCTCGATGAGAGAAAGGCGCGTAAAGAGGCAGAAAAAGCTGCAGAGAGAGAAGCAAGAATTGCGGCGGCAAGCTTCGTACCTCCTATGGCAGTCTACGACGACTTCACCGAGACCTTCGACCAGGCTGCATACGATGCAGACAAGAAGGCTGAGGCGGATGCTGTAGCACAGGCTAATGCAGAGGTAAGAGCTGCAAAGGCTAACGAAAAGGCTGAGGCGAACGCTAAGAAGGCTGCAAAGACCGAAGCTAATTACGACAAGAAGACTGCCGAGCACATCGAGAAGATGGAGAGAAAGGAATCGCTCCTTTCCGATGCAAAGGCGGATAAGAAGGAACAGCAGGCGCGTAAGGATGCGGCTTATCAGACCCAGCGTGCAACGAGAATTGCTGCTGCAAGTGCTGTTGTTCCCGTGGCAACCTATGCAGACTTCACCGAGACCTTCGACAGAGAAGCATATGAGAAGGATAAGAAGGACATAGCTGAGATTGAGGCTAAGGCTAAGGCTGAGGCAAAGTCTGCTATAATCACAAGAAAGACTGCAAGCGAGGCTAAGGAAGAGGCCAGAATCGTAAACTTCTTTGATAAGACTACCGGCGAGCAGATCGCTAAGATGGAGCAGAAGGCAGACTTCACCTCCTTCATTGATCAGGCTAACGAGGATCAGAAGCGGTTAAATGCTATCGCAAGAGCTAAGGCTGAGGGCGCTCGCCTTGCTGTATCCGATGACGGTAAGATACAGGAGACTGTATACGCTGATCCCGAGTTTATTGCTGCCGAGCTTGATATGCACGAGCTCTACGAGGAGTCTTCTGCTAAGCTCGAGGATGTAATCGACGGCAAGACTGACAGTCTCTTCAGCGCTGAGGATCTCAGAAGAAGTGCTCAGAACCGCAAGGATCAGGAAGCTATAGAGCTTCTCAACGAGAATCTTAGCCAGGATGAGATGCTTCAGTTTGCTGATGATTACGACAAGGATCTCAAGAGAAACAAGAAGCTCCTTGAAAAGGCGGAGAAGTACGGCAAGTTTATGCTTGAGTACGGCGCAACCTATGATCCCGAGTGGGACGGAGAGTTCAACAACTACGGACTTCCCGAGGTTCACCCCTTCACCGAGGGCGTTAAGCTTTCCGAAAGCAGAAGAAGAGCTCCCAGAAGAGAGCGTCTTTCCGGATTCAACAAGAAGGATCTCTCCAAGCTCTCCCGTGCTCAGTGTGATACCGACAACAAGATGATCAACGCAAGACTCGAGGCACAGTATGCGGATCTCGAGCTCGAGGTAGTAAGAGTACAGCAGGAATTCTCCGGCGAGTACAGAAATACTAAGGAAAAGCGTTGGCTTCGTGATAACAAGAGAAAGCTCAAGGGCATGAAGGCGAGAATTGCCGCAGCTCTTAAGTATGAAAAGCTTGATAACGAGCGTTACTACTCTGTAGTAGCTACCGACTTCGACCGCGTTGAGCTTCCCGCAAGCGCAGACCGTACCGATCTTATAGCTATGCGTGATGAGGTTATGCGTCTGCTCGACATCCGTGATGATATCAACGTTCAGCTCATTGAGCTTTACACCGGATCGGATGAAGGCGCTAAGGGCGATCTGGAAAATATCAAGCGTAGAACTAAGGTTGTTCTTAAGGCTCGCAAGCGCGCGCATGCGAAGTACAACAAGTTCTACAAAATGCTCAGTAAGCACCGCGTAACCCGTAACGAGAAGATGAGAATCTTCGATAAGATGGATGAGTTTGTGGAGCTTAAGGGCGAAGTTGCAAAGATTAAATATATATTAAGGAAGGAAAAGCCCATCGGCAGAGCGAAGAGAAGATATATTCGCGAGAGAAAAGCAGCGAAGAGGGATATCCGTACGGCAAAGAGATGGATACTCCGTCTGACCGATAAGGCTATAAAGAGAGCTAAGAAGCGTGAGCGCCGTGCAAGAGCTATGTTTATGGCGTATACCTTCCTCGCACTCATCGGTGTATTTGCATTCGTAGTGATCTTGATAGGTCCTCAGATCCTCGAGACACTCAAGACGGTAACACCTGAGAGCCTCCACAAATATATAGACAGCATTTTGACTAATTGGCCGTTTTAATTTCGGAAGGAGATAGTTATGGGATTATTCGAAAAGAAAAATAAACTTGACGACAAGCTCGTGTCCGAATTGACGGATAAGCAACGCAAGGAAAAAGCTGATAGGCTTGAGGAACAGCGTGAGGACGTAGTTCGCCGCCTTGAAAAGCTTATGATAAGAATTTCAAAGGAAACCGGAATGTACCGCCTGAGGGATCGCAAGTTCCCTCTCGGCGATGCTCCGAATGACAGAGAAATTGAGGATTAATACGTATTTTTTAAAATAATTTTGAGAAAATTTTGGATAACTATTGATTTTCCCCATAAATTATGATATAATGTGCGTAGAAAATATGAAAGAGATGGGGAGTGACCGAAAGGTCACTCTCTGTTGTTGTAAAACACAGTACTGTATCAAGACTGTAAAGATATAAAAAGGAAGAAGAAAAAATGAAGAAAAACGTTAGAGAAACAGTAAGAGAGGCTATACTTCCCACGGTGACCGAGCTCGGTTACAGACTCTGGGACGTTACCTATTCCAAGGTTGGCGCTGACTACCATCTTGAGATCACCATTGATAACGATGAGGGCATCAACATCAACGACTGCGAGAAGGTCCACAGAGCCATCGATCCCATCATCGACGAGTGCGATCCCATCGAGGGCTTCTATTATCTCGACGTATCAAGCCCCGGAGCTGAGAGAGATCTCAGAACCGACGAGCATATTCTTCACTGCATAGGCTGGCAGGTTGAAGCAAAGCTTTTTGCCGCTAAGGACGGAAGAAAGTCTGTTGTCGGCACACTCACCGCCTATGAGAATTCTACCGTTACGATCACCGCCGGTGAAGAGAGTGTATCTCTTGGCCGCGATGAGATATCCAGGCTTAATACCCTCTACACAGAGGTATAAATATAAAATCCGCCGTGTGCGGAAACCTATTACTTTGATTTATTATTATAAATATAGAAAGGGCGTAGCTTTTTGCTACGGGTAAAAAGGAAAAAATGAACGCAGAATTATTCACGTCCCTTGACCTTCTCGAAAAAGAAAGCGGCATCTCCAAGGAGTATATGCTCGCAAAGATCGAGGAAGCGCTCGCAAATGCGTGCAGAAAAGAGGTAGGAGCAACTGCTCTTATCAGAGTTAATCTCGACCCCGTTAAGTGTGATATGAAGGTATATCACAGAAGACTTGTTGTTCCGGACGGTGAGGTTGTAGATCCCAAGTGTGAGATCTCTCTCTCCGAGGCTAAGTCCCTCAGCCGCAGAAACAAGCTTGGCGGTTACGTTGAGACAGAGCTTAAGACCAAGACGTTCCGCCGTTTCTCAGCGCAGACCGGAAAGCAGATGATCATTCAGGCTATCCGTACCGCAGAGCGTGAGAAGCAGACACGTGCTTATGAGGAGAAGAAGGAAGAGATCATTACCGCTGTAGTAGATAAGGTGGATATGATCACAGGCAACCTTATTCTTGACACGGGCACAGGCTATGCTACACTTATTAAGTCGGAGCAGATTCCCGGCGAGGTTCACGACGTAGGTGATAGAATCAAGGTGTTCGTATCCGAGGTAAATTCAGGAGAGACCAGAGGTCCTATCGTAAATCTTTCCAGAATCCATCCCAATTTCGTAAAGAGACTCTTTGAGCTGGAGATACCCGAGATCCAGGACGGTACTATCGTTATCAAGGGTGTATCCCGTGAGGCAGGCTCAAGAACAAAGATTGCAGTTCAGTCCAGAGACGAGAACGTTGATGCTATCGGCTCTTGTATCGGTAAGAACGGAATGAGAATAAATGCTATTCTCTCCGAGCTTAGCGGTGAGAAGGTAGATATCATCAGATACAGCGAGTCCATTGAGGAGTTTGTTGCTGAGGCACTTTCTCCCGCAAAGGTAATATCCGTAGTTATGGATGCGGAGCGTTCCGCAAGAGTTCTTGTTTCTCCCGATCAGCTCTCCTTGGCTATCGGTAAGGAAGGTCAGAACGCAAAGCTTGTTGCAAAGCTTACAGGCTGTAAGATAGACATTAAGGCATAATGGCACAGAATAACACTTCTACTAAAAAAATACCGGTAAGACGCTGTGTTGGATGCGGCGAGCATTTTCCGAAATCCGAGCTTGTCAGAGTCCTCAGGACTCCCGATGGAGAGGTAGTGCTTGATCTGACCGGTAAGAAATCGGGACGCGGTGCATACATTTGCAAGGCTGCGGAGTGCTTGAAAAAGGCGCGTAAGTCTAAGAGACTTGATACTTCTCTTGAATGTACTATTCCCACCGAAGTATACGACAGAATGGAAGAAGAAATTAGCCATGGCTGAAAATAACGGTACTAAACGCGCACTCGGAATGCTCGGCCTTGCGATGAAAGCAGGCAAGGTTGTAATAGGTACGGAGCAGGTTATCACTTATCTTCAAAAGGGAAGAGTGAAGCTTGTGCTCCTATCGGGCACTGCCTCCGAGGGCACGAAAAAGAAGATTGGCTTCAAATGCGAGTTTTATAAAACGCGCGTCTATGAAGTGGCCGTAGATGCCGATGAGCTCGGAAGACTGCTCGGAAAGACGTATTCTCCCGCAGCTGTCGGAATAACAGACGAGAATTTTTCAAACGTTATTGCAAAGCATTTAGACGGCGAAAATGCATAATATGTAATGTATAATTTGCATAATCGCTGTTAATACCGAAAATTCCCGTTAAAATTAAACGAAAGGGAATTCACCGCAAGGTGAATGGTGAAAGATATGGCAAAAGGAATTAAGATTTCCGATTTGTCCAAGGATTTCGCGATGAAGTCCAAGGATGTAATTGAGGAATTCAAGGGCGCAAATATTGATAAGACCACGGGCGGTACTGTATCCGACGAGGAATTTGCTGTCTTTATGCAGCACGTGACCCTTAGCCATCAGATATCCGACCTTGAGGCATACACCTCCGGAAAAGTTACTATAAGAATTGCCGGCAATACTAAAACAGAGCCTAAGGCGCAGGTAGCGGATGAACCTAAGAAGGAAGCACCCGCAGCTCCTAAGGCTGAGGTTAAGAAGGAAGCTCCTGCAGCTCCCAAGGCTGAGGCTAAGAAGGAAGTTCCCGCGGCTCCTAAGTCTGAGGTTAAAAAGGAAGCTCCCGTAGCTCCTAAGACCGAGCAGAAGAAACCCGAGGCAAGACCTCAGGATAAGCGTCCCGAGGCAAGACCTGCCGACAGACGCCCCGACGGACAGCGTCCTCAGTTCGACAAGGATGCGCAGAGACCACAGTTTGACAAGAACGGACAGCGTCCTCAGTTCGACAAAAATGGCAGAAAGCCTGAGAACCAAGGCTATCAGAATAACAACAGATACGGCGCACGTCCCTCTGATGATCCCTTTGCAAAACGCCGCGAGAATATGAATCGCGAGGCAAGCGGACAGAGAAGACCCGGCGATAACTTCCAGAAGCCTCAGACCGCTCCTGCTCAGAAGCCCTCGCCCATAGCTCTTGAAGCTACCAAGAAGGATAGCGGACTTCGTCCCGCTCAGCAGGCACAGCAGGCTCAGCTTGAGAGAAAACAGAAGCTCGAGGCACAGCAACAGCAGAAGGCTCAGCAGCCTAAGAAGGAAGAGAAGAAGGCTCAGAAGCAGCAGTTCAAGACTATTACCCCCACTATTGACAGAAGCAACGTTAAGGGTGGTGTAAATCTCGACGGTTATACAGTAGATGAGAATAAGGGTAAGAGAATTATCGATACAAGAACATCCGACGTCGATCTTTCCAAGTATGATGACCGCTATCACGATCAGTACTACGCAATACTTAACGGTACAGATAACAAGAGCTCCAAGACCAAGCTTAAGAAACAGGACAACAAGGGCCAGAATCAGAAGACCGCTAAGGATAAGGAAAGAGCAGCTCAGGAAAAGATCAAGCGTATGGAACAGGAGCGCGCGAGAGCAAAGCAGCTTGAGATAACCGTTCCTGACGAGATCACAGTTTCAGAGCTTGCTATCCGACTTAAGAAGACCTCTGCAGAGGTTATCAAAAAGCTCATGATGATGGGCGAGATGAAGGGACTTAACGACGTTATCGACTACGGTACCGCAGAGATCATCGCTGACGAGTTCGGCGCAAAGGTTACCCGTGAGGTAGTAGTTACCATCGAAGAGAAGCTCTTCACTGAGGCCGAGGATAACGATGACGATCTCATCGAGAGAGCACCCGTTGTATGTGTTATGGGTCACGTTGACCACGGTAAGACCTCTATTCTCGACGCTATCAGACACACCAACGTTACACGCGGCGAGGCCGGCGGTATCACTCAGGCAATAGGTGCGTACCGTGTTAAGGCTCAGGGCAAGGACATTACTTTCCTTGACACCCCCGGACACGAGGCATTTACCGCTATGCGTATGAGAGGTGCTAAGTCTACCGATATTGCGATCCTCGTAGTTGCGGCAGACGACGGCGTAATGCCTCAGACCGTTGAGGCTATCAACCATGCTAAGGCGGCAGGCATTGATATTGTAGTAGCAATCAACAAAATGGATAAGCCCACAGCTAATCCCGATAACATCCTTAACCAGCTTACGACCTATGAGCTCGTGCCCGAGGCGTGGGGCGGTGACGTTATCACTGTTCCCGTTTCCGCTCACACGGGTATGGGTATCGAGGACCTTCTTGAGAGCGTTCTTCTCGTTGCAGAGATGAAGGAACTTAAGGCAAATCCCCAGAAGCGCGCTAAGGGTATAGTAATAGAATCCAAGCTTGACCGCGGCCGCGGTCCCGTAGCTACCGTCCTTGTTCAGAACGGTACTCTCCATCAGGGTGACTACGTTATCGTAGGTACTGCTACAGGTAGAGTAAGAGCTATGATAGACGATAAGGGCAAGAGTGTAAAGGTTGCAGGTCCTTCCGTTCCCGTTGAGATCCTTGGTCTTGACGACGTTCCTCAGGCAGGCGATGAGCTCAATGCGGTTGAGGACGAGAGAATGGCGAGAAACCTTGCTGACCAGAGACGTGAGAAGCAGAGACAGGAGATACTCAATGCTAACTCGAGAGTAAATCTTGACGAGCTCTTCTCCAGAATCTCTGAGGGCGTGCAGACTCTTAACATAATTGTTAAGGCTGACGTTGCAGGCTCTGCCGAGGCTGTTAAGGCATCTCTTATCAAGCTCTCCAACGATGAGGTTAAGGTATCCGTTATCCATTCCGCAGTCGGCGGTATTACCGAGAGCGACGTTATGCTCGCGGCAGCTTCCGGCGCAATTATAGTAGGCTTCAACGTTCGTCCCGATAAGAATGCGCTTGACTCCGCAGAGAGAAACAACGTTGATATCAGAACTCACCGTATCATCTATGAGATCATCGATGAGGTTGAGGCTGCTATGAAGGGTATGCTTGCTCCCGAGTTCAAGGAAGTTCTTCAGGGCCACGCAGAGGTCAGACAGACCATTAAGGTTCCCGGTGTCGGTATTATCGCAGGATGTTACATCCAGGACGGTAAGATCACACGTCAGTCCTCTATCCGTATCGTTCGTGACGGTGTAGTTATCTTTGAGGATAAGATCTCCTCTCTCCGCCGTTTCAAGGACGACGTTAAGGAGGTCAACGAGGGCTACGAGTGCGGTGTAGGCATTGAGAAGTTTAACGATATCCGTGAGGGAGATGTACTCGAGTCCTTCATCATGGAAGAGGTTAAGAGATAATTTTCGGATATTTCCCCCGTATTTTACCAAACTCGCAATAGGTTTCTATTGCTTCGGGTAAAAGTACGTGAGAACTATCTCGAAAATCAAGATTTTCGGAATTTCCCCTGTATTCTATCAAACTCGTCGTAGGTAACTACGACTTCGGGTTAAACAACGTGAAAACTTTCTAAAAATCTATTCAGCGTTTTCACTACCAAAGTACGAATAAAAAGCTAGAAAAAAATAAGAGCCGATGCATCGTGCATCGGCTCTTTTAACATGTTTTGAAAAGACAAAATTCGATATAAAAATATTTCAATTCAGCTCGGTGTAGCTAATTGGCTATATCGAGCTTATGTTAGTTCGTTTCTTTCTCTGTGTGACAATCTAAATGAGTGTATTTCTCGATGATGTTATAAAAATCTTCTTCGTCGCAATATCCAATTCCGGCACCACCTTGATCCCCGTTTCCCCAACTCCTTAAGCCTTGTGTCAATCTATCGTATCCGCCATTAGTGTACTCAATGTTTATCAAGTAACCGTAGTGATAGAAATTGGGGTCTTGAGTCACCAGCGGAAAAACTATAATTTCGTGTGTATAAAGCAGAGTTTTGAGTTCCTCGCAAAAACTCTCATATTCATTACTGTCGATTGTCGCCAATGTATCGCCTAATTTTAAATCGGATGTAACATCAGGTGTTACATAATGTATACTGATACTTTTTATCTGGTCAGTTGATTGTGACGGAGAATAATACTCGTTTCTTTCAACAACACATGACGTGAGAAGAAATAACATTATGATTGTTAGTAAAGTGGAATAAATCTTTTTCATGCTACCAAAATATCCTTTCCATAATCGATTGTATTAAGTACCAATATTACTTTTCTTCGTTTCTGATGTAATGGAAAATATACTGCTGTGCAATTCCGGCGTATGGGCCGAGTGCGGTGTGATCAAGCTTGCCGCCAAAATAGGTATCTATAGCTCGCTTCATCCATACGTCGATTGGGAAAGCTTCGAGGTTTCCGAAGCCGAAAAGGGCAGCGCAGGAGGCAACCTTGTCGCCTATTCCTTTGATCGTCTTTAATGTTTCAAGGGTGTATTCATAACTGTTTTCACTCTTTATTTTTGCTATATCGACCTCGCCGCTTGCTATTTTTTCTGCGGCATCAAGTATGTATCCGTAACGGAATCCGGGCTTGGACGGAAGGAGTCCCTCGGGCCTATCAAGTATATCAGAGGCACTTGGGAAGGTGTAACATCTACCACATGCCTTGCAGATGTTTTCGTTCGGCTTACCTTCAATAAGGCTCAAAGGACAACTATTATAGTCATTTTGTATGCTTAAATTGACTCCGTACTCTGCGGATATCTCTCTGACAATTTTTCTGATACGCGGTATATTATTATTTTGAGATATAATGAACGATATTATTGTCTCCCACGGATCCTGTGACAGTATAGCGATTCCCGAGCCGAAGTCTGCCGCATGTCTCAGCCACTCCGAATCTGTGTGCTCGGCAACATTTTGCCTTACCGCCTCGAGATCGCGTCCGAGTGAAAAGTAGGGTACTGCAACCCTTTCGAACACTTCGCTTGTCATTTCGGGGAATATAAGTTCTCCTGGTTCACTCTGCGCGACTCTGATAAGCTCGTCTCCGACAACCGTTATATATTCATCTGTTCCGTCATTCCGGCTCACTCTTTCGTATCTGAAGCACTGTCCGCACTCCATAGTATCCTTAAGGCTGTACCGACCGAGATTTACCGCATATATTGCCGATTTACCTTCAAATTCTCCCTCAAATTTCTTAAACATTTTTTCTCTCCCTATTGAAAAACGTAAAATTATGTAGTATAATGAGATGAGGCATAATATTTTTATATATATTTTACCATATATTTTGGCCTTTTTCAAGAGCCTAACGCCAACATTTTCGGCATCAAGGAGGCAACGTGGAACAGATTTACACCATCCCCGTCAACGAAGCGTTTGACGCAGTAATAGAAAAACCCGAGTGTGGGTGTCCTATATGTATGCTATACAAGCGACTGCAAGAGGATGAGCTTGATATAATTCTCGGAGCTTCTATGATGGAGCCGGATATAAGAATCCGCACCAATGAGCTTGGATTTTGCCTTACTCATTACAATATGATGCTCGAAAGACGCAGAATGCTCGGCATGGGGCTTATCCTTGAGAGCCATCTCGATGAGGTGGTTAAAAGACTTGACGGCCCGACAGTGCTCGGTAACAGGAGAGCGGCGGCAAAGGAAGCTCTCGGTGAGCTTGAGGAGAGCTGTTATATCTGCTCGCGGATAAACAAAAATCTCTCGGCAATGATAGCCACGGTATGTTATCTCTGGGAGAGCGATCCCGAGTTCAGACGCAAGTTTAACAAGCAGCCATGGTTCTGCTTGCCGCATTACCGTATGATGCTTGAATATGCGTCAAAGAAAATGCCGAAAAAACTTTACAATGACTTTTACGATGAGGCACACGCCATAGAGAAAAAGTATTTGACCGAGCTGAAGGGAGACGTCAGCTGGTTCTGTAAAAAATTCGACTACCGATACGACGAAGAGCCGTGGTATAATTCCAAGGACTCTGTCAAGCGCGCTGTGAGATTCCTCGGCGGCTCGTTCGGTGAGGAAATGGAAAACAAATAACTGAAGGGTGAGGACATAAAATGATTATTGAAAAGATAGACATACGTAGCTTTGGCCTTCTCAAGGATATGACACTTGAGTTTGCCCCCACGGTTAACGTTATTGAAGGACAGAATGAGGCAGGAAAGAGCACGATTGCCGCATTCATAAAGTATATGCTCTTCGGATTTGACACCGTAGAGAATGAGGACACGCTCAGCGAAAGAAAAAAGAGAATAAATTGGGAGACCGGCATGGCCGAGGGTTCGATGGTAGTGCGTGTTAAGGACAAGAGATATCTTATCAGCCGATCCACCACCCCCACTGTTAAGCAGGACGGCAGACCCGCATACAAAGAGGAGTCATCTATCATTGATATGGAGAGCGGAGCTACCGCTTTCGGTAAGGTGCCGGCGGGCGAAGTCTTCTTTGGCGTTACAAGAGATCTCTTTGAGAATACCGCGTTTCTCGGGCAGATAGGCGACTCAGCTATCAACGAGGGCTCTGTAAAGGAGTCTATCGAGAACATTCTCTTCTCGGGCAGTGAGAAGATAAATAACCAGAGAGCCATGACTAAGATCTCCGAGAAGATGGAAGGACTTGTGCACCGCGGTGGCGGTGGAGGAGTTATCCACGAGCTTATGCATAAGCAGGAGGTACTCGAGGAGGCTATGGCTCGCTCCAATGAGGACAACAAGCAAATACTCGCAAAGGAAACCGAGCTTTTCAAGATCCGTCAGGAGCGACTTGAGGCAGAGAGCAAGCTGGAAAGACTCTTCGACCTTAGCTCATCATATAACAGCGTTATGCTCATAGATACCTTCGACAAGCTCCACGAGCTTGAGGAGGAGTGCGTACAAAAGACGGAAGCATATAACGCTTTCCTTAACGAAAACACAAGAGCGGGTTACGTTCCCACCGACTCATATATTACCGAGATAGGTATGGCGCGCCGCGGTGTAAATGAAGCTTATCACGCGCTCGCGGATGCGGACGATGCCTTCACAAGAGAGAAGAACGCCATCGGTATCACCCGTGAGATCGAGGGAGCTATAGAGCACGCAGATGAGGAGGGCGGTGAGGAAAACATCCTCGCGCGAGCTCTCGGATATGTAAAGGGGCTTACCAAGAGTATTTCTCTTGCTACAGTAGGTGCTCTCGGTACTATAGCGGTTCTTGTTTATCAGATAATTGCCAACGGTGTCCTTGCTCACGTAGCGTTTAGAGTTATCGGCGGTCTGCTTGGTGCAGGCGCGCTCGCGCTCGCGGTGTACTCGGCATTCGGCATGTTCAAGCACATGAAGAACCTTGACACACTTTCCTCAAAGTTTGGTGTTACCTCTTATAATGACCTCAAGGGTAAGATTGCTGTTATCTCCGCTGCACGTGCTAAGAGAGACGGTATGATCAGATCCACCGAGGATGCAAGAATAGCTCTCGAGGCGGCAAAGCTTAATTATGAGAATTCCAAGCAGGAGCTCACCAGAGTTATTATCCGCTGGGGCGAAGAGCCTCCGACATCCTCGCTCAACGAGTTCCTCGACAGACTTGAGGCAAAGGTTGCTGCTTTCCTTGAGAAGAAGAGAGTTCTCCTTGAGGAGAAAAACACTATTGAGCTCACAGTAAAGGAGCTCCGTCAGTCTCTTTCCGACAAGAACGAGATCGATATCCGCGGTCAGGTGCCTCCGCTTAAGAGAAAGGCACTCACACATATCAACCATGATGAGATCATCACTTCCATCGCCGCTTATAAGAATAAGATCCTTGAGCTTGACAGAATGATATACACCGTTGAGAGCGAGATAACCGCTCTCAAGGCAAACTCCGGTGATCCCGCAGAGTATTATTCCAAGGTTAAGACTCTTGAGACGAGAATAGAGGAGCTTCGTCAGAAGCACAAGGCTTACTTCATAGCTTACAAGGCTATTGAGGGTGCTTCGGATAATCTTCGTGCAGGCATTTCACCTCGCCTTGGTGAATTCTCCACCGAGCTTATGGGAGTTATGACCGACAAGAAGTACGGTGATTTTGACGTTACAGACGGACTTAAGGTCAGCTACAAGACCGAGGACGGTGAGTCCCGCACGGTAGATTTCCTCTCCGGCGGTACGAGAGATCTTGCTTACATAGCTGTAAGAATGGCTCTTATAGATATGCTTTATCCCGAGAAACCTCCGATCTGTCTCGATGAGAGCTTTGCTCACCAGGATAACATCCGCGCAAAGTCTATGATGAAGTCACTCTCTCACCTTGCGGACGACGGTTATCAGAGCTTTATCTTCACGTGCCGTGCGCGCGAGTCTGCGCTTGCGTCCGAGCTGGTGAAGAAGCCCGGTATATTCCAGCTTTCTGTAGTAGAATAATTTTTTTCGGGTATTTCCCCCGTATTCTACCGAGCTCGACGTACATAAGTACGCCTTAGGGTAGAAGTACGTGATAACTACCTCGAAAAAACGAGTTTTTCGGGTATTTCCCCCTGTATTTTACTTTACCAAATTCAATTTATCAAATTTATTATCGCATAAAAGACTTTTCAAAAACACGAAAAGGGTGACTAAAACAATGGCTAATAAAAAAATTCTCGTTGTCGGCAGCGCAAATATGGATCTGTCTATGAATATGTATAAAGTGCCCGAGGTTGGGGAAACGCTTATCGATGACGGTGGCGTAGCTTATATTCCCGGCGGCAAGGGTGCAAATGCGGCTGTGGCACTTACCAAACTTGGCTCTGATTGCTATTTCTGTGCCAAGGTAGGCGCTGACCTTCACGGTCAGAAGCTTTATCAGTACTACAAGGAGATAGGTGTAAACACATCTTACCTCAAGGTAGACCGTGAGAATCCCACAGGACTTGCGGTAGTGATGAAGGAGAGTGACGGAAACAATCGTATTATAGTTTATCCCGGAGCTAACAGTAACCTTACCGTTGACAACATTAACGAGGCATTTGAATGTCAGCCCGATGCTCTTTATCTGGGATTTGAGATTCCTTTCAATATCGCGCTTTCAGCGGCAAGAATCGCTGCATCAAAGGGTATTCCGATTTTTGTTGATGCCGCACCGGCAGGCAAGGACTATCCTCTTGAGAACTTACCTATGCTTGAGGTCTTCTCACCTAACGAGGCCGAGACTGAGACCTATACCGGCATACTTCCGCAGGGCACTGATTCCGCTCTTCGCGCGGCACTCGCTCTCTACAAGAGAGTTAAGGCTAAGTATATAGTTATCAAGCAGGGTGAACGCGGAGCTTTCGTATATGACGGTAAGCACTTCTTCGTTATCCCCTCTATAAGACTCGGCAAGGCTGTGGACACTACTGCGGCAGGCGACGCTTTTACCGCTGCGCTTACCATAGAGTATCTCAGAAGCGACAGCATCCGCAACGCAGTCAAGTACGGTGTAGCCGCAGGCGCGATTACTGTTACCAGACGAGGTGCGGCGGCATCTGTACCGACGGAGGAAGAGGTTCGAGCTCTCGTTACCAAAGAGGATTTAATCTGATTTTTTTCGGACATTTCACCTGCATTCTCCCAAACTCGACGTACACAGGTACGCCTTAGGGTAGAAGTACGTGGCAACTACCTCGAAAAAACGAGTTTTTTCGGATATTTCCCCCGTATTTTACCAAACTCGCAATAGTTTTCTATTGCTTACTCCTATGTGACGTAAGTTCGCGTTGCGACCTTGGTGCTGTGCACCTATACTCTTTTGACAAAGAGTCGTCACGGAGCAATCTTCGCGAGCGTCCTTGTAAGCGAGCTTACAGATACGCTTTCGCTTGATTATCTGGGTAGAAGTACGTGACAACTACCTCGAAAAAACGGTTTTTTTGGCATTTTCTCGGTATTTTATCAAACTTGCAATAGATTTTGATGGCTTGGAGGCGAGAAATAAGCAAGCTGTTTTGGAAAAATGCTTATCATCTCATAGCTGATTTAAATACTACACCATAGGAGTGATAGTTGTGAATTACAATTTTAACGAGTTAAGATTTCCGTCGTCGGATGGAAAAAACACCATATATGCGGAGATATATACACCTAAGAATGTAGCTCCGCGCGGAATCGTTCAGCTCGCTCACGGTATGATAGACTATACCGCGAGATACACCGAGCTTGCGAGTTTCCTTTGCTCCCACGGATTTATATTTGCGGGAAACCATCACTTAGGACACGGCAAGAGTGCTGCGACTCCCGAGGATTTCGGTTATTTTGCAGATAAGGGTGGATATAATTACGTCGTAGAGGACGTCTATCTGATGAACAAGCATCTGCATAAGGCGTATCCCGATCTTCCCATAGTTCTGCTCGGACACAGTATGGGATCGTTTATCTCCAGACTCTACGTCAACAAATATCCGTCCACCGTATCGGGTATTATTATACACGGCACGGGCGGTCCCAATCCCCTTGTCGGAGTCGGCAAGCTTCTCGCCAAGTCGATAAGATCCTTCTACGGACCCCGTCACAGAAGCAATCTTATTAACAATATGGCATTTGGCTCTTATAACAGCAAGTTCCCAAAGGAAGAGGGACACAACGCGTGGCTTACACGCGACGTGGCAAGAGTTGCTTGCAGAGACAGTGACGAGTTCACCTCGTTTAAGTTCACCGTTTCCGCTTACATCGATCTGTTCACCTTCCTCGGTGAGAGTAACTCAAAGTCATGGTTCAAGTCTTATCCCAAGGCTATGCCTACCATGATCATGAGCGGTGATATGGACCCTGTTGGAAATTACGGCAAAGGACCGCGCTACGTATACAAGCAGCTTATGATAAACGGAGCTGATAACGTAACTCTCAAGACATATGAGGGTGCGCGCCACGAGCTCTTCAATGAGACTAACTGTGACGAGGTATTTGACGATATACTCGCATGGCTTTCCGGTGTAGTGGGATGAGCTTCGCTCTCGCTATAACAGGCCCCACCGCTTCGGGCAAGACCGCGCTTTCTCTCGCACTTGCGGAAAGATTTGGCTGCGAGATAATATCTATTGACTCGATGCAGATATATGAGAGAATGGATATCGGTACAGCCAAGGCCACAAGAGAAGAGCGCGCACGTGTGCCGCATCACATGATAGACTTTCTTCCGCCCACCGAGAGCTACAGTGCAGAGGACTACCGCGCCGATGCAATGAGGGTGCTCGAGGATATAGAGTCGAGGGGGAAATTGCCTCTTTTTGTAGGCGGTACCGGACTTTACATGGATACTGTTATGCGCGGCTCGGAGCTTGCCTCACCTCCATCCTCCGAGGAACTCAAGGCAAAGCTTATGGCATCCGCCGTGACGGATGATGAGAGGGAAGCACTCTGGCAAAGGCTGTATGAGGTAGATCCTGCCTCTGCGGAAAAAACGCATAAAAATAACGTGCGACGTGTTGTACGTGCGCTCGAAATATATGAGCTTACAGGTAAAACCAAGACCTACTTTGACGAGCTCTCGAGAGCATCCGCCCCTGACGTAAGGGTGGGAATGATAACTCTCGATTTTCACAACCGCGATAACCTATATTCAAGAGTTGACACGCGTGTAGATCAGATGATGCGCGAGGGACTCCTTGACGAGGTATCCGCTCTTTATTCCGAGGGACTCCTCATAGACGGTACGACAGCGGCACAGGCGATTGGCTACAAGGAGATCATTACGTATCTTGACGGTAAGTGTACTCTCTCTGAGGCGGTAGAACAGCTTAAGCTATCTACCAGACGCTATGCCAAGCGTCAGCTAACTTGGTTCAGGCATAACGAAGATGCAAAACGTCTTTACATCGACCGCGAGGACGGTACTCTAAAGGAGCTCCCCGAGCTTCTCTCCGAGCTTTACGGAATGGCGGACGAGCTTTTAAAAAGCACAGAAAACTAACACGCATAAGGAAAGACAGATGATAGCCTCCGAACTTAAAGAAAAAATAAACAGCGGTGCGCTCAATTCTTACACGCATCTCTACTCGGATATTGATGCGCAGTCGGCGAGATTCTCTCGCATAATAGACCGCTTCATTTCGCTTTACGGCGATAATGATGCGCTTTTGCTTACAGTACCCGGCAGGAGTGAGATTTCCGGCAACCACACCGACCACAACCGCGGATGCGTGCTTGCGGGCGCGATCGACCGCGACGTTATCGCTGTGGCCGCAAAGAACGATCTCGGACTTGTCAGAATCTTCTCAGAGGGATATCCCGAGAATGTTATAAAAATTTGCGAGTGCGACAGCGCGTGTAACTATGATAAATATACCTCCACCTCGCTTATAGCAGGTACGGTTAACGGCTTTTCGGAGAGAGGATATAAATATGGCGGATTTGATATAGCCATGACCTCCGAGGTGCTTAAGGGCAGCGGAATATCCTCGTCAGCGGCGTTTGAGGTTATGATAGGCAACGCACTCAACCATCTTTATAATGACGGCAGGATAGATAACGTCGAGCTCGCTAAGATAGCACAGTATGCCGAAAACGAGTATTTCGGTAAGCCCTGCGGACTCATGGACCAGATGGCTTGTGCTGTCGGTGGCTTCGTATTCATAGATTTTGAGGACGTAAAAAATCCTGTAGTGACACCTATAGATTTCTCGCTTGGCGACGCGGGCTATGCTCTCTGCATAGTCAACACGGGTGGTAATCATGCCGATCTTAACGAGGATTATGCATCTGTACCCAGAGAAATGAAGGCTGTGGCGGCCGCCTTTGGACGCGACGTCTTAAGAGGTGTATCCGAGGGAGAGCTTATAGCTAAAACTCCCGAGCTACGTGAGAGCGTCGGAGACAGAGCGATACTTCGCGCTCTGCATTTTGTAAGAGAAAACAAGAGGGTATGCGAGGCTAAGGATGCGCTTGCCGATGGCAGACTCGACCGCTTCTTCAGTGCGGTAAACGAATCGGGCAACTCCTCCTTCAAATACCTTCAGAACGTATATACTACCGTGAATGTGTCCGAGCAAGGACTCTCACTTGCGCTTGCGCTTGCCGAGGAGTATCTTGCGGGCGAGGGCGCATCGCGTGTTCACGGCGGCGGATTTGCCGGTACTGTACAGATCTTTGTTAAAAAGAGCAGACTCTCAGGGCTCACAGAGCTCATGGACTCCGTCTTCGGCAAGGGCTCTGCTATGGCGCTTAACGTCAGACCCGTGGGAGCTGCAAGGCTCGATTTACTTTGATTAAAAAATAAGGAGATTATAAAATGGCAACTAAAAAGACAGAAAAAACAGTTGAAAAGAATCCCGCGAGCGACAAGCGTGCCGCTCTTGAAACGGTTATATCCAGAATTGAGAGAGAGTGCGGCAAGGGTTCTATAATGCGACTTGGAGAAAATGCGAGCATGAACGTCTCCGCAGTTTCCACAGGATCACTCTCACTTGACTTTGCCCTTGGAGTAGGAGGTATTCCGAGAGGAAGAATTACCGAGATATACGGTCCTGAATCCTCGGGTAAGACCACTATAGCTCTCCACGTTATAGCAGAGGTTCAGAGACAGGGCGGCGAGGCTGCATTTATCGATGCTGAGCACGCGCTTGATCCCTCTTATGCTAAGAAGCTTGGTGTTAATATCAATAATCTTCTCGTATCTCAGCCCGACTACGGTGAGCAGGCGCTCTCGATCGCTGAGACTCTCGCTAACTCAGGTGCTATCGACGTTATCGTAGTAGACTCTGTTGCGGCACTTGTACCCAGAGCGGAAATAGAGGGTGATATGGGTGACTCACACGTAGGCCTTCAGGCAAGACTTATGTCTCAGGCTATGAGAAAGCTCTCAGGTGCTATCGCAAAGTCTAACTGTATCGTTATCTTCACCAACCAGCTTCGTGAGAAGGTTGGCGTTATGTACGGCAATCCCGAGGTTACCACAGGCGGTAAGGCGCTCAAGTTCTACGCTTCCGTACGTATTGACGTAAGAAAGACCGAGGCACTCAAAAACGGTGCTGAGGTATACGGTGCGCACACCAAGTGTAAGGTCGTTAAGAACAAGGTTGCTCCACCCTTCAAGGTAGCGGAGTTTGACATTCTCTACGGCTCGGGCATTTCTAAGTCCTCCGAGATCATAGATATGGCTATTCAGCTTGATATCATCTCTAAGAGCGGTGCATGGTTCTACTACGGCGAGGACAGACTCGGTCAGGGTAAGGACAACGTGCGCAAGTACATAGAGAGCGACAAGGAGTTCATGGCAGAGCTCGAGGGACTCATTCGCGAGAAGGTTGCTTCCATGGGCAACGATGAAGTTTTAGACGAGGAGTTTGACCTCGACGATCTTGATACAGATATCGATATCTGATATTGATAACTTAATTTTACAAAGAAAGGGATAAACCTGTGGCTTGCGTGCTTTTTGTAAAACAAGTCCCCACCAAGAAGAAAATTCAAATAGGCGTTTCTTTAGGCGGAGATGAGGCTACGTTTACCGTCAGTGAGGTGACTTACAATTCCATAGGTCCGCTCTCTGTCGGCACAGAACTGACGGATTCGGAGCTTGGTACGATACGCTTCGAGGACGAGTATCTCAGGGCTCTTAAGCGCGCATCGGCATATCTTTCTCTTTCCGATAAGAGCAAATTCGCTCTGAAAATGAAGCTTGTAAAAGCAGGCTTTTCCGGTGAGGCGTCCGATATGGCACTCGACCGACTTGCAGAACTCGGCTATCTTGATGAGGACAGACAGCTTGAGCGTGCTGTGGAAAGGGAGGCAAATTACAATCTCCGCGGTCGGTATTACATAAAGCGTAAGCTTGCCGCAAAGGGCTATTCCTCCTCCGCCGTAAGTCGCGCTATAGACATCCTCACGGAGAGGGGCGAGGTGGATTTCCATGCCAATTTTGAGCGACTCGCCAATAAAAAAGGAGCTCTCACAGACGAAGAACGTCTTGCGCTCCAATATAAGTTCGGTTACAGAATTTAAGGTGTAAAATGTTAAAAAAATTTATAAGCTACTACAAGCCGCATCTCGGGCTCTTTACACTCGATATGTTCTGCGCCGTAGCGGTTGCTCTGTGCAATCTCTACTACCCGACTCTCGCGCGCAAGATCATAAACGAGTATTCGCTCGAGGAGACTTACGCTCCCATCGTTATCGGTGCTGCGCTTTTGCTTTTGGTTTATATAATCAAGGCTACGGGCACGTACATAATGGGATACTACGGACACATCGTCGGTGTGCGTATGCAGAAGGATATGAGACGCGATCTGTTCCATAAGTATCAGAAGCTCCCATTCTCTTATTTTGACGATCATAAAACGGGAGATCTTCTCTCAAGGCTTACGGGTGATTTGCAGAACGTTTCGGAATTAGCTCACCACGGCCCTGAGAATCTTTTCCTTGCAGTGCTTATGTTTGTCGGCGCATTCGTTATTCTTATCAGGATCAACACGACTCTGACGATGATAATGTTTGCAATAATACCGTTCATCATACTTTTCACAGTTCTCACAAGGCGCTCAATGTTCGAGGCTATGAAGAACTCGCGCAAGGAGATGTCCAACGTAAACTCTACTCTTGAAAACTCCATAACCGGAATAAGAGAGACCAAGGCGTACGTTGCGCATCACCACGAGCAGTGCAAGTTTGCCGCGACCAATGAGATGTTTGCCAAGTATCGCTCTCAGTCGATGAGATGGATCGGTATATATTCCGCTGTCATGGAGTTCCTCACAGATCTTCTTTATCTTGTGATAATCTTTATCGGCGGTGTGTTTATGATCAAGGGAAAGCTCAATGCCGCTGACTTCACAGCCTTCCTTTTATATATTAATATGTTTATAAATCCGATACACCGCTTTGTAACACTGTTTGAACAGCTGCAGGAGGGTATGTCCGGATTTTCGAGATTCTACGAGATCATTACCACTCCCGAAGAGCTTGATGAGGGAACTGTGGTGATTGATGACATCAGAGGTGACGTAGCCTTTGAAAACGTTACCTTCTCTTACTTCTCGGATGACGAGAGCACAGATAAGGCTGTTATATCCAATCTATCTTTTGAGCTCAGTGCAGGCGACACGGTTGCCCTTGTAGGTC
The DNA here is from genome assembly GCA_017508665.1 of Clostridia bacterium. Taxonomy (GTDB): domain Bacteria; phylum Bacillota; class Clostridia; order Oscillospirales; family CAG-272; genus UBA1740. The sequence goes on along the minus strand of JAFVYL010000021.1, from coordinate 28,602 downwards.
CGTCCGGAGGAGGCAAGAGTACTATTTGCAACCTTATACCGAGATTCTATAACGTGCAGTCGGGCAGAATTACCGTTGACGGCACAGACGTAATGGATATCACTCTTGAGAGTCTCAGACGGAATATCGGCATGGTGTCGCAGAACGTATTTCTCTTTGACGGTACCGTACGCGACAATATCGCGTATGCAAGACCCGATGCCTCGGATGAGGAGATCGTGGATGCCGCTAAAAAGGCAAATATACACGAGTTCATTCTTACTCTTGACAACGGATATGATACAGAGGTCGGTGAGAGAGGTGTTAAGCTCTCCGGAGGACAAAGACAGAGAATTTCCATCGCTCGCGTATTCCTTAAAAATCCGAAGCTCTTGATACTTGATGAGGCGACCAGCGCACTCGACAACGTCACCGAAATGCAGATACAGGCATCTCTCGAGGAGCTCTCACACGGTAGAACGGTTATAGTCGTGGCACATAGACTCTCTACTGTAAAGAATGCCGATGAGATAATCGTTATCGACAAGAGCGGCATCGTGGAGCGCGGCTCTCACGAGGATCTGATCGCAAAAGGCGGAGAGTACAGCAAACTGTATTCTTACCAGTTTAGAGCACTTTAACAGCAACTAAAGTTGTCATAATTATCATAAAATAAGAAATTAATAGGTTTATATGTGGGAAAATAACAGTTCGCGAATGGGCTTTCGAGATGGATTGCCCATCGGTATAGGATATACTGCTATTGCTTTTACGGTCGGCTTTTTCTCGGTAACGTCGGGGCTTAATTGGCTCGAGGCATTTCTCATCTCAGCCCTCAATCTTACCTCTGCCGGTCAGATAGCCGCTATTCCGATCATAGCCGTCGGTGGCTCTCTTTTAGAGCTTGCCTTGACTCAGATCGTTATAAATTCGCGTTATGCACTGATGTCAATATCACTCTCGCAAAGACTTGGTGAAAACGTGCGACTGCGCGACAGATTTTTAATAGCCTTTTTCAACACCGATGAAATATTTGCCGTAGTATGCGGAAAGAACAGTATTCTCGGAAGAAAGTATCTCTTCTCGATAGTAGTGTTTCCTTATCTCGGCTGGTCACTCGGTACGCTCCTCGGAGCTCTCCTCGGCGGAGTTCTTCCGTCGCTTCTTACAGGGGCGTTGGCGGTTGCTATCTACGCTATGTTTATTGCTATCATAACACCTGCGGCGCGAGAGCATCTTGCCACTACGCTTTGCGTGGCACTTTCAATAGCGGCGGCCTTCGCTTTTGCGTACGTACCCGCTCTTAAAAATGTTCCAGACGGTATTGTAATAGTAGTTGTTACAGTGGTGCTTAGCACGGTGTTTGCGCTCATAGCTCCTATCTCCGAGCATGACCCTTGGGAAGAGGAGGAAGAAGCATGAGCAGACCGCTGTACTTTATTTTAGCTCTCGTTATGACGGCGGGACTGACATATCTTATCAGACTCTTACCGCTTCTGTTTGTCAGACGGAGAATTAAAAACGAATTTCTTAAGTCCTTCTTGTACTACGTTCCTTACGTGGTGCTCTCGGTAATGGCATTTCCCGCCATCCTTCTTTCCACAGAGCATATTGCCGCAGGAATCGCGGCGGCGCTTGTGTGCGTATTTTTAGCGTATATGAGACGAGGACTTATCACGTGTATGATTGGCAGTGTTACGGCGGCTCTCATCTGTGAGCTTATCTACCTGCTTATTTGACACGGTAGGCTACTTTGCCGTATTATTCCTATGTTTAAAATAAGAAAATACATAAAGGAAAACTAAATGTTTTACATCACACTTGACCTTGAATGGAATCAGGCGTACGCACAGAAGGCACTTGCCGTTCAAAGACAGCTCGCCTCCCGGCTTCGCGGCGAGGTAATCCAGATAGGCGCGGTCAAGCTTGATAAGAACCTGCGTATTTGCGGCTCTTATCAGATAATCGTCAAGCCGAAGTATTTTAAAAAGCTGCACAAGCACGTTTCCGAGCTCACGGGTATTACTCAAGAGCAGATGGACGTAGGCACTCCGCTCGTTATAGCGGCGGAGAGCTTTAAAAAGTGGTGCGGTGATGATTTCGTCTTCCTCACTTGGGGACCGGACGATATACCGATGCTCAAGGAAAACTTCCACGTCAACGGTATAAAATTCGACTGGCTTGATAGGACCTACGACCTTCAGCAGATATTCTCGCGACAGACGGACGGTGCGGCAAAGCAGCGCTCTCTTGAGTTTGCTATGGAGCACTTTGAGATTCCAATGAACCTTCCCGCACACGATGCGCTCAACGATGCTTACTTCACGGCACTCGTCGCGCAGAAGCTCAACGTAGAGGAGGGAATCAGAACCTACAACGACTTTAAAGGCGAGTTCCTCGAGAGCTCGGTTATCGGTGATGCTGATGCGGGAGATGACGGTTACGTCACTATCAGTGAGATGCTTGACGATGATATTGTCAAGTCACCGAAGTGTCCTATCTGCCATGCACTCATGCAGGCGCAGGACAGAGTCCTTCACTCCAAAGGACAGAAATACACCTTCCACTTCAACTGTAAGAAGGATGGAGATATGCTTCTCGTTCTCAGACTCAGAAGAAACTTTAACGAGACATGGCGAGCCAAACGTACTATAGCGTATGCCACAGAGGAGTCTATCGAGGAGTTTAAGCGCGGAATTGAGCGCACAGCGGTGAAGAGAAAGATGCGCCAGCGTAAGAGCCGCGGCGGTCCGAGAAGACAAATTACCGCAAAAAGTGAAGATTAAACCGAATTAATAAGAAGACGGCATCCCGAGTACGATGCCGTCTTCTTATTTTATAATATTGTTGCAAAATGCAAAGTCTTGTGATATAATGAAACAAAAAAGTATTGGAGAGGTAAAAATGAAAACGGGTATATTTCGATTTCTTTCTATTCTTTTGATCACTTTAACAGTGCTTCTTCTTTCTTGCTGTCAGAATAAAAATGACGGCACGGAAGTTCCCGAGGATAAAACCGAGGGGGTTCAAACTCCCGATACTCCCACAGAGGATAATAAAGAACCCGAGCACGTGCACACTTTTGGCGAGTGGACTGATAATACCGCTACGTGTACCGAGGGCGGTACGGAAAAAAGGTACTGCCTTTGCGGTGAGTCTGAGGAGCGTGTAACGGCTTCTTTCGGTCACATTGGCGGAGAAGTTGAGATAGTAGAGAATGTTCCTGCTACGTGCACGGCTGACGGATATTACGTTGCCGCGATTCCTTGTATTCGGTGTAAGGCACTTCTCAGTGAAGAGGTGGTAACTGTAGATAAGCTTGAACATACATACGGACGGCATACCATAGAAAATGTAGTTGAGTCAACATGCGTGTCTGCGGGCTCACACGACGAGGTCGTATACTGTTTGATATGCGATTATGAGTTGGAACGCAAGTCGGTCGTAGATGAAATGCGCGATCACAGTGCGATACATAGCACGGAAGAGAACTATATCGACTCTACGTGTACATCGGAGGGCTCTTATGAGAGAGTTGATTACTGTCTCGACTGTAAGCAGGAAGTAAGCAGAACGGCAGTTGTAATACCGGTAAAAGCTCACACGGGTGGCACGCCGGTTAAGGAAGACGAGAAAGCTCCTACCTGCAAGGTTGCCGGATATTATTATGAAGTTCTTTATTGCACCGAGTGTGACGTCGAGATCTCCCGCACCAAGATAACTGTAGCTAGAATAGATCATATTGCCGGTGATCCTGTACGTGAAAATGTTGTTGAGCCGACCTGTGCTAAGGACGGATCGTACAGAGAAATTATAAAATGCACTATGTGCAGTCGAGTTATCAGCGCTACCACTAAGATATTGCCGGCTACGGGAGAGCATATAGACGGTGATTTTGGAATTATTTCAGAGATTCAGCCGACATGCAGTGCCGAGGGATCACAAACCGGATATGTATACTGCGCGGTTTGCGGTCTGGAGCTGCGCTTGGAGACGCGCATCATTGAAAAGACCGAACACGTGGCAGGTGTTTCGAAAAAAGAGAATAAAGTGTCGTCTACCTGTACCGAGCCGGGATCTTATGATACTGTAAGGTACTGTCGCGTGTGTAACGCGGAGGTCTCCAGGGTTACGACAGTAATTGACCCTCTTTCACATCAGAATCTCAATAAAAAGGAAAATAACGTAGAGCCTACCTGCACCGAGCAAGGCTCTTATGACAGCGTATATTATTGCGGCAGATGCGGTCTTGAGCACTCGCGTACAAAAATGTATATCGATGCGCTCGGTCACGTTGAGAGCACCGGAATGTACGAGATAGAATACGTAGAGTCTGACTGTACTACACACGGGTACGTAGTAAGATGCAGCAGGTGTACAAGATGTCAGGCCGATATGACTTACGAGAGGGAGACTTTACCGCTTAAGCATTCTACGATGCTAAATGTCATGACGGAAACTATCGTATCCGCTACGTGTACCGAATCGGGCACGTATGACATTGTGAAAAGCTGTTCGCTTTGCGGAGCTGAAGTGAGCAGAGAATCAAAGATCTCCGGGCCGATGGGACACTGGGAGGATAATCCGGTAACCGAGAATAATGTTTACCCGACTTGTGTAAGCAAAGAGTATTTCGAGGAGGTTATATATTGTAGACGTTGCAAGTGTGAGCTCAGCAGAACTTATCATGAGTATGATTACGGAACTCACGAATATGAAAGCGTTTCCGTGGATCGAGCTTCCACCTGTACAAAAGAGGGCGTGCATTTATATGAATTCACGTGCAAATACTGCGGTGATTATTACGAAAACATTATATATACAACGCCGGCTCTCGGACACAATAAGGATATTAAAACCAGAGTAAATTACGTGGCCGGCGGAAAATGCACCGACGGTGGATACGATATAGTGAGCTATTGCGGTCGTTGCGGCGAACAATCAGGTACCGAGCATTTCCTTTTGAATGCTTACCATAAGTTCTCCGGCTGCGTTTGTGCGGATTGCGGATACGAGGTTGTCACAAACGACGGCTTGGAGTTTAAACTGAATTCCGACGGACTTGGATACACGCTGACAGGTCTCGGAAATTGTACGGATGCAGATATACGTGTAGGCATGTATAACGGCTTGCCTGTAACCAACATAGGTGAAAACATAGTCGGCACAGGCTGTATTTATTCGATTGAATTGTCCGGATACGTTACCAATATTTCATGGACTGCTTTCGATTATTGTTATGAACTCGTAAGCGTAAGCCTTGGCACGTCTGTAAAAACTATTGGAGAATATGCGTTCCGCTCGTGCACAAGTCTTGAGCACGTAGTCGCTACCGATTCATTGGTAAGCATTGGCGAGTGCGCGTTCCAATCCTGTCCTATAGAAACGATTGAACTTCCGGATACTCTTGTCAGCATTGGTGTTATGGCATTTTATAATACCGCGCTGAGTACGGTAAATATCCCTGCGGGAGTCAGTAATGTCCACTATACCTCGTTCGCGGGAATTTCTACTCTCAAAGAAATCAGAGTGAATGATGAGAGTCCGTACTACATGGATATAGACGGAAATCTTTACAGTAAGGACGGAAAAGAGCTTCTATTGTACATAGTGGGCGAGAATGAGAGAGTATTGAATATTCTTGACGGTGTCGAAATCCTGTATGAGTTAATAAATTCGGAGACGCTCGAGGAACTCTATCTTCCAAGCGGCTTCAGAGATCTTCACCATTCCGGCAGCCTCGGCGGTTTACGGAAGATATCCATTCCTGAGAGCATTGAAATTGTTAACAGTATCTTTAATTCCGGCGTGCTGGAATATAATCTGTACGGAAATCTCAAATATCTCGGAAATGAAAGCAGTCCGTACCTTGTACTGTGCGGAACTTCTGACGATACTGTCAAAGAAGTAATTACTCACGCTGATACCAAGATAATAATGCGTTATGCATTCAACGGAATGTCGGGCATTGAGCGAGTAGTTTTGAATGAGGGATTGCGCACAATCGATACATCTGCATTTAACGGAACTTCCATAACGGAAATTGTTATACCCGATAGCGTTAAGACTATGGAAGATGTATTTTTAGGATGTGATATGCTGCAAAGCGTCGTGATAGGCTCCGGAGTAACTAAGATAGAGTCTTATACGTTCAGCGGTTGTACGTCACTCACAACCATAACCATTCGCGGTAAACTTGGATCGGTTGGTATGTGCGCATTTAGATCATGCTCATCTATTACGGACGTTTACTTTAACGGAACTGCGGAAGAATGGGAAAATATAGAAATAGATGTATATAATAATTCCTATTTTACAAAAGCTAATATACATTATTCATAAACAAAAAATGCAAGGGCTGAGGCCCTTGCATTTTCTATTAAATATGAAAAAACAAAGATTTATGCATCAATATGCAGGAGTTTTCGGAGCTCTGCCTTGCGGAGCATGAGAGATGCGCAGACTATACAGATGAGGAAATCAGCGCCGAGATATCCGCCGTTATAAAGGAAGGAATAGAGGTATTTGCCCATTCCGTCGGGTGCCCACTGTCCCCAAATAACAACTCCGGTCACAAAGTGGCAGATGAATCTTAAAAGAACAACTGCTACGATACCGATATAGATGTTTATCTCGGTGTTCTTTGTAAGCTTCAGCTTCTTGGGCAGACATGCGAGGCCGAGCACGGTGAAGGGGATAACGTAGTCGAAAAGTATGCAGACGGCCAAGGTTGCGGGCGTCTCACAGTAGGGGAATACGTTTCCGCTCATCCATGCCTGTACGAGCTGTGTCGCGGAGTAGAGAAAAGCGGTCGAGAGACCTGTGCCTATGCCGTATTTAATGCTGATAAGCATTATGGGGAGCATGCTCGCGATAGTGACGGAGCCGCCCATAGGCATCTCGAAGATCTTGGCAAAGCTGAGCGCAAATGCGAGAGCCAGCATTACCGCGCACTCTGTGAGTGTTGTGATTTGCGTGTTTAAGCGTTTTTGTGTACTCATTTTCAGTACCTCCAATAAAAAATTACCGCACAGAACAAATGTCCGTGCGGTAAGATTTATGTATAGTACAATCTTATAAAAATCTCCCTACGCCGGCATTATCCGTATCAGGTTAAAGGGTTTGACTCACGTCATCTCAGCCTTTCGGCACCCCTGACTTTATTCTGTTTTAGGTTGAGTTAATTATAGCATCGTAAAAACGGATTGTCAAGTGTAAATCTCAATTATTCACTTGAAATTATTTCGGTAATCATTCGGCAATAACAAGAAGCGCACCGTCCTCTACCGAAATTCGCACGTCGGTGTCGGTGAATTCGTTGGATACACCGAGTGGGAAGGACGGGGAAAGGGTAACGGAATCGGCATTATACTTTGCTCCCGAGATGCACACGCCCGTGGCATCTCCGCCTATCGCGAATACCGAGAAAACAGCGCCGGAGCTTCCGGCAAGAGTGATTGTCTCATTCTTAATGCAGAAAATTATGCCGCCGGCGTCAATTACCGTTACGTTGTGTCCTCTCTCCTTGGCATAGAGCAGGAGTGAAAGATTAGCATAGGTATGGTCGAGTCTGCCGCCTGTAGCACCGAGCATTACAAATTCTGTGTAGCCGCGATCTACCCCTTCGGCATAGGCAAGGAACATATCCGTTTCATCCTTTTCCTTTGGATGGCGGACGGTCTGTATCTCATCGGGAATCTCGGATGAGAGTGAGTCAAAGTCGCCTATAAGAAGGTCGGGAGTATAGCCGCGCTTGATCAGACTGTCGTATCCACCGTCTGCGGCAATTATGATGTCGCCGTCGCATTTTGTGATTTGTCCGTAAAAATCACCTGCTCCGACTAAGTAACAAATTCCCATTATATAACCGCCTTATTGTAAAGTATAGTTATTATATTTATGGATAAAATACTATTTCATTATCTCTCTGAGAGATCGAGCATTTCATCAAGTGCTCTCATAACTCCGAGCTTGCCGTAGTCGTAAGAGAGTCCGCCCTGCATGTATGCGGTGTACGGCTCGCAGACGGGTCCGTCGCATGAGAGCTCGTTAGTAGCTCCTGTTACAAATGTACCGGCTGCCATAATTTCCTCGTGGGGGTAGCCGGGCATCTCGCCGGGCTCGGGTACACAGTAGGACTCGACTGGTGATCCGAGCTGGATACCCTTGCAGAACTTTATGAGCTTTTCCGCAGAATGGAAGTCAATGGTTTGTACGATATCCGTGCGCTTTTCGTCATATTTCGGAGAGACGTCTGAGTAGCCTGCAAGCTCAAGAAGTCTTGCGGCAAACGCCATGGATTTAAGTGTAGCGGCAACCGTGGTGGGTGCCATAAAAATACCCTTGAAAAGAGAGGCAAGCTGGTTGAAGTTTGCACCGAGTGATTTTCCTACGCAGGGAGCGGTAAGTCTTTCCGCTATATCCTCTATCACGTCACGTCTGCCGATACAGTAGCCTCCGCTGACGGCAAAGCCCGCGCCGAGATTCTTCATCATCGAGCCGACAAACACGTCTGCGCCGACGTCGGTGGGCTCTCTGTCCTCGGTGAACTCGCCATAGCAGTTATCTACCATAATGATCGTCTCGGGACATGCTTCCTTGCAGACCTTTATTGCTTCTTCAAGTCTGTCTATAGTGAGCGACTTTCTCTGTGAGTATCCGCGGCTGCGCTGTATTGCCGCAACCTTAACGTCACCGCGAGAGAGTCTTTCTCTTATCTTTTCAAGGTCAAATTCACTGTCGATGAGATCTATCTCCTCATACTTTACACCGAATTTCATAAGAGAATTGCGGCTGTCTCCGGCAGTACCGATTACACTCTTAAGAGTGTCATAGGGCTCACCCGTGATGTATAAAAGGGTTTCTCCGGGCTTGAGGAGAGCGCCGAGCGTAACGTACAGAGCGTGTGTACCTGACATTAGCTGAGGTCTGACGAGTGCATCCTCTGCTCCGAAGACCTTAGCGTATACCTCCTCGAGCTTATCTCTGCCCGAGTCGGTGTATCCGTATCCGGTTATCTCGAGAAAGTCTGCTGTAGATACGCGGCATTCCTGAAATGCGGTGAGCACCTTTGCCGAGCAGGTGAGCGCATTCTCATCAATTTTTCTAAAGACCTCGCGGCAGTCCTCTTCTGCCTGTCTTGCGAGATTTGCAGTATATTCGCTGATCTTATATCCGTAATACATATTTTCCTTTATATCTCCGTGAGTAATTTTGGCAGCTCGGCAAGCGAGCGTATTTCATAGTGAGGTGTGATGCTTGTGGCGTTTTCATACCCCTTTGGATTGAAAAATACCGTTTTTATACCGGCGTTAAGTCCGCCGAGTATATCCGAGGTGAGACTGTCACCGATGATGACGGTTTCCTCAAGGCTGAAGTCGGGTATTTCCGAGAATGCCGCATCGAAGAAGCGCTTGTCCGGTTTATTGTATCCGATTCTCTCGGATACGAAGATACCGTCAAAATACTTACCGATGCCCGAGTCCTTGATACGTCTTGACTGCACGTTTACAATGCCGTTTGTAGCAAGGTAGAGTCTGTATTTTCCGTACAGCTCACAAAGAAGCTCCTCAGCTCCATCAAGGTAGTAAGCACCGAGACTGAGTCTGTATTCATAGAGCTTTTGTGTTGCATGAGAGTCACCGGAAGTGCCAAGCGTGTCAAATAAAATGTCAAATCTGCGGTGCAAAACTTCCTCGCGGGTATATTCTCCGCGCTCAAGCTTTTCCCAGCAGCTTCTGTTTATCTTACTGTAAAGACGGATGGTCTCATCCGTGGGATCTATGCCGAACTCCCTGAGCGTGTGCCGTATCGCTTCAGCCTCGGCTCTGTGAAAGTCGAGCAGAGTATCGTCAAGATCGAGCAATACGTTTTTTATCACGCCTTACTCCTTTCGTATACCGTTAGTATCTTTTTCGTATATAATTCAATCACGTGTGCTATTGTATCATAAAATTACACACTTTGCAAGTAGTAAATGATAATTGGTGATTGACTTTTTTGATATTATGTATTAAAATATATATTGAAATAATATATTTACGCGCGAGGTAAATGCACAATGGATTTTAACGGCAAGAAAAAAGCGATAACGTTCAGCTACGATGACGGTGTTACACAGGACATTCGTCTTATCGAGCTTTTCAACAAATACGGACTTAAGTGTACCTTTAATCTCAACTCGGGACTTCTCGGCAAGCCGGGTCAGCTTTTGCGTGAGGGCGTTGACGTCAGACATGACAAGATATCACCCGAGAGAGTTCGCGAGATATACAGAGGTCACGAGGTAGCAACACACTCTGTGACTCATCCGTATCTCACAAGACTCACAGACGCTGAGATAATCAGAGAGATTGAGGATGACAGAATAAGACTTTCCGAGCTTGTCGGCTATGAGGTTGTCGGTCACGCCTATCCCATGGGCGACTGTGACAGACGTGTCGCCGATCTCTTGCGCGATCACACGGGCGTAAAATACGCGCGCACCGTTGTGTCTACACACAATTTTGATATTCAGACGGATATGCACCTGTTCAATCCCACGGTATACCACCACAGAGAGATGGACGAGATGTTCCGTCTCGGTGAGGAATTCTTGAACCTTAAGACGGATGAGCCTAAGCTCTTCTACATCTGGGGACACGCATACGAGTTTGATATCCACAATGATTGGAAGAGATTTGAGGAGTTCCTTGAGATGATAAGCGGCCGAGACGATATATTCTACGGCACGAACAAGGAGTGCCTTATCTGATACGCCATAGCACAGTTCTTTTAACGGGCTTACGGCAGATTACTTGCTTCCACTTCTAAGGAGCGGCGCTTGTTTGTTTTGATCCGCTCACTTAAACGTGAAACACATGAAATGAATTGAGAATAAATATGAACTTAACATATCTGAACCCCATAATAAGATCGGTATCCTTGTATGAGAGGATAAACCGCACGGACGAGTGCGTGGCGTACGATTCGCGACTTTTCTATATGGTATCCGGTGACGTTACCGCTGTTGTCGGCGGAGCAAAGCTCGGACATCTCTCTCCCGGTCATCTTCTGTACATTCCCGCAGGCACTCCGTACAAGCTTAAGGGACAGTATTTAAGAATGGTGGCGATAGCCTTTGACCCGACGGTAGATTACGCCGAGAGGGAAGAGGATTTGAAGCCTGTACCCACCGCGGAATACGACCCCTCGACTGTGCATAGTGCAGAGGGACTTGCCCCGCTTGATAAAATGATACATATCGAGGATATCGAGTCCGAGAGGGATACTCTTCTCGGTCTTGTCAGCATATTCACCTCGGCAGAGGGCGAATACAGAGCACAGGGCTCTGCTATCCTTAAGCAGCTTTTGCTCAAGGTTATAGAGACGGTTGACGAGAATGCCCTGCCGGCGAGAATGGTAGAGGCTCTTGACAAATATATACGCGACAACGCGGGTGATGATATTTCCAATACGGAGATAGGCGCGATTTTCGGTTATCACCCCTTCTATATATCCAAAGTGCTGAAGGATCGCAAGGGTACAACTCTCAGACAGTATATTATAGCGTACAGACTCAAGCTCGCGAAAAAGCTCCTTTCCGAGAGCGGCAAGAGTGTCAACGAGATCTCCGAGGAGTGCGGATTCAACGATCCGTCCTATTTTACCAAGACCTTTAAGGGCGCGTTTGGTATGACTCCTAAAGAGTACAGAAATCTCTCGAAAGATGATTTTATCTAATAATACTAACCAAAGTTTACAAAACGGAGCGATAAATGGCTTTTAAGAAAAATCAGACTGTAACAGTTGAGATAAATGATATAACCGACCTTGGCTTCGGCGTAGGCAGAGTTGACGGTGCTGTCGTATTTGTCAGCGATACCGTGCCCGGTGACGTATGTGAGGTTAAGCTTATAAAAGTGAATAAGACCTACCTTGTCGGACGGGCGGAAAAGTACATCACTCGCTCGGACAAGCGTTGCACACATAGGTGCGGCGAGCGCGCGTGTAAGAGTTGCGCTTATAAAAATATTTCATACGGGCACGAGGCTTCTATCAAGGAGGAGGGAGTAAGACGTCTGTTTTCTACCTCCGCCCTCAATGGTATTTCTACCGCTGAGATAACCGTATCTCCCCGCGAGGCGAGATACAGAAATAAGGCGCAGTATCCGATAACCCTCGTCGACGGTAAGCACAGAGTAGGCTTCTTTGCTCCCAAATCACATAGAGTTACCCCGATATCCGACTGCCCCCTCACTCCCTTAGTATTTTCTGAGATATGCGATGAGCTCTGCGCCCTCTTTGACGAGAACTCGGTTTCCGTATATGACGAGGAGTCGGGCAAGGGGTTGCTCCGACATATCTATCTGCGCCGCGGAGAGATCTCCGGTGAGATACTCGTGAGTGTAGTTATAAACGGTGACAAATTACCGTGCGAAGACAAAATTGTAAATAGAATATGCGAGAAATTCCCATCAGTTGTGGGAATACTCATCAATATAAACCGCGAGAGCACAAACGTCGTCCTCGGTGACGAATATCGCACCTTATGGGGCAGAGATCATATATATGATACACTCTCGGGTGTAGAGCTGAAAATAACAGCACCCTCATTCTACCAGGTCAATCACGGTGCGGCGGAGCTTCTCTATGCCAAGGCAAAAGAACTTGCAGCTCCCGAAAAAACCGACACGCTCCTTGACCTTTTCTGCGGAGCGGGCTCAATAGGTCTTTCTATGGCCGACTCGGTCGATGAGCTTATCGGTATCGAGATCGTTGACAGCGCTGTAGAATGTGCGCGTGAAAATGCGCGTGCATGCGATATAGAAAACGCCCATTTCTTTACGGGAGACGCGACCGAGACCGAGCGCCTTCTCACCAACGCGGAGGGTGAGCTTGGCAGAAAAATATCTCCCGACATAGTAGTCCTTGACCCCCCGAGAGCCGGCTGCGACGAAAGGCTTGTAAAATTTGTGTCGAGTCTTGATGCAAAGAGAATAGTTTATATTTCATGCAATCCTAAAACCTTGGCGCGTGACGTGGCTTTGTTCCGCGAATGCGGCTACAACACGGATACCGTTTATCCTTTCGATCTGTTTCCGATGACAGGGCACGTCGAAACTATTGTTTGTCTTCGCAAACAATAGTTTCGACAACTAAGTTCGCCTGTGGCGAGTGAAGTTGCTACGCAGTGAAGTTTCGGCTGCCGCCGAAGTGAAGTTTGCGCCGTTCGCAGCGCAAGTGAATGATAGTTTAGGGCGAACTTAACTTCACTTTGCGAGTGAAGCGAGCAAAACTTCACTGTGAGCGTAGCGAACAACTTCACTACGAGCGTTAGCGAGTAACTTCACCAATTCTTTGGGACAAAAGTGAGATTTGAGCAAAGCTTGAAAATACAATTTACAGCAGTATGGTATAAAACATATCGAGAGGAGATAAACATGAAAAAATTAACCCCTGTTCAAATTGAAACTATGGAATTTTGCAAAAGGCAAATCGATGAGGCGAGAAATCAAAACATTGATCTTACAAAAATTAAGAAAAAAGATTATACAAGTGCAAAAAGAATTTTGGATGCGCAAAATGGTATTGTTTATACGCAAGGCGGCAATTGCACGATTCGTACATTGAGAGTGCTTGAAAAATATGGATTAATTGAAGTTTTAGTAGATAACTCGGGAATCGGTACATGCGGAGGGGCTTTTCCTTCAAAGATAAAAATTTTGAACTACTAAAAGTGAGAATTTAAGGCATTACAACCCCCGTTTTTGACCGATTTTGAGACCTTTTGGAGTTTCGACAACTAAGTTCGCCTGCGGCGAGTGAAGTTGCTATGCAGTGAAGTTTCGGCTGCCGCCGAAGTGAAGTTTGCGCCGTTCGCGGCGCAAGTGAATGATAGTTTAGGGCGAACTTAACTTCACTGTGAACGAAGCGAACAACTTCACTACGAGCGAGAACGAGTAACTTCACTTTTGCAAAGCAAAAACTTCACTAAACACCAAAAAGGAGAACAATAATGAAAGATTCCGAATTGCGCACAAGAGCAAAAACTCTTGCTTTACATATCATTTCTGTCTGTGATGAGGTGGATACACGAAAAGGCAGAGGTGTACTTATCAACCAAATTGTCAGAAGCGCAACCTCTATTGGTGCTAATATTCACGAAGCAAACTATGCGGCGAGCAAAGCCGATTTTATAAACAAATTTCACATTGCTCTCAAAGAATGCGGGGAAACAGAATATTGGATTGAAATGCTTGTCGGCTCAAATGCAATAAGCGAACAAACAGCAAGAGAGCTCTTACAGGAGTGTGGTGTCATTCGCCGTATGCTTGTAAAGTCCATCACCACCGCAAAGGAAAACGCATAGGGACAAAAGTGATTTTTGAGCAAAACTCGAAACTTCAATTTACATCTGTTTGGTATAGCATATCGAGGTAAAAGTATTATGAAAGCAGAATTTATAGATCAATGCAATTCTATCACAATAGATAAATTCATTTTTCATGCAGATGAATTACGTAGAGGAAATCCATACAATACGACTTTCCTTGTTTTTGTAACATCTGGCTCATTTAGCGGTTTTGGCGATTGTGAGTGTGACATTAAAGAATTTAAGCGGTTTGTTTTGGAACTACAAGATATGTACGATTTCAAAAGAAACTCGGTCGTGTTCAAAGATATTTGTTACGGTAGCGAAATTGTTTTTACAATGAGTAAACTGGGAAGTATCGAGGCAAAAGGAACCGTATATGCAGATGGAATGCAACACAGTTTGACTTTTTGCTTTAATACAGATCAAAGTGTCTTTTTGCCGTTTATTCGCAAACTGAAAAAAATGGTTGAAAATGCAGATGAACAAAATTGAGACTTTAAGGTATTACAACCCCCATTTTTCGACCCAACACCGTAAGTTCATTTTACGGTAGTAAGCAATCTTTTGAGTGACTCAAGAAATCAGAAAGGAAACGATTCGATGAAAAAACTGTTTACGCTTTTGATAACTGCACTCATAATCCTTACTTTATCCTCCTGCAAAGTAACGATCAAGAAGGAAATGCAGCTTGGCGGTGAGATAGATGATATAATTTCGATAAACATATATGAGGTCGAAAGAGAAGAATACATAGGATCTGATATAGATGATTCGGTATTGGATATACGTAACGAATGTGAGCCCGTATGTACACTTGTCGGTGATGAGATCGACGGCTTTGTCAGAGAGCTTTTGGCTCTTGAGTATGCAAGGGATGTGATATTACCCCTACCCATCGATTATGCTCATCTGTTTGCCGACGGCTACGTGGTGTTTATTGAGTATTCCTGCACGGGATGCGACGTTTATGCAGAGAAGGGCATTTATACACACAGTCATTATGATCAAAACATTCGCCACAGCTATTCACCTGACGACTGCCGCGGAGCCGTGTCATTTAATCAGTTTATAGAAAAATTCATAACCGATTAGGAACAATATGATAAAACGAGAAGAAATCAGAATACGCGATCCATTTATATACACCGATACTGAGGCGGGATGCTATTATATGTACGGCACAACGAATCTCTATGGCGGCTCGTTGGTAGCCTATCCGAAATTTTCGGTATACAAGAGCTATGACCTCGAGAATTTCGAAGAGCCGAAGGTCATCTTCGACGGAGAAAAAACAGGCTTTCCTGCCGACAGAGATTTCTGGGCGGCAGAGCTTCATAAATATAACGGCAGATACTATCTTTTCGGCAGCTGCAAGTCGGATGACACGTGCCGTACCACGCGGATATTCGTTTCGGACACGCCGGACGGCGAGTTCGTACCCGTGTCGGATAAAAGCGTTACACCCGACGGTTGGGAGTGTCTTGACGGTACGTTCTTTGTCGAAGACGGAGTGCCGTATATGGTATTTTCACACGAGTGGGTACAGGTTGGCGACGGGGAGATATGGGCAGTAGAGCTTTCGAAGGATCTCACACGTCCGGTAGGCGATGCCTTTCTGCTTTTCAGAGCATCCGACAATCCCTCGGTCAGCGAGCTTGAGGCGGGTAGCGGTAACTATGTTACGGACGGTCCGTTCCTCTACAAAGACGGAAATAAGGTCAGGATGATATGGTCGAGCTTTTATGAGGGCAGATACCTTGTGCTCGATGCTGAGTCCGATTCTATACGCGGCAAATGGCTGCACGGCGGCAGCCGATTTGACTTTGACGGCGGACACGCGATGATATTTACCGCGCTTGACGGTGTGAGAATGATGGCACTTCATTCCCCGAATACCGCCGATATGGAAAGAGCAAAATTTTACAAGATATGATTTAAAAGTGAAAGGAACAGTGCATTGATTGAATATCTGAGCCTTAGCGCATTCAGACCAAAGGTCCAAAATTGCATAAACGGTTACCTTTCTCTCTCAGAGCATCAGTCTCTTGTCATAGGGCTTTACTCTAAAGGCAAGATGTTCGTTTTCGGTAATAGAGAAGCTCCAATGAAGGAGATGTATGACATAGGATCGGTCAGCAAGACCGTGACTGCGCATCTTTTTCTGAAGATCGCACAGGATTACTCGATAGATCTGAACAGACGCGTGTCGGATTTTATAGACCTGCCGAGGGGTGAATACCCGACGTTGTATCAGCTCTTGACACATACCGCGGGCTACGGACATCTGACACCCGCAGAGATAACCGTCCCCTCGCTCCTTTCACACGGGTACTCACGTAAGAACATATATTCGAGCTGTACCGCGGATACGGTAATAAAATGCCTTGCCAAGCGTGAGGGAAAAGCGGCGCACGGCTACTCCTATTCGGACTTTCCGTTTGCTATCCTTGCGGTGGTCTCTGAGAAGATTACCGGCAGGAGCTTTGCCGATATGATAGAGGAATTCGTGCAGAATGACCTCGGAATGAAAAGCACGGTCATAAGTCTGCCCGAGGATACACGTACGCCAATAGCGGCGCTTGGAAAAAGAAAGATAGACTTCTGGCGATGGGATAGAGATAATCCTTACATCGCCGGAGGCGGACTCATAAGCTCAGTAGAGGACATGCTCATTTATATCGCTGTACAGATAGAGAGTGAGAGGCCTTACGTCACGGGCGCGCACGTACTGTGCGAGAGCTCGCTCTCCGAGAAAAGAGATATAGCAACCTGCATAGGCTGGCATACCTATAAAAAATCCAATCAGCTCTGGCACGTGGGAGGCGTGGGAACTTTTCGCTCCTCGGTTATCGTTAACAGAGAGAAAAGATTGGGTGTCGTTGTGCTCGGCAACTCAAAGGGCCGCACCTCTGCTAACGTGCATTATCTGACAAAAATGCTTTACAGCGAGATAAAAATAAAGAAAATACAGCTGAAAAGTGCCGAGATACAATAAGCGTTTATTTTGGCGCGCTTCAGGGAAAATATATTACAGCAACAAACGAAAGAGAATAGCTTTCAAAATATGAAAAAAACAGCAATAGCCTTATATATCGTAGCCTGTATCATACTGATCACGGTGCTTTGCTTTGCGAGCGGAGTTTCCGAGAGGGCGATCGATTGGTTTGAGGCAAAAACAAATGCGGCGCGGATAGATGACGTTACCGTAGAGCTTGATTGTGACGAATTACTCGCAGGTTCAAGCTATCGGCCGCTCTATACACCCATCGGAGACATACGCGGTGATGCAGGTCTGATATTCACCTCGCTCGATCCCGAGCACCTTACCGTTACCTCAAACGGAGTGATAAGCAGTGATAAGACCTTTGAGGGAGACGTACTCAGCGCCGAAATCAAGATCACATCAAAATACGATAAGGACTTTGAGAAGAGGGTACAGTTCACTTTTGTGAAAAAATACCCCGAGTCCTGCGAGGTATCCTATTTTCTCAGTGGGTACGGCTACGGAGCTAAGACCTTATACACGGGCGTACCCGTGTACGTTTTCTCTACCGTTACCTCGGGAAACGATCCAAATATGACAGATTATGAGCTGATATATGATACGGAGCATTTCGAGAGGCGAGAGGACGGAGGACTGATACCCGTAAAAGCGACTCTCCCCGGAGAGAAGACGTCATTCTCCGTACGGTACGGCAACGGATTGATCGGTACGTCTGAGCAGATCGAGATCAGCGAGCTTACCTCGGACATGCAGAACGTAGACGAGATAAGAATAGAAAACAGCAAGGAAGATTTCTTTGAGATAAAGAGAGGCGAGAGCCTCGTTATAAATCTGTACTCGGGAGGCGAGAGGATCGCGTCCGATTTCACATTGTCATTTGATAACGGTGACGGTGTAAGTATGAGCAGAACGGGTAACCCGCGCTTTAACACCGCGGGCGAGAGATATATGACGGTAACTGCTCCGAACGGTTTTTCAAGGACGGTGCGAGTCAGTACCGTGAACGTCATATCCCCACCGATCTTTACCGACTCTCATCTATCGGAACGCAAATATATCGAAATGCTCGACACGGATACGGTGTCATATCTTTTCGGATTTGATACGGGCACAACCTACGACCGTGTTGAATATGAGTACGACAAAAATATAATTCAGCTTACCTCTGACGCGCGAAGTTTTCGTATTATCGGCAAAAGTGCCGGGACTACCGTCCTTAAGCTGATCGTGGACGACGGCTTCCAAAGAGTTGAGGATAGCATAACGGTCAGGGTGGAGAGGGATACCAGACTCTTAAGCATATTCAGAGAAAACGTCAAGACCTTCGTCCCGAAAATACTTGGGCATTTCTTCGCGTTTATTCTGCTTGCAGTCTTTGCGATGAATATGTTTAAATATTCGAGGATCCGCCCCTTTTTCGTCAGATTTCCGATCTACCTCCTCACAGGACTTTGGGTAGCGGTATTCACCGAGTATTTGCAGACGGTTATACCGGATAGAACAGGCAGCGCGAGGGACGTTTTGATAGATATGACGGGATTCCTTGTCGGTACGGTGCTGATAGTCTTGTTAAGACTTTTGTTTAAAGCCGTACGATTGTCATTTTGTCAAATTTTTAGAAAGCACACATAGAAGATAACATCTAAGAAGGAGCAATATTATGCAAACCATAACCTTTGAATTTAACGGATATGAGGCTACTGTTATCAGACCGGAAAATCCTAACGGCAGATGGATATGGAAGACGGAGTTTTTGTTCGCCTTTGATAATGCGGAGCGAGAGCTCTTGGAGCTTGGATACACAAGAGTTTATTATAAAATAAGCAATATGTACGGAAGCAAAAAGGCTGTCGGACTTATGCGCGAGTTCATGTCCTTTGTGACAGAGAAGTTCGGTCTTTACGATAAATGTATTCTTTTCGGCTTCAGCAGAGGCGGACTTTACGCCTTTAACTTCGCACGCGAGTACCCCGAGTGCGTAGAAAAGATTTATCTTGACGCGCCCGTGCTTGACCTGCGCACCTGGCCGCCGATGGGCGGAGATCAAAGCGCGGAGATGTGCCGAGAGCATGGGATAAGCGAGAGCGAGCTCGAGACGTATAAAGAGAACCCCATCGAAAATATGGATAAGCTGTTTGCACACGGCATACCGCTTCTGCTTGTTGCGGGCGACTCCGATGAGATAGTTCCGTTTGATAAAAATTCCGGCAAAATGATCGAATATTGCCGTGATAATAACGTAGACATCACATATGTTGTGAAGCCGGGATGTAAGCATCATCCTCATTCGCTTGATGACGTAGGACCTATCATAGATTTTGTTTGCTCGCAGAATGTGTGAGATGGAGGACTTATGAAAATACTTGTTGTAGTTGATATGCAGAACGATTTTATCGACGGCACACTCGGTACACCTGAGGCGGTGGCAATAGTGCCGCGAGTTATAGACAAGATCAAGGAATACGAGATGAGAGGTGACCTTGTAATTTATACAAAGGACACTCATTACGAAAATTATTCCGAGACGCGAGAGGGAAGACTGCTGCCTGTTTCGCATTGTATCAAGGGTACTACGGGACACGATATCCCAAAGGAGATCCTCAGAGGACACGAGACCGTATTTGAGAAGCTCACCTTTGGCTCGGTCGAGCTCCCCACGTATCTTTCCGGCCTTGATTTTGATGAGATAGAGCTTATAGGACTTTGCACGGATATATGCGTGGTCAGCAATGCTCTTATGATAAAAGCGCATTTTCCCGAGCGTGAGGTCTCGGTTGATTCGGCGTGCTGCGCCGGTGTGACACCGGATACACATAACGCGGCGCTGACGACGATGAAGATGTGTCAGATAAACGTCAGATGACGTGTCGGCATCCGTCAATTTTGCTTTGCAAGTAATAAAAGGAGGTATAAATATATGAAATCTGAAATTAATGAAAGCACTGCCACCGCGGTGGTAAACAGAGACGAAAAGTTCAAGCAAAAGGTAAAGCTTGGAATTATACTCGGCATAGAATTCGTTGCCGTAGCTGTGATCCTGCTCCTTATTTTCCTCACGGGTAAAAAGAGCTATACGGTTACCTTTGACTTGAACGGAGGAACACTCGTCTCGGGCAGCCTTGAGCAGACGGTATCTCAGGGCAAGAGCGCGACAGCACCTGTTGTCGCAAAGGAAGGCTGTTACCTTCATTCCTGGAGCGCATCATTTAAGCGAGTGACCCACGATATGGTCATCAAGGCCGTATGGGAGTGGGAAACCAGCACAGGCTTTAATTATTCCGATTCCGAAAATTCGGACTACTGTACTATAGAGGGGGCTTACAATCATCTGTACGGTGACGTTTTCGTTCCCGCTTACCATGACGAGAAGAAGATACTCGGCATGGCTGACAACGTTTTTAAAGGTGTAACAGGTATCACCAACGTATATATGCTCGACGGTATGCTCTACATAGGCGCGAATGCCTTTTCGGGCTGTACGAGTCTTGAGACGGTTGAGCTTCCCGGCACACTCAGGGAGATCGGAGAAGGGGCATTTGCCGATTGCGTAAGCCTTAAGAGCGTGACTCTGCCCGACGATCTTGAGAAGATCCCCACAAATATGTTCAAAAACTGCAAGTCTCTTGAGGAGATAGTTATCCCCGCTTCCGTAAAGGAGATCGATCAGACCGCGTTTATCGGATGCACCTCTCTTAAAAAGATCACCTTCCTCACCGAGGAGATAACAGAGATAGATGAGGAGAGCGGTGAATTTAAGGTAGTAGGCATTAAGGGAATAGAGACACTTGGTGACGCGGTATTTGCGAATTGCTCTGCGCTTACCGAGGTCATTCTTCCCGAGACTATAAAGAACGTTGCCGCACACACCTTTGACAATCCCGATCTTACTATCTACCTTCCGTTTAAGGAGAACAAGCTACCCTCGGGATTTGCGCCCGGCTGGAAGCATGAATCCGCCAAGGTAGAATGGGACTATGAGCCTCCGGAAGAGGAAACCGAGAATACTAAGCAGAGATAACTAAGAGGTATAATTTATGGATATGACCGTAGTACTCGGTATTTTCACATTATTCTTCTTTACGTCGCTGTTTATAATGTGCTTTTACCGATCTAAAATCAACGTAAAATTCTGGAACAGGGTCTTCATTATCGCGGACTTTGTCGCGTATTCCTGCTGGAATTTTGCATCATACGAGGTTGGATGGCTCAACAGGGGCTGGATGACACTCGGAAATATAAGCCCTCTGATGTTTACGTTGATACTCTTTATACCGTTTGTAAAGGATACCTTCAAGGACGGTATATACAGTATGCTTGCCTGCCTTAACCTCGGTATGTTCGTGGCTATGCTGGTAAGCCCGGAGCATGATTATATATTCAACTTCAACACCGAGGCAACCTTCCTTTACACCAGTGAAGCCGTGTGCCATATGCTTTGCTCGTTGTTCGGAATTTACCTTGTACTTTCAAAGCAGGTCAAGGCGAATTTCAAACAATGGCTGAAGGGCACGTCCTATCTTCTGTCGATAATAACGTTTGGTGTCATACTTAACTTTATATTCCGCAGAAATCATTTCGGTATGGACCCGTACGGCGGAGCGAGCATTTATATGATAGATATCTTCGAAGGATTCTGGCCCACGCTCATCGCGTATTATTTCGGAGTCATTCTCGTTATGACTCTCGGTGTACAGACTGTGGCATTTCTTGATAAGGCTACCGAAAGATTTGCCGAGGGGGATCCCGTGAGCGCGGAATTCAGCACCGAGTCCGCTGTTTCTGATGCAGAGGCAGAGCCTGTGCCTGATTGCGCAAGCATTGAAATAGATCCCGACGAGGCAGAGGATCTGGAGGAGATCATGCTGTCGGTAAATCTTACCGAAGGCATCCCGGCGGCCACAGACGCGGAAGAGAATAATGACTTATATGTGATGGACAACAATAACAACGGAGAAAAATAATGGCAAAAAATAAAAATAAAAAATCACGCAAGGTGCGCGAGAAGAAAAATTTGTCGATAGCTAATTACGGTGATACTGTAGTGATCAGAAACCGTTCTCTTATAGGCGGCGGAATTCTCGGCACACTTACTGTGGCGTTCTGCATCGCTATGCTTTTCGTCCTGAGAGATGCTTGGGACGTGGCGATCTTCTGGATAGTGTATCCGTTTATATTGCTTAGCAGCATATATTCGCTTATAAACACCCTCTTCGGCAGGATCGTCCTCGATTCTCCGAATATGCTTATGACTGTATATATGCCCTTCAAGGCGGTGTATAAATTCAGCGATATAAACTACATCGACCTCAAGAGCTCCAAGAAGCAGGAGGGGTATATAACTCACACGGTTACGGTTTACATAGGCGACGGCAAGAGATGTGTAAATATTGATACGCTCTCTGCGGAGCAAGCTGAGGAGCTTACGTCGTTATTCCGAGGCATGCTCGATAATGCTGCGATGGAATACCCCGAGGGGAATGAAGAACCGTTCAACCTTGACGATGATAAAAAGGACAAAAAGTCCGAGGGATTTGCCGATAAGCTGGCAGACGTATGCGCGTCCTTTATACTCTCGGTAGGTAAGCTCTTTAAGAAGAAAGAAAAGAAGACGGATGAGGACGAGCCTATGGAGTTTATAACCAAAGGCGAGACTCAGAAAAGTTCCGGTTCCGATGCGCAAATCCATACTGCCAATGAGGACGAGGTCGAATTCGTACCTCTTATGGAAAAGGTTGAACACAACAGTGCCGAGAATGACAACGAGTAAGAGTGTCCGACAGTCTGTTAATGAGGACAAAATGAGAGAATACTTTATTGAAAAGGCGGATGCAAATCTGCCGCAAATCAGAAAAACAGTTATAAAACCCGACACGCCCACCACCCTTCTTCGCAAAGGTGATAGCATCACGGTCGATCTTGGCAATCATTACGTCGGATATCTTTCTTTTAAAATGTGGTTTGCCGACGAATACGTCGACGCGCCCGTTACACTCAGAGTCAGATTCTTTGAGACCAAGATGGAGATGGACTATGATTACTCGTCCTACGGAGGATGGCTGTGTGAGTCCTGGATACAGGAGGATACGATTAAGATCGACTTCCCCGGTACATTCTCTCTCCCCCGCAGATACGCGGCGCGCTACGTACGGGTAGAGGTGG
Organism: Clostridia bacterium; assembly: GCA_017508665.1. Taxonomy (GTDB): domain Bacteria; phylum Bacillota; class Clostridia; order Oscillospirales; family CAG-272; genus UBA1740. Next base: position 5,104 of record JAFVYL010000021.1, on the reverse strand, counting down.
TACACACACCGCGCGATTTCACACTGTCTGATTTTGAGTTTTTGGCAGTTACGAGCGCGGACGTGTCGAGTCTTTTGCCGTATAAGAGCTCAGATCCCGAGCTTTCCGAGATAGACAGAGTTGCGGTAAATACTCTCAAAAACTGTATGCAGCGTGTCTATGAGGACGGCCCTAAGCGTGATAGAAGACTCTGGATAGGTGATCTGCGACTTGAGGCTCTTGCCAATTACTACACCTTCCGCGATACCGCCTTAGTCAAGAGATGTCTGTATCTTTTCGCGGCGGCGGATCGCAACAGCCTCGGTTTTCTTCCCGGCTTCGTGTACGAATATCCGATATATTACCCCGGAAGCTGGCACATCGTGGACTATTCCATGATGTACGTCAACACGCTTTGCGATTATTATGAGCACGTAGGCGACCGTGAGATGTTTGACGAGCTTTATCCGCTTGTTCTGGATATTATGAGCTCTGCGAATAATTGCCTTGATTCTGAGGGCATACTTACAGTACCGGAGAATGATATGTTCATCGATTGGTGCGAGGGACTGAAAAAGCAGACAGCTCATTTCGGTGTCTATCTCTATACTCTCGGGAATCTCACACGCACACTTGAGGCTATGGGGCATCCCGATGCCGCGATCTTTGCATCAAGGCTTGAGGAGGGCAGGGCAGCTGCACGCCGCGTGCTTTACAGCGAGGAGCTCGGAGCTTTCGTTAATGAGCGTGACGGTGGACAGTACAGCGTGCACGCTAACGCATGGATGGTTCTTGGCGGCGCAGTTACGGGTAGCGAGGCAGCACGTGTTATGCGCGAGGTCATATCGGCAAAGGATAGCGTCAAGCCCTTTACCCCGTATATGCATCACTACACCGTAGAGGCTCTTTTCACCGCTGGACTTCACACTGAGGCGCTCGAATACATCAGAAATATATGGGGCGGTATGGTGAAGCTCGGCACGGATACCTTCTTTGAGGCGTACGTTCCCGGCGATCCCTCCTTCTCCCCCTACAGTGATAACAAGGTTAACAGCATGTGCCACGCATGGAGCTGTACGGCGACCTACTTCCTGAGAAAATACGAAATAAAATAAGAGGACAGTATGACAAGAAAAAAACTTTTTAAGCTCTCACTTATCACACTCGCTATAGGCGTAGGACTTCTCGCTATAGCATATTTCTTCTTCCACTTTGTTACCGACAGCGGTGTTACGTTCACATGGCACCCCGAGGCAGGTAAGCCTTTCGTTACCGATATGATAGGTCAGCTTGCAGTGCTTTTCCTTTTCGCAAGCTCTATGAGCGCACTTTCCGCTCTTGTGCTTTTCGATGAAAAAAACAGCGATTAACTATCCGGAGAGAATTTGAAAATGATTGAAAACAAAGATTCTGCAGTCGGTAAGAAAAAAATACCGCTTTCCGATAGAGCAAAGGCATTTTTGCGCGATATTGCGGCAGGCGTTTGCATCGGTGTCGCGTTTATAGTGCCGGGCTTCTCGGGTGGCTCGGTTGCCGTTATGCTCGGCATATACGAGAAAATGATAAACGCCATAACCGACCTGTTCAAGAATATCAAAAAAAGCATAATGACACTCTTACCCATAGGCATCGGACTCATCGTCGGAGCGGCAGCTCTGATGTTCCCACTCGGGTATCTTATAGACGAGTTTCCGCTCCCGACGGTATCGGTTTTTGTCGGACTTGCCATTGGCGGTATCCCGTCAATACGGGGGCGTGTTAAGGGAAAAGCAGAGACAAACGATATTATAACGCTTTCCATACCGCTCGTTATAACCCTTCTTCTGATATTTATTCCTATGGGCGGCGACGTTAATCTTATGGGCCTTGGCTTCGGAGGATACCTGCTTCTTTTCCTTGTCGGTATGCTCGGATCCTGCGCTCTTGTAATGCCCGGAATATCCGGCAGCATGCTTTTGCTCATTCTCGGATATTACAGACCGCTTATATCTCTTATTACCGATCACTTCTTGAAGTTCAAGGATCTCTCGACCTGCATCCTTGTTTTCCTCTCCTGCGGACTTGGAATTGCCGTAGGCTTCTTTGTGATCTCCCTGATAATGAAGAGAATGCTCGATAAGCATCCGCGCGGCACTTATTTCGCCATAATAGGATTTATAATCGGATCATTACCGACCGTTTACGTATCAACGATGCGCGATGCGGGTATGATCGGCTCTAACCTGAATATTTTGTATATGCCCACGTCGGTACCCCATTACGTGATATGCGCCCTCTTACTTGTAGTAGGAGTCGGAGCATCGTATGCTTTTTCCATTCTTGCCGAGAAAAAGGCGGAATGATGGAATATAACTACAGCCTCCCGAATATGCTTTAGTAGCGGCGGGAGGCTTTCCTATTGCCCAAAACACCGACACGGCATACCCGTGTACGGATTACAACGATTTACGGCGGTTTTTCCGTCTTGATACGGAGGGGTTATGTTCATATATTCCATCAGAGCCTCGACTCTGAAGTTTTTTGCGTGTATTCTGCTTTGCGTCACGGTACTTGCGGTGCTTCTTACACTCGGCACACCCGAGAGCGTATATGCCGCGGCTGACGGCAAGGAGATAAACTACGGAGGAATGAAAACGAACGAGGACAGAGTAGCATTTATAGAGAGCTTTGGCATCAAGGTAAAGCCCGAGCCAAAGTCCGAGGAGAGCTTTACTATGCCGGACGACTTTGACAGAGTTATTCTCGGCTACAATCAGATACAAAAGGCGCAGGGACTCGATCTGACAAAGTATACCCGTAAGAGAGTGACTCACTATGCATACGAGGTCACAAACTATGACACGGATGGGCCCGTGTACGTAAATCTGCTTGTTTACCGCAACAAGATAATAGCGGCGGATATATCATCGGCATCGGACGGCGGATTCGTAAACGCGCTGACCGAATTTGACCGCACGAAGCTCAAATAACAAAGAATACGGTACAGCACCGCTCCTGATTCAGAGCGGTGCTGTTTTTTAAATATTTTGTTTTACCTCTCAAAAAGACTTGATTTATCTTTGATTTTATGATACAATGTTAAGGAAATATGAATGATTTTGGCTTATACACCGTGTAAAAGCTGCAAAATGACGGGAGGAGGGCAATTATGACGGTAGCATATCTTGTAATATTTATACTTTCGCTTTTGACAGTGCCGGCATATTTTATGCTTCTCGGTAAGAAGTAGGACGAGCCTTGGCTTCTCGTATTGTTTATTTGCATATCCACTGTTAACTTAGGCTATCTGCTTCTCTCACTTGCTAAGACTGTGAGCTTCGCTCTCTTTGCAAACAAGGTCGCATATCTCGGACAGGTAGTAATACCTATGTCAATGCTTATGATAATAGTCAAGCTCTGCGGATTCCCAAGCAGAAAATGGGCTACCGGTGTTCTGGTAGCAGCGGCGATCGTTATGTACGCTTTTATCCTTACAACAGGACACCTCGACTTGTACTACAAGAGTGTAACCATAGAAAAGGTAGCGGGCGCGACAATAATGCGTAAGGAGTACGGACCGCTCCACCCGACAAACCTCATATACGTGGTAGCTTATTTCACAGGAATGATAACGGTACTTGTTATATCCCTGAGAAAGCATAAGGGAGCATCGCAGAAGCATGTAGCGGCCATGCTTGCGATAGTCCTCGGTAATATAGGAATGTGGCTCGTGCAAAAGGTTATACCGTGGGAGTTTGAGTCTCTCTCGGTTACCTATCTTATGAGCGCAGGCGCGTTTCTCGGAGTACGGTGTATGCTCCAGGACTACGTGCACAAGAGTGATATTCAGAAATACACTCGCAAGGAGCAGGAGCGACTCAGCACACAGATCACTTCTATGTCAATGGAAGAGAAGCTCGGCAGAGTGCTTGCCTTTGTAAGTGAGAATGATCCGCTATCTATCAGAGAGCGCGAAATTCTCGAAATGATTATCGCGGGAAGGAAACGTAAGGAGATAGCGGATACAATTCATCTCTCCGAGAATACGGTAAAGACCTATACGCGAACGCTTTACGGCAAGCTGAACATCGGCTGCCGAGAAGAATTATACGAGCTTCTTTTAGCTGTGAGAGAACCGAACTAACAATCCTTGCAGTTATATAACGGCTAAAATGTAAATCAAAACTTACATAGGACGACGGAAATTTCCGCCGTCCTTTTTTTGCAATCAAAAAGGTTAGCTTGACTGTAAAATGGCTCTTATCCCCTTTTTTTACCACTTCCTTTTTAAAAATCACCCTTTTTCACCCCTAAAATCGCAAACTTTCACCCCTAAGGGGTGTAGTGGAAAAGGACTCTTATATGATAAAATACAAGCAAAACAATAATATAAGGCACCAAGTTCTTTTCACCTTATTGATGTTAAGACTTAATGGCTAACAAAAAAGGAGGTAGTGAAATGTGACCGACAAATGTATCCTATTTGGCAAGTTTGAATTCCCCGTAGAAAAAGGCTTTGAGTATCTCATCAACGAGAATGTTCCCGAGACCGATTTTCTCTTGATCAACGAGCCGCACGATGCCTTTTCAATGACCTTTGAAAAGGACTTCCCAATCTTCACCGTACCAAAAACTTCGGATCGAGATTATTTTCTATTCGAGCAGAAGCGAAAAGACAGAGTAATCAAATTCTTCTGCCCAGAAAAGCATGGAAATCTTGATTCGGCGGTATGGTACTTCTGTATGGAGCTTTACGATGAAAACGGTGAAACGCACAGCCTGCCCGGACAGGTAAGGGTTGAATTCGACGGAAACATTTTCCGTCAAGTAAAAGGTACGCCGAAATTTATAGAGCTGCTCGAAGGTGTGAAGCTCAAAACGGCTGCTCCGGTATAACACTTCACAAAATATAGGAGAAAGATCTATGAAAACAAGAAATCGAATTTTAAACATACTGCTCGTGACGATCATGGTTCTTGCAATAGTTCCATTCTCGGCAATTACCGCATTTGCAGTCACCCCGACTGATGCGGTGAGCGAGGTTGAGTTGACACTTCCCGAGCCGCGCGCGGGCGAAACCGTAAACCTTAGTATTTCTTCTGTTGAAGCCAAGCACCATATGACCTATAAGGTAGTAGGGCTTCGT
>JAFVYL010000020.1 GCA_017508665.1 Clostridia bacterium | reverse complement strand
GTAAGACAAACAGAACCTGGAAGCCTAACATTCGTAAGGTTAAGGCAGTAGTTGACGGTACAAGAACTTCTGTATACGTTTGCTCCCGTTGCCTTCGCTCCGGTAAGGTTGAGCGTGCATAAGGGTCAAAAACTCCGCTGATTGAAAGCGGAGTTTTTTGTATATTAACGATATGATAAAGATTGCAATTACAGATTCACGTATAGATAGCGAGTCGGAACACCGACTTATGCTCCATGGCTACAGAGTCATAACTCTTCCGCCATTCTCAAGACTGTCCGAGGCTGTAGCATCGCATCCAGATATGCTTATCAAACGTATAGGCAACGAGTATATCTCCTATGCAGATTACTGCGAGGAGGCATCGTATATTTTCAGCGATCTGTCACTTATGACTTCAGGATCGGGCGCAAGGTTCAGTTTTACAGCAGATCAAGTTTCTCCTGATTATCCCGCGGATGTAGGTCTCAATGCGCTCGAGATGGGAGGAATGCTCTTCTGCCGTGTTAAAAGTGCGTCAGATACCATGCTGAGATATGCAACTGAAGCAGGACTGAAAATAGTCAATGTAAATCAAGGATATCCCGCTTGTACTGTACTGAAGCTAAACGATAAGGCAGCTGTTACCGCGGATAAAGGAATGGCAAAAGCACTCTCAGATCACGGCATCCGTGTTACTTTAATTGAAGAGGGATACATCGATCTTCCGCCCCATGAATACGGTTTTATCGGTGGATGCGCCGAGGTAGACGGAGATAAAATATTCTTTTTCGGAGATCCTGCAACACACCCGTCGGGAGATAAGATAATCTCTGCGGCGGAAGCTGAGGGACTAAAGGTTATCCCACTATCAACTCTTGGACTCCGTGATCTCGGCGGAATTCTTTTTGCCGAAGGTAATATCCACTAATACGGTCAAGACGGGAACAAGGATAAGTCCCATGATTCCAAATAACGAATAACCGAGATAAATAAATATCAGAGTTAACAAAGGATGCATGCCGAGATTTTTTCCTACTATCTTTGGCTCAATTATCTGTCTTAAAACCGTATGGAATACAAAAAGCACGAAAAGTCCTATACCGAATGACGTTTCCCTTATCACAAGAGACCACACGCCCCACGGTATGAGCACGATTCCCACACCTATAACAGGTAAAAGATCAAGCAAGGCTATGAGGGTTGCCATGAGAAGAGGATACGGCGCTTTCAGCAGTAGCAATCCCACCAACATTTCCACAAACGTTATAACCAGCAGTAGAAGGTATGAGCGCATATATCTGAAGAATGCGCTGAAAAATCCGTTTTTCAGTTTGACCAGATAGTCCGCGATTCCCTTTGGCAAAATGCGTTTTACAGCTGCGTTTACATCTTCGAGTCCTACGGCAAAGTACGCCGATGCTATTACCGTGACAAGGACAAAGAAAAGTGTCTTCGGGACGGCAGACATCAATCCGGAGAGCGCTGAACCGAGTGAGGTCAGCATTGATGTGACAATTCCGTATATAGCGTCAGCAACGTACGTACCGAAATTACCGAGCAGCTTACCTATCAAGCCCTCAGATGAGGTAATGCCGGATATGAATTCTTCAAGAGAGCTCTCTCCCTGTCCAATACCGACGACAAGTGCCCAAACCTCTCGAGAAAGAAACCATACCGCCAAAGCGGAGAGCCCGAAGAAAACGAGAAAAAGGGCTATTGTGAGAAAAAGGCGAACGATCTTCGGCTTAATTCTGAGCTTTTTTCCAATAAACAAAGCGGGAGTTCTCATAGCAAAGGCGAGAAACCAGCCCACAAGAAACGGCAAAAGATATATCAATAGGTGCTTGAGTGTCAGATAGGAAATAAAGATCACACTGATAAACAAGAGGAGCATATCCTTATATTTTCTTACTTTCTCGTAATTCATTTTATTCTCCTAAAAAAGATATACTAAATTATATACAAAAATATTTTTTTTAAAACAGGAAAGGAAAAGATATGGTAATCATCGAAATGGAAAACGGCGGCAAGATCGAGCTTGAGCTCTATCCCGAGCACGCTCCCAAGACAGTCGCAAACTTTGAATCTCTCGTTAAGGAAGGCTTCTACAACGGTCTCACCTTCCACAGAGTTATCCCCGGATTTATGATCCAGGGCGGAGATCCTCTCGGAAACGGTATGGGTGGATCTGACAAGAAGCTTGTAGGTGAGTTCCGTGCCAACGGCTATAACAACCCCATAAAGCACGAAAGAGGTGTTATATCTATGGCAAGAGCTTATGATCCCAACTCTGCATCCAGCCAGTTCTTCATTATGCATAAGGATGCTCCCCACCTTGACGGTCAGTATGCAGCATTCGGCAAGGTAGTATCCGGTATGGAGGTTGTAGATGAGATCGCATCTATCCCCACCGACTACTCCGACAGACCTAAAATCGCAGTAAGAATCAAGACAGTTACTTTAGTTTAAATCAAATAATTAAAGCGAGGATGCATAGTCATCCTCGCTTTTTTCTTATAAATGTAAACTAATATTATAAATACAGAGGCTATTCAGCCTTTCCGGCAGCAAATCCTTTATACTCGTCGAAGAAATCCTCAGCGGTCTTATTCATATATATTCCCACCGTATTTTCGTCCTTGAAGCCAAAGTTCATATTGAGTATACCAAAATAATTATCGATTGCCTGTACTCTGATAAACAGCTTTTGCTCCTCAATCCATGCGCCTGATGCCGCACACTTGAGATAGTGATCCTTAGCAAACTGTGAACCTATCTCATCAGAATACCCCTCCTCCGGAAAAATGCCGAACTCGTTTTCTCCGATGCGGAATCTGAGTGTCTTTTCTCCTTGGGCATTTGTGTAATCGAGCGAACAAACCGTATCCGTGAATCTAAAGCACATTCTTTTAATTCCCATAGGATTTTCATTGAGAATGAAAGTCTTTCCGTTTATCTTCTTCTCAAATTCGCGGCTAAGCTCATTTTTAACTGCATATAGCTTAAGTCCATTTGCATACGTGATGAGCGATTGCTCAGCAAGCTTATTTTCCGGTAGCTCACAGTCCTTGGCTGGTCTTATAATGAGATCGAACAACTCGTCTATTATAATATCCTTTGCTATCGCGTTGCCTTGATTATCACCGTTATATACGAAAACAATATCCTTATCCGGAACGCATATGCAGAGCTGACAGCCCATCCCGTTAAAGAAGAAAGAGTTATCATAAGTACGCCATATCAAATACCCATATCCATGAGTACAGTAATTCTCAACTCCCATCGGATTATTGTCTATCTGCTTAGAGGTAGCCTCTCTGACGTAATCACCACTCAAAAGCTCTTCCCCGTTCCACACACCGCCATTCATCATAAATTTTCCAATGAGTAAAAGATCTCTCGCCGTACATAATACAGCGCTGTCACTCCATGAATGTCCGCCCGGACAAGTAAGACAGCGAGCTCCCTTTGAAACACCTATCTTGTCAAAAAGTCTGGGACGTAGGTAATCCATGAATCTCATGCCGACAGCCCTTTCCAAAGCCGCGCCGAGTACAAATGACCCGGGGCTATCATACTCGAAAATAGTTCCGCCGGGATGACTTTCTTTACATTCATTTTCGAAATAAAATCTTACACGGTCCGGATGTCTGGCTCCAAACCAATCTTTAGGAGTCTTGGCGGTTGACATCATAAGCATATCTCTTACAGTCAAATCGCTCATATTCCGATCCGATTGCACTCCGGCCTCATGCGGCAAAAGATCGCATATTTTATCAGTAAGAGCAAAATATCCTTCTTGAATAGCGAAGCCTACAGCAATAGACAGAATACTCTTTGTAACCGAGTACATTCTGTGGCTGAAATTCTCGTCAAAAGGCTCCCAGTATTTCTCGAATACTATCTCTTCCCCTCTCATAATTATCATATCATGAGTGGATAGTTTCCTTGACTCGAGCTTTCTCAGATATTTCTCGATATTTTCAGAGGATATTCCCTTCTTTTCGGGTGAATTGTACTTAAACATAAAATTTCCTCCGCATTCAAAGTGTAATACCGTTTTTGAAAATAGCTATTTCCCGATATCCGTTCTCCTCGTTACGAGTCTGACGTCCTTCAGCAACATCGATCACGTACTCGAAGAATTTACTGTCAAGATCCTCTCCGGAAAGCACGGGCGAAGAGTCAAAATCTATCCATGCGCGCTTTTTCTCGGCTAGGGTACTGTTTGTCGATATCTTAACCGTTGGAACAGGTCCGCCAAGAGGCGTACCTCTGCCTGTAGTAAATAGAATTAACTGAGCACCGGCAGCAGCAAGATTTGTAATAGCTACCATATCATTTCCAGGACCGTTTATCAAGGAAAGTCCGTTTTTCTTTACACGCTCCCCGTATTCAAGCACGTCTACAACTGCCTTGCTGCCGCCCTTCTGCACACATCCAAGCGACTTTTCCTCAAGTGTGGTAATACCTCCCGCCTTGTTTCCGGGTGACGGATTCTCATATATCGGTTGATTATGCGAAGAAAAATATTTTTTGAATCCGTTTATCATATTAACGTTTTTCTCAAAAACTTCTCGTGATGCTGAACGATCCATAAGAAGATGCTCAGCGCCAAACATTTCAGGCACTTCGGTAAGCAGACAGCTACCACCCTCGGCTATAATCCGATCAGCAAATCTACCGACAAGAGGGTTTGCGCTAATACCGCTGAATCCGTCAGATCCACCGCACTTTAATCCGATCCTAAGCTTTGATATCGAAACCGGTGTCGGTGTAAAGCTATCTCGGTACTCCATAAGCTCGTTAATTATTCTAACACCGATCTCTATCTCGTCATCGACATCCTGTACGTTTAAAAAACGCACTCTTTTTTCGTTATACTCGCCAATAACCGTTTTAAATTCGTCGATGTTATTATTCTCACATCCGAGACCAAGAACGAGAACGCCTGCAGCGTTCGGATGATTCACCAATGCGGCAAGTATTCGCTGAGTGGCGCGGTGATCGTCTCCAAGCTGTGAACAGCCGTACGGATGCTCAAAATGATATGCTCCCGTAAGGTCGGCCAAGCGCTTTGCCACCTTATTTACACAGCCCACGGTGTTTATTATCCACACCTCGTTGCGAATACCTACATCTCCGTTTTCCCTGAGATAACCAAGGAAAGTGCGCTCGCTATCCGTACGTACATTTGACGTAAAATCGCCCTTGAAGTCATATTCGATCTCAGAAGAAAGATTGGTCGACATATTGTGTGTATGCACGTGATCACCGCACTTGATATCCGAGGTCGCGTGACCTATGGGATTTCCGTATTTAACGATGTTCTCACCGCATACAATATCTCTTGTGGCATATTTATGTCCGTTTTCCAGATTAACCTCAACGTTATCAAGTATATTGATTATCATTCTATATCCTCTTTTCAGATATATTACTTTACAAGTGCCGATAGCTCATCGGAAAGGTAGGAAATATCCTCTCCCCAGAGCTCCTCACTCTCAAGTATTTCAGATATGCTCAACGTCCTCATAAGCTCGCAGACACGAGGAGAATCGTTCGTCATATTTGTTCTGTAAAGCTCTATCAGCTTTGCGAATGAGAGCATGAGATTATGCGGCAGCTTACCGAATCTCCGTCTGTACTCAAGAATTGACGGAAGCACTCTCACCTTAAATTTACTCACGCTGTTAAGGGCTATAGATGAGCAAAAATGCTTTATATATCCGTTGCGAAAACGCTCAAATACGCTATCCGCATAGCTCTTAAGCTCCTCATACGGAAGGTCGAGAGTCGGAATGATCTCATCATAAACGCACGACATAACGTGTGATGAAAGCTTCTCATTCTCCATGCACTCTCTTACAGTTGCTACACCCTCCAAGAGCGCATATGGGATCATTGAGGTATGAGCGCCGTTAAGTATACGCACCTTTCTCGTCCTATACATATCAAGATTGTCGGTTACTATGACGTTAAGTCTCGCCTTATCAAATGGGATCTCAGATTTTATATCATAGCACGACTCTATTACCCACAGATGGAAAATCTCGCTCGTATCGAGCATAGCATCCTCATATCCAAGATCGATCCTCTCGTCCTTTGGATAACCTGTAACGATTCGGTCTACAAGCGTATTACAGAATATGTTTTCGCGTTCGATCCATGCACAAAATTCCTCTGAATACCCCCAGAGCTTCGCATACCTGATTATGTACTCTCTGAGTGTCGATCCGTTTTTGTCAATAAGCTCGCAAGGCAGGAAGATAAAGCCTTCAAGTCCAAGATCGTATCTTCTTTTTAAAAGCAGTGTGAGCTTCGCCGGGAATGTGACGTAGGGAGCACGCTCGGGTGTATCCGCTTCATCAAAAACTATGCCCGACTCAGTAGTATTAGATACCACAAATCTGAAGCTCTCCACCTCCGCGAGAGCAAGATATGCATTAAAATCGCGATACGGCTCTACCGTCCTCGAAATTACGTTTATTACCTTTTTCTCAACCGTAGGTACGCCGTCTTTAAGTCCACGCATGACGTGAGTGTATACACATCCCTGTTCCTCAAGCCTTGCGCAAAGTCCTTGTTCTATTGGCTGTACGACGACTGCGTTGGCGTCAAAATCACTCGACTCATTGATGAGCTGAATCATCCAATCAACAAACCCACGAAGGAATGCTCCCTCGCCAAACTGTATAATTTTCTCTGTTCTGCTAACTTTACTTAACATTTTATCCTCAAATATTGTACGATTTAAGATATCCCTTTGTATTTTCTACCATCTCATTAAACAATATCTTGGCATCCGCCATAGAACAAGTTACGAGAGGATCGTTGATGAAGCAAGCAAATATCTTCTCAAGATCCCTCTCAGCAATAGCTGAAGACACGCTCTCCTGCTCGGAGCAGATCCTCGAAACCAGAGGATATATACTTTCAGGGATAGCTCCTGCAAAAACGGGAGTTACAGTACCTGAACGGAAGATAGCGTTAGTCTCGACTACCGCGCCGAGAGGAAGATTGGGAATCTGACCGCGATTAGGAAGATTTACGTTTGTACAAAGATCGCAGAGACCGAGAAGTGCTCTCATCTGATTCACGCCCTCTTCTCCTGTATTCTCTATCCTCACAGCTTCCTCTCCGCTCCTGAGTCTCTCGCTTCTCGCTATCCTATCCGCAAGATCAATCTTTCTATAAGCTACGCTGGTAAGACCAAAGCCCATTTCCTTTACTCTTTCAGGGCTCTCAAGATACCATTTACCGGGGAGAAATTCAACGAGATGTCTGTCGCCCGCTGCAGCTATGTATCCGAATCGTTTGAAAAGCTCCATCTTTACTGCATGTTTAGAGACGAAGGAAGCATTCTTGGCCTTCAGCATTTTTTCTATCTGCTCATTTGTGTATCCGCCCTTGTATTTATTGCAGAATTTATCGTAATAAGGGAAAAGATCTATGTTTTTATATGTGGCCTCTGTAAGCCATGTGAAATGGTTGACCGCTACGGGATTCACTTTTATCTCGTGTCTTTCCGGCTTTTCCCCGAAGTTCTCCTGTATCATTTCGGCAAGAAAATCCTGTGTGCCGAATACCTCGTGACAGCATCCAAAGGCCTTTATCTCCGGGAATACTCTGTAAAGCGTCTTTATGCAAAGTGTCATCGGATTGGTGTAGCTTATTACCCATGCATTGGGACAAAACTCTTTGATATACTCCGCTATCTCCTCATACATAGGAATGGTACGCATAGCTCTGATGATACCGCCGGGGCCACTGGTGTCACCTACGCTCTGATAAATACCGTATTTTTCCGGAGTATGTACGTCACTTTCCATCTCGTCAAACGTGCCGGGTAAAATCGAAATGACAACAAAATCTGCTCCTGTAAGGGCCTCGCGCGGAGTCTTTGACGCAAAGTAATCCCATCTTGCCACCGCTCCATCTGCGCTATTGAATTTATTACCTATTATCTCATTGTTCTTTGCCGCTTCAAAGTCTATGTCGTAGAGATATACAGATCCTGACATATCCTCACATCCGGCGAGATCGCTCATCAGCTTCCATGCCCAGCCGCGCGATCCACCTCCTATATATGCTATTTTTAATTCGCATGCTTTGCCGTTTACGTATTTCATAAGAACTCTCCTAATTTAATTTTATATATCAATTCTATAACAAAATTATCGTGTTTTCCTTTAAAATATTGATGAAATTATCAAAAAACATTAAAATAATGCTTGATTATTCTCAATTATTATGTTAATATGAAAGAAAAACAGTTAAACGGAGGAAAAATATCCGTGATAGAGTTTTCGCACAACAAAACCGCACCTAAAATGCCGGGTGTACACGTCCACACCAAGCATGAGCTCTACTACCTTGTACGCGGAAAAACAAAATATCTGATAGATGATGAAATATATCCTGTAGAGTCCGGGAATATCGTTTTCATTCCAAAAGGACATTATCATATGACCGACAGCGGCGGATACAAGGACGTAGAAAGATACCTGCTATCGTTCGATGAAGATATTTTTGACTCTGAGACACGTATTATCCTTGATGAGTTGATCAACAGACGTCTTATAAGCATACCTATAAACCGTGCGAAAGAGCTTGAGGATCTTTTTGGTAAGCTTGAAAATTACATCAAAATGGACGGTAAGCTCGGCTATGCAGTCTGCAAGATACACGCCCTCTCAATCCTATCCTTCATTTGCCGACACAAACGAGAGTTTATCCCCGTGGTTTCCGAGGCCGATAAGATCGCACATCAGGCATCGGAATATATCAGCCAAAGCTACTCAGAAGATCTATCTCTAGAGCATTTAAGCCGCAAATTTTCAATCAGCGAAAGCTATCTGTCAAGGAAATTCAAGGAGGTTGTCGGAATGGGAATCAGCGAATACATAACGTTTATACGTATTATTAACGCGGAGAAGCTCCTGCTTGAGGGAGATGACTCCATAACCTCAGTTGCCCAAAAATGCGGTTTTAACGATCCTAACTATTTCTCTACTGTATTCAAGAAAATCAAGGGAATCACTCCTCTTAAATTTGCAAAAAACGCTAAGACTTGAAAAAAAGAAAAACTTTACTTACCTTAATGGATAAAATTAGTTGGGCTACCTGCTTTACCGCAGGTAGCCCAAAACACATTTTTAATATTCAAAATTACTTGGTAACAGCCTCGGGGTGCTTCTCAAGGATAACCGAGAGAGCCTCCTCATCTGCGCATACTACGACCTCGCCCTTGAAGAACTGAAGAATAGATGCGGGAACTTCGGGAGTAACATCACCGAAGAGGGACTTCTCGAGTATCTCAGCCTTACCTTTGCCAAGAGCGATAAGAAGAATCTTATCAGCGTTCATGATCTGGCCTACGCCCATAGAAAGCGCCTGAGTGGGAACATCCTCTCTCTTCTCGAAGAAGCGAGCGTTAGCATCGATGGTGGAGTCGGTAAGATCTACAAGGCCTGTGCCCTTGGAGAAATAGGTAGCGGGCTCGTTAAAGCCGATGTGACCGTTGTTACCGATACCGAGAACCTGAACGTCAACACCTCCCATAGAAGCTACTACGCCGTCATATCTTCGGCACTCAGCAGCAGGATCTGCAGCAAGACCGTTGGGAAGATTGGTGTTAGCCTTGTCAATATCAACGTGATTGAAAAGATTGTGGCTCATAAAGTAAGCGTAGCTCTGGTCGTGATCTGCAGCGAGACCTACGTACTCGTCAAGGTTAACGCTCTTTACGTTCTTGAAGCTGATCTCACCCTTTTCGCATCTCGCGATAAGCTCCTTATACATACCAATGGGAGAAGATCCGGTAGCAAGACCGAGAACTGCATCAGGCTTAGACTTAAGAAGGTCGGTTATTACGTTAGCTGCATTCACGCTTGCACAATGTGCGCACTTTCCATAAATAATCTTAATCATATTATTTTCTCCTTTTATGTAAACAAACGCTATTATTTAGCGTACTTTCTTACGATAGCCTTCATCTCATCGAGCTGAGACTCCATATCAGCAACAAGCTTAAACTGGTTTCTGCATCTGTCAAGGTTGTGAGAGGGTCTGTGTACTCTGAAGTAGGTATCACCGTTGAGATAGTCCGCGAGGAAACGCATACCGCATTCGAACGTCATCATAATCGCTCCGATGGGAAGCATCTCAAGTTCTCCCTCTGTAAGACCGCCCTTAGCACCCTCGATGAAGCCCTTGACGTAGAGCTCGTAAAGAGAAATGTCAAAGTTAACCTTGGTGAGATCGGTCTCATCCTCAAGAGCGGTGGTAGCACCGAATCTGATGGAGTCACCGAAATCGTTGACAGAATATCCGGGCATAATGGTATCAAGGTCAACTACGCAAAGAGTCTTGCCGGTATTGATGTCAAAGAGAATGTTGTTGAGCTTGGTATCGTTATGTGTAACTCTGAGAGGAAGCTTACCCTCGCTGTGCGCGTTCTCAAGAGTATATGCAAACTCACGTCTTGCCTTTGCGAACTCTACCTCAGCACCAACCTCTGCAAGTCTGCCTGCAGCATTATTCTCGATAGCCTCCATAAGCTGACGGTATCTGTCAGGAGTATTATGGAAGTTCACAATAGTCTCGTGGAGAGTGTCAGCGGGATAGTCGCGGAGCATATACTGGAAGTCACCAAAGGAAAGCGCGCTGTCATAGAACTGCTCGGGTCTCTCAACCTTATCGTATCCGATAGAATCGGTAACGTATACGAGAAGACGCCAATACTGTCCCTCCTCATCAATGGTATAGGGCTTACCGTCCTTGGTGTAAATAGCGTTAAGAACCTCACGGAGAGGATCTCCACCCATCTCTTCGATCTTCTTTCTGATGAACTTGGTAACGCCTACGTAATTCTCCATAAGGAGATCGGGGCGCTTAAATACGTTTTTGTTAATTCTCTGGAGAACGTACTGTACTCCGTTATCCATAGTTACGAGTCTGGTGTCATTGATATGACCGTTTCCAAAAGGAACGTACTCACTTACTTTGCCTTCAATGTCAAAGGCAGAAACAACATTTTCGATAGAAACCATTTTTTATTCCTCCATAATTCCAAGTAATCCTGCGCCGATTATTCCGGCATCGTTTTTGTAGACCGCAACTTCAACGCGCGTTCTCATGTCCTTCGTACCGAAGGAGGTGTATTTAAGTCTTTCGCGCAGAGGACGCATAAGCGCCTCGCCCTGTCCGGACACTCCGCCACCGATACAAACAACGGATGGCTGGAAAATATTAATAATGTTCGCTATGCCTATAGCGAGGTAGTTAACAAAATCGTCAATGACCTGTCTTGCAGCAAAATCTCCCTGCTCGTTGGCTGTAAAAGCGGTACGTCCGTCCGCGCAGTCGATATTTCCGCCTGTCACCTGCCACATAAGACTGTCTGGATAAAGCTTCATCATTCTACGGGTCTCATGCACGAGAGCTGTCGCTGAGCAATATGCCTCAAGGCAACCGCGCAATCCACAGGAGCAACGTCTGCCTCCCACGTCAATAACCATATGGCCAAGCTCTGCGGCAAATCCGTTAAAGCCTTCCCATATCTTACCGTTAAGAATGATACCTCCGCCAATACCTGTGCCGAGAGTCACGGCTATAAGAGACTCCTCACCGATGCCACATCCCCATTTTGCCTCGGCATAAGCCGCCGCATTGGCATCATTGGCAACAAAGGTGGGTCTGCCTGTCATAGTGCAAACGATCTCTTCGAATTTTTCATTAGTCCATCCGAGATTAAATGCATCAATAACCACGCCGGAACGCACGATACCGGGAGTAGCCACTCCTATCCACTCAACCTCCGAAAGAGTGATCCCCACATCATTGCAAAGATCAACACATACGTCTCTTATGTCCGCAGATATCTCTACACACGGACGGGGTGCACGGGTTTTCACACTTTTCTTGCGAATGATGACCTTGCCGTCAAGGTCGATAAGTCCGATGGCTATATTTGTACCACCGAGATCAACACCTATACAGTAGCGCATAATCCCCCTCTTTCAAAAATATTCTTTAATAATTATATACTATGTTATTGACAATTTCAAGGTAAAATTGTATAATATTTTGTAGAATAGCACATTTTTTAAATTATTTTACAAATTTGGAGATCCATCAATGACAAAGGATGAAATAATATCCGTCCTCGCGGAGCTTTACAAAATAACCGGATTCCGAGTATCGCTTCACGGAGCTGATTATAGTGAAATCGCTGCCTACCCGGCAGAAAAAAGAGAATTTTGCCGCATGGTGCACAAAAATCCCTCTGAGCTGGAAAAATGTATAGCTTGCGACAAGGAAGCGTGTAAAAAGGCCCTCAGCGAAAAAGATACTCACATATATACGTGTCGATACGGCTTTACCGAGGCGGTTAGCCCCCTATACAACTTCGGTACTCTGACCGGCTTCCTCATGATGGGACAGATATACGAGACTGACGAGAGCGGGGCTCCCATCCATCATGAGATAAACAACGTTAGAACTCTCGGAGATGAAATGGTGGAGCTCGCAAGCAAGACCCCTTTAGTAAATGCGGATATGGTGCGCTCGTACGTTAAAATCATGACTATCTGCGCTCAATATCTCACCCTCTCCAATGCCATACCCTCGGCAAAGCATACCGTGGCCGAGATGGCGAAGAAATACATATTCGATAACTACAAATCAAAAATAACAATATCCGATATCTGCGACGATATAGGATGCTCAAAATCAACCCTGATCACCTGCTTCAAGCGAGAGTTTGGCACGACAGTGAATAATTACATAACAAGTGTCAGACTCGGCGAAGCGGTCAAAATGCTGAAGATAGGTGAGGGTAATATCGGAGAGATCGCCACCGAAACGGGCTTCTCCGACCAATCGTACTTCTCCAAGGTTTTTTCCGCCAAGTACGGAATGCCGCCAAGCGAGTACACACGTTCAAATGAATTTGAGACAACAGGAGGTAACCGATGAAATTTCTGCATACATCGGATCTGCATATAGGCTCTCCGCTGACCTCGAGGCTTTCGCAGGAAAAGATCAGAGAGAGAAAGAACGAGCTGATGGCCACATTTGAGAAAATGATAGAGGAGGCCGTGTATCAGAAAGCGCTCGCATTCATCATCGCGGGCGACCTTTTTGACAGCGAAAAAATAACAAGATCCACTGCTGAGCGAGTGCTCAGCGCAATATCAAGATATCCCACGCTCGACTTCTTGTATCTGTCGGGAAATCACGAAAAAAACGCGCTTATCGAGTGCGGTATTCCCCTGCCGAGAAATCTTAAGCTCTTCTCGGAGCAGTGGACGTATTTTAACTATGGAGAGGTATGTATAGCAGGCAGAAGCGATATATCATCTGATATGTTTGCTACACTTGATCTTGACTATGGTAAAACCAATATTGTGGTACTGCACGGAGCTCTCACCGACGGTAAGAGCGGCGGTGATGCAATAGGCAGACGTGAGCTCGAAGGAAAGAAGATCACCTACTTGGCTCTCGGACATTATCACAGCTATTCCGAACACAAAATAGACGACACGGGTATAGCCGTGTATGCAGGAACGCCCGAGGGACGAGGCTTTGACGAGGTCGGAGAAAAGGGATTCGTTATGATAGAAACCGATGGCCGACGTCTCACTCACACATTCACACCTTTTTCAAAGAGAAGACTTATGATCGTCGACGTTGACCTGACCGACGCCCTCACAAGAGCAGACATTGATGCAAGAGCCGATGCAGCCCTCTGCGGAATAGCTCACACGGATATGGTACGTATGAGGCTCTGCGGTAAAAGAGCCCCCGAGCTCTTCCCTGACGTTGACGCTATAAAATCAAGATGGCAGAGCTCATTCTATCACTTTGAAATCAAGGATGAGTCGAGCCTGAGGATCGATCCCGATGAATATAAGTATGACCGTTCTTTAAAGGGCGAGTTTATAAGACTCGTTACATCAAAAGCAGACTTGTCAGACGATGACAAGGATAAGATAATACGTATGGGACTCGCGGCTCTTATGGGCGAGCGAGATGAAATTTAAGGAGGAGAAAATGAAGTTAATAAGCTGTTATATTGAAAACTTCGGTCTGCTCCGATCATCAAGCTATAATTTCTCTAAGGGCCTTAATTGCTGTATTTCCGAAAACGGAACCGGAAAAACCACACTCACAGCGTTTATTGAAGCTATGCTCTACGGAATAGGTGACACAAGACGGCAGGCACTTGACGAGAATCCGCGAAAAAAATATATGCCGTGGCAGGGCGGTAAATTCGGTGGATCTCTGACCGTTGAGGTAGGCAAGAGAAAATATATAATAGAGCGCACATTCGGACAAAGACCGGCAGATGACACCTTCAGGCTTATCGATGCAGACTCCGGTCGCGTGAGCGAAGACTACGGTGAAGATATAGGTGAGCGGCTGTTCGGTATAGACCGTGACGGATTTCTGCGCACCGCATTTCTCTCTGAAAAAAATCTGCAGGGCAAAAACGAAAACAAATCCATATCCGCAAAGCTCTCAGACCTTGTCGGTGTAGACGGTGACGTCGGAGGATTCGACGATGCTCTGAAGCTGCTTGAGGAAAGACGCAAGTTCTATTTTAAAAAGGGTAATACCGGAGAGATTGCCAACGTCAAGGAGCGCATAAACGAGGCTCAGAGAAAGCTCGACTCGCTCTCCGCTCTTGAAAAAGAGGTCACCGAAAAGGAGGCTGTCTTAAAAGAGATGAACGCCGAAAGGGCTACGATAAAGGCGCTTGAGGACGAAGCGCGCGCAAAGCTCGAATCGGTAAATAAATTCAGAGAAAAGCGAGTGCACGAGGAAAGATACAGAACTATGCTCGAGGCGACAAACCGAGAAAAAGCACGTCTTGAGGAAGTAAGGACGTTCTTTGCATCCGGTCTGCCGAGTTCCGAAAATATAGATGCCGCACGCGATGCTATGGCGGAAGCCGAAAGACTAAAGGCAGAGGCACTTGCTGAAGGCGGTAACGAGGAATACGTAGCACTCGGAGAATTCTTCAAAAAAGGCACCAACTTCACAGAAATAGCTAATGCGGAAAGACTCGCTGAGCTTGCTGAAGAGAAGGAAAAAGAGATAACCTCAATAGACAATGAGGTGGATCCCATCTCTAAAGAGATGAGGGCTATTTTTCCGGACAAGCCACCTACACGCGACAGTATTGTAACAACGAAAAAATCCGAGACCTCAGTACTTATAAAGATGGCAATTTGTTTCCTCGGAAATATACTTCTTGTAGCAGGCATTATACTAGGCGGAATCTTCACCTACACGCTCGGCGCTGTTGGATTTATTATTTCGGTATCAACCGCGATCTCTCTGCTGATAAGCGGAAAGAAGCAGAACAGTCAATCTTCAAAAGATAGGGGGGCTCAAAGAGGCGGCTCAATTACGGATATTGAGAAAAAACTTGACCGTTATGAACAGCTTGAATCGGAACGTACCGAAAAAAGAACCAAGCTATCGGAGGAATACTCGGATCTTAATATTAAGGTCTGCGAATTTCTGAGCGGTTTCCCCATTCCCGATGCCGACTCGGTGCTTGATGCGGTAAGAATTATAAGGCACAAGTACACAAGATATTACGCACTCGGACAAGCCGGTGAGACCATAGCGAGCGGTAAGCTCGAAAAACTCAAAAGGAGCGAAGCTCTCGCCGGAGAAGCACGTGCTTTTCTTAAACGCTTCCCCACCACAGCAGAAAATCCTTTTGCCGAAATACGCGACAAGCTCAATCAGTACAGTTATCTCAAGACGAGCGTGGAGCGGCTTGTAAACGACTGTGATATGTATGCCGTGCAATACGGTGTAACCGACAAACCGCAGCACAACGATGCAGAGGATGAGATGAGTATCAAGGCAACGCTTGCGGAGTTGACTGAAAAAACGCGATCTCTGGCGGCAAATACCGCTCTTATTGAGAGAGAGGTAAATATCGCAAGAACCGAAATAGATAGAAAAGACGAGTACGAGATGGCTAAGGATGAGCTCGACGAGCTGTACCTTAAGCACGTGGACAGCCTTGAGGTAATCAGAAAAACCTCGCTCTATCTTAAAGAGGCGTGTGACAATATAACCTCCAAGTACCTTGGTAAAACAAAAGAGAAATTCGAAGAATATTCAAAGCTTATCGCCGGTATTGACGGTGACTATACACTCAACACCAGCTTTGAGCTCATGCGTATAGAACGCGGAGAGTCACACGGTATCGAAGCATACAGCAGAGGCACACGCGATCTTTACGCACTCGGACTGAGACTCGCGCTGATTGACGCGCTTTATGAAAATGAAGCACCGTTCATTATACTTGACGACCCGTTCATCGCTCTTGATGATGCAAGGCTCGAGCGGGCAAAGTCTACTCTCAAGATGATAGGCAAGTCGAAACAGATACTCTACTTCACCTGTTCGAAGTCCCGAGCAATAGAATAATTTATCAAAGGACGTGCAGTCGATATTGTACGTCCTTTTTCACGCAACACACAAAAAAGAGACCGCCTCGTGCTGAGGCAGTCTCTTTCATTGTTTACGGATAATGGACGCTCTCTGCGAATATACCGTGTATCCGTGTTATTTAATTAAGCTTTTTTGCGCGTATTACACCGATCGCCTTAGATGTCTCCATTACGATGAGAGGAACGAAGATAAGTCCGAGACCGATGAGATAATGCTGCCAGGAGAGATAGATAAGACCAAAGATCGTATTGAGTCCGGGAACAAACATAACGAGAGCAACGAGAACCGTCGATGCGAGTGCCGCAAGGTTGAGATTCTTGTTAGAGAACACGCCAATCTTAAAGAGCGAGTGCTCGGAACGCATGTTGTATGCCTGAACGATCTGGCAAAGTGCGAGGATGAAGAACGCCATTGTTTGTCCTGCCTTCTCGGAAGCTATGATACCGCCGAGGGTCACATACTGACCGATATAGTAGCCGGCAAGCGTAAGTCCCGCGAACATTATACCCTGAATCACTACCTTTACCCCAAGACCGTGTGCAAAAATTCCCTCGTTCTTAGGCTTAGGATTCTTCTTCATAATATTCTTATCCACAGCTTCCATACCGAGAGCAATAGCCGGGAGCGAATCGGTAACGAGATTGATCCAAAGAAGCTGCATAGAAAGCAGAGGCGAATGTGCCGCTCCAAGGAAGAGCGCGCCGATGATCATCGCCATAAACACTGTGATTACCTCACCAATGTTAGTACCGAGAAGGAATCCGATAACCTTCTTTATGTTATCGTAGATACCTCTTCCCTCTCTTACCGCATCAACGATAGTAGAGAAGTTATCGTCGGTAAGCACCATATCCGATGCACCCTTCGCAACGTCTGTGCCTGTGATACCCATAGCGCAGCCTATATCTGCCGCCTTGAGAGCCGGAGCATCGTTTACACCGTCACCGGTCATAGCGACAACCTTGTCTTTTCTCTGCCATGCCTTGACTATTCTTATCTTATTCTCGGGAGATACTCTTGCGTATACCGAGATATTCTGAACGTTTCTGTCGAGCTCTTCGTCTGTCATCTTGTCAAGCTCTGCGCCTGTTATCGCTCTGTCTCCGGCCTCAAGAATACCGAGGTCCTCAGCTATAGCGGATGCGGTAACAACGTGGTCGCCTGTGATCATAACAGGCTTGATGCCGGCTTCACGGCAAGTAGCAACCGCTACTCTTACCTCAGGACGGGGAGGATCTATCATACCTACAAGCCCGAGGAATGTGAGTCCGGATTCGATAGATGCGGAATCAACCGTTTCGGGAAGAGCATCTATTACCTTATAGCCTACTGCGATAACACGGAGTGCCGCACGGCTCATCTGCTCGTTCATTTCGGCAGCCTTGGCGATATTGCCCTTAACCGTGATAGAGGTCATAACGTCGAATGCACCCTTGGTAATAACAACGGTCTTGCCGTCGATCACGTTAACGGTGCTCATAAGCTTTCTGTCAGAGTCAAACGGAAGCTCTGCGATACGGGGATTTGCTGAATTGAGATCCTCCTTTGTCATACCTGCCTCATGGGAAGCATATACGATAGCAGTCTCGGTAGGATCGCCTATGTGCTTGACCGTGTCATTTTCAAAAATAACAGAGCCGTCGCAGCAAAGGGTTGCAAGCTTGAGAAGATTGTTAAGCTCCTCGCTGTCAGTACCTATGTCTACAAGAGTCTCTCCTCCGTCCACGTAAGCCTTAACGAGAGTCATTCTGTTCTGTGTAAGAGTACCGGTCTTATCGGAGCAGATAACAGATGCACCGCCGAGAGTTTCAACGGCGGGAAGCTTACGGATAAGAGCATTACGCTTAACCATTCTCTGCACACCGATTGAAAGAACTATCGTAACGATAGCAGGCAAGCCCTCGGGAATAGCCGACACGGCAAGTGATACACTCGTCATAAATATATCGAGAAGATCGTTTCCGCTTGCAAGACCTACAACAAAGATCACACCGCAGCAAGCAAGCGCGAGAATACCGAGGTACTTACCGAGCTGACCAAGCTTCTTCTGAAGAGGAGTCTCGGTCTCGCCCTCGGAGTCAAGAAGATTTGCGATCTTACCCATTTCGGTGTTCATACCCGTCGCGGTAACGACCGCAGTAGCAGTACCGTAGGTAATGCTGCATCCTGAGAAGACCATATTGTGTCTGTCGCCTATAGGCGCGTCAGTAGCTACGACCTCATTCGCATCCTTTTCACTGGGAACGGACTCACCGGTAAGTGCCGCCTCCTCACTTTTAAGGCTGACGGAATGGAGAAGTCTTGCATCCGCAGGGACAAAATCACCTGCTTCGAGCTTGATAATATCGCCGGGAACAAGATCTGCCGCGTCAATGATCTTCTCTACACCGTCACGGATAGCCCTTGCGTGAGGTGCAGACATTCCCTTGAGCGCATCGAGAGCTCTCTCCGCCTTTCCCTCCTGGATAACACCCATCACAGCGTTGAGAACTACTATGAGAAGAATGAGTGCGGGCTCAAAGAATTCTCCGTGTCCGCCCTTGGATACCTCGATGCATGCCAGAGTAAACGATACTGCAGCCGCCGCAATAAGTATAAGGATCATAGCATCCTTAAACTGATCGAGGAACTTCATAAATGTGCTTTTCTTTTTCTTTTCCTTAAGTGCGTTTTTGCCGTAACTCTCCAAGAGATCTCTGGCACGGGACTCACTGAGGCCTTGCGCACCGTCGGTAGAGAGGTCCTTTAACACCTCATCTGTTGTTTTTGCGTGAAAATCCACTTTCGTGCATCTCCTTTATATTTATTTTCTATATTCTTTAACCGTACTATTTTACCATTAATATAAAAGGCAATCAATAGACAATTTATGAATTTTGTTACATTTTTCACCCTGAATAATGTCTAATATTACAATAGAAACGGAATTTAATTTGATTTTATGTCTGAAATCTCTTGATTTGGCTTCAGGTATGTGTTATACTGACGCCGTAGGGGAGTAGTCGGCACTCTTTGTGTGATGAGCGTTCAACATCATGGCCTGCAAGTCAGGTCTGGCGCCATCTTTCGCGACGAGACTTATCTGTTGTTCAGATAGGGCTCGTTTTTTTGTTGTCCGAGTTTCTGTATCTGAACTTGACATCAAAGATTTTTCACGGAGGAGAAATGGCAGACTCAAGAATAACAAAAGCGGCCTTCGCCGAGGCTGTTAAGAAATTAGTAAACGATAAGCCCTTTGAAAAAATCAGCGTCGGTGAGATATGTGAGTTGTGCGGAATGAACAGAAAGAGCTTTTACTATCATTTTCATGACAAATATGAGCTTGTAATATGGATGTTCGAAACCGAATTCAGAGAATGTGCAAAGGAATATACCGACGGAAACTTATGGCACACGGTATCATCACTGTGCAAGTATTTTTACCGCAATAAGGCATTCTATAAAAAAATACTGCTTGTTGGCGGACAAAACTGCTTTGCAGAATATTTTTCCAATCTCTGTAAAGGAAGATTCAAAGAAAGAATGCGGGAGCGACTGGGTAGCATTATAGTAACCGAAAAAAACGTAACGCTGTATGCAAACTTCTTCGTATACTCCATTTACACATGGATAACGGATGAGAATGAAAGAGATGATGTTGAATTTGTCAAGGATCTCAAAAACAGTGTTCTTTTCGGTGCGGAGCTGGCAAAAATGTTTTCATCGGCTGATCAGAAGCAGATATACTAATAAAAAGAGAACATTGCGTGTCTATGTTATAGGCAACTCGCAATGTTCTCTTCTCTTTTATGTATTTTACTGTTTTTTCATCTCTGCAAGGATTTCTTTAAGAAGGTCCTCGGTGGTAGGATTTGCAAGTCTGTCAAGTCTTGCCTTCTCCTCTGCCTCAGCCTTGGCTTTTGCAGCCTCCTCCTCAAGACGAAGTTTCTTCTCAGCAAGGAAAGCCTTTACATTAGCATCGGTCATCTTGATCTTGAGCTTTTTCATCTCTTTGCGATCTTCCTTAGTGGGAACGTCGTCAAGAAGCTCCTCTACAAGCTTCTTCTTGCCGTCACGGATGACATTTACGATCTTCACTATGGAGAAGAGTACGAGCGCGATGAGGAAGAAGTTAATGATAGCATTGATGAATGCGCCCCAATCGATGTAGATAGACTCTTCAAGAACTACGACACCGTCAACCACTTCCTTCTTGAGGAAGGTATATACCTCACTCAATGAGTCCGCACCGAAAACGAGAGCCAAGAGATAGTTGATAAGAGGCTTGAGAATGTTGTTGCTAAGTGCGTTTACAATAGCGGTAAACGAACTACCTACGATAACACCGACAGCCATATCCACGATGTTACCGCGCATTATGAATTTTTTAAATTCAGCGGCGATTTTCTTCATGTGCATCTCCTTATATTGTTTTTTTGGTAAACAGATCAATCCTCGCGACCGAGGTCACAGAGCGAGCATATCCTCATCACTCTTTTTAGTTTTTCAACCGTAGTCATGCGAGGAGTAGTAAGTCTGATACGCACCGGTGCTCTGCCAGTGATATCAAAGTAGTTTTTATCAAGATGAGCCTCTTCTCCCTCAAAGGAAATCTCAACTCCCTTGACGAAGCAATCGGCGGATACAGTCACGGTATATTCCATGCCGTTGCCTATAACATCAATCGTATAATCCGGTTTACAAAAGGCAAAACGCTTATTTTTTGTAAACAAATGTGTACCTATAGAGGCTTCGTTGCTCTTATCAGACACCGAATACAAGAGATAGTATTCGTTCTCGTGCCCGGAAATAACGCTGCCAAGATCAACATTATGCACCTCGAGATTCGAGGATGCTCGCGCCCTGATCGGGAAAGAATCGCGGAAGAGCGGGCGATTTTTATTATCCATTATTGCATAGGCAAATATACCGACGTAATCCTGTCGCATATCGTTGCTTACTATGAATTTTACTCTTGTTCCCTTTTGGCTGACAGAAATTCTAACCGGAGAGAAGAACTCACGCTCGTAATAGTGCAGCGGCTTTCTGCCACCGTAATAATCAACCGCAGAGGGAGAAAGTGACGGCCATACATCGTTCATACGGCGCATTAAAATACCTAGAGGTTTGCAACTCTCGCGTCTTACCGCCTCAACCTCGCGTTTCGATGCCTCTGCGGAATGTATACCCATTACATACGAGAGCTCTCGCATACCGTTGGCATACGGATGCTCCTCGTATGCTCCGGAGAGCATATCAATAACAGACTTACCGTCCGCGCCATGAAGCTCAAACAGACGGGAGCCTAAATTTCTGCTTTCAGGCTCGGTAAACCTGAGCACCGTGTCATATGTCGGGAGTGAATCGTGTCCGATTACTGTAAAATGACGCTTGCACTCACCCGATAGGTCAAATACGTTCATGCCCTCGAAGTCCGAGAACCTGTCCGCAAAACTCTTAGCATCATCAGAGGAGGCAAACAACCCTGCTACTCTCTCGTTTCCGACCACCACCGCAAGAGACGGGTGATGCGCCATACGTGTCAAGTTATCAATGAGCTCAGCCTTTACATTTTCTGAAAATGTCTCGGTGTCATCTGCATGTACATCCTCTAAAGGTATCTCTGCCCATACCGCAAGTCCCAGCTCATCACAGGCATCGAAGAAGTATTTTTCGGGATAATACCCGCTACCGTGTATAAATATAGAGTTAAAATTGGCTTGCTTTGCATTTTCGAGAAGCGCTCTTGTCCTCTCCTCTGAGAGCCTCGGTAATAAGATATCCTCCGGCATATACTCTCCGCCCATAACAAACATTGGAGAGCCGTTAACATAAAGAGTAAGTTTCTCATCCTCGGTAACCATGGACACTGTACGCATACCTATCTTCATCTCATACGTATCCTCAAGATCACTCTCGGAGTAGAGATTAACATTCAGCTTATACAGATTCTGCATACCGAGACCGTTAGGCCACCACAGATTAGGATCAGCAACGGTGATACTTCCTTCTCCGCCAACAAATCCGCAGAAGTATACGTTGCCGGCAGGTGACGTCAGAGTAGCTACGGCACGGGAGAGCTCGTCATATCCTACCGTGTTGATTTTTATATCAAGTCTTACGGATTTTTCCGTATGTGACTGTTTGACCCTTACATCGGAAATTATCTTGTGATTAAAAGCGATCAGCTCAACTCCCCTGAAAATTCCCATATCCGGAAGATCGGGTGAACCGTACATACCGAAAGCTCCGTAGGACCTCCTCAGATACAGATTTCTCTCAGGTTTTGAAAACGTTAGCTTCAGTATATTCATACCGAGACTGAGTTTTGCCTTTACGTCGAAATCGTACGTGCGGTGCATATTGTCGGTTATGGCAACCTCTCTGTCATTTATCTCAATGCGGCAAAGGGTGTCGAGCCCCGAGAAACGGAGATAAACGTTTTTCATGGAAAGAATGAGAGGAGTAACCTCGAATTCAGCGTAAAACTCACATCCGCCGATAGCATGACGCGCAAGCATTGCTACGTCATCAGACTTCGACGGATCGCTTATGATCCCATGCTCAAACAGTACCGAGTAAAGCGTACACGGAGCTATACATTCAAGCCCCTTGTGCTCTCGGCAGTCCATATGAAATTTTTTTATTTCCTGTCTGACCATAAGTCCTCCATGACGTACGGTGAATATGCCGCAAAGCGTCGTATTCACACATAAAAGCGTGTAAAATTACTGTATTTTATATTTTAACACATTTTTTGGACGTTTGCAACCGTTTGCGCAATGTAAATATGCACAAACCGTACCGTTCTTTTTTGTTCAACCAACCAAAAAATAATCACAATCAGTAAATAGGAGCTCTTTTCTATTGAAATATTTTTTTATTTATGTTAAAATAAACTGCATAAGTATAGAAAAGGAGTTCTGATATGAATCTCAAAAAGTTTTTATGTTTATTTTTGTTGATTACCGTCGTTTTGGCTGTTGCCTCTTGTAACAAGCCCAAGCAGTACACGGTAACTTTTAACAATGACGGTGAGATATTTAAAACTCAGACCGTAAATCAGGGCGCGAGAATATCCAACCCCGGAGCACCCGTAAAGGAAGGTTTTACCTTCTTAGGCTGGTTTAACGGCAGCACAGAATGGGATTTCACCTCCCCTGTAAACGGCAATCTTACCCTTACCGCTCATTGGGAAAAGAATGCTAACGAGGATCCCCCTAAGCCCAACCCTGAGGACTGCGTAGAGCACGTGGATCAGAACGGAGACGGACAATGTGATGTATGTCTCTTCATAATCAAGGATGACAGCATCGAATACTCAATCACTTATATGGACGGTAACAAGAAGCTCACCAAGCTTGAGCCTCTCTCTTACACATACAGTTCTCTCGCAGAGGATAATCTTGAGCTTCCCAAAGCTCCCGCAAAATCTCACTATGAGTTTGTAGGCTGGTATACCGATAAGGCTCTCACTAAGTTGGCTACCAATATCAATGTAAATCAGCAAGAGGATCTCGTATTCTATGCCAAGTACTCTCCAATTACATACACCTTGACTTACAACCTTGACGGTGGTGTGAATTCAGAGAACAATCCCGAGAAATATACTGTTAAAAACCTTACTTTGACCCTTGAAGATCCCACCAAGGAAGGATATGTATTCTTAGGCTGGTACACAGATAATGCATTTACACAGCCTGTAACCGAGATCACAAGATCCAACATTGGTAATCTTACCGTCTATGCAAGATGGGCAAAGCTTGATGAGCAGTATACCGTAACCTATCTCGACCACTACGGCAATGAGCTCCTTGTAGATTACTTCTTCAAGTCCGATAGCGATCAGCTTCTCAAGGATTATACCGAGTTTGAAGCTCTCACGGTTCCCGGATACTCTTTCATCGCATGGGTAGATGCGGAAGATGAGAGCATCGTATATAACTGCATCCCGGCAGGTACAGCTAAGAATATCGTTGTTAAGGCTAACCTAAAAAATGCAGCTACACATAACCTCCTCTACTATGTAGACAATGAGTTCTACTTCAGAGGCACGTTCCTCGAGGTAGACGGATTGGGCGAGCTTCTCGTTCCCGTTAAGGGCGGCTACACATTCGACGGTTGGTATACTAACATCACCTGTACAGGTGAAAAGATCACTTCTATCCCCGCGAATACTCTTGAGGATATCAAGCTTTACGGTAAGTTTGTTCCCAACACCTATACCGTGACATTTGAAATCGACGGAGTTATCACGGATCTCGGCCTTGGCACTTATGACACCTCCGACGCTGATATTGCACTTCCCGCAATCCCCGAGAAGGCAGGCTATCACGTTCTCGGTTGGTTTACCAAGGAAGGTCAGATAATGGAAGAGAATAAGATTGCCGCCGGTTACTTTGGTAACCTTGAGCTTGTTGCAGTGTACGCAAAGAACACCTACAATATCACATACTACCTCAACGGCGGTATCAATGATGAGAATAACGTTGCGGAATACCTCTATGATGAGGTTCCCACTCTTCATGATCCCTCCAAGTCAGGATACAAGTTCGCAGGTTGGTACACCGATGCGTCCTTCAGCGGAACTCCCATCGAGGATCTCACCGCTTACGCAAACCAGGATGTATCGCTATTCGCACTCTGGATTCCCGATATCGACGGAGACAGCTCCACTCTGACTCCCGAGGTTCCCTTCTAAGTACAATAAAAAACAGCCCGTGTGCTTTTTTGGCACACGGGCTTTTTACGATATCAAGTATCATTTGAAGCATATCCTACCGCATATGATGCGAGAGCCTCCGCAAACTCCTCGCTTGCCTCTATAAAAATATCGGCATTCTCGTGCTCAGAGCGTATCGCTACAAAATAAACGGTCTCGGGGAACATCGTCGGGAAGTACGGATATCTGATAATTCCCTTGTCGGATTTATAGGCGCGGTACTCTTTACCGCTCATACGTCTGACCTCAGCTATGGAATCAAGATCAAGCCTTGCCTGTATCTTACCTGTCTTTCCAACCTGAAGCAATACGGTAAATGACGGAACACCTCCGTCAAGAGTAATAGCGTAACGGTATTCAGAGCCTACAAATCTGTTATATACGTATATAGTCGCAACAACAAATGAAAATGCTACGGTCCATATTATGCCCGTAAACTTAGGTGCCATAATAGCCGCCATCACAAGGAGCATAGATGATCCGAGAAGGCCGAGAAACACGCTCTTACCGGTATTAGTCTTTGCTTTTGCTGTACAAAAGATCTCTTTCATAATTACGGACGCTCCCTTCCGGATAGCTTGTACTCAGAGAACTTGGAGCTATCCGTATTCTCATAAATAAGTATATAATACGGCGCGGAACCGGGAACATCCTTGAGAGTTATCTTGAGTCTGATCCACTCCTCAGTCTCACTGTCGGAAAAATCTACGCCGTCAAAGACGAGCTTGTAATACGTGTACAATAGTTTTTTTGCTGATTCGGAGTGATCGAGCTTTCCTATGCTCTCATACTCAGTGTTTTCCGAGAGAACACCTCGCTCAAGCTCAAATGCAAAGTGATCTGCAGATTTAGGATCAAGCTTTACGCCGTATTTTTCTTCAATGTTATCAAATATAGAGGAATTGTATCTCACCGAAAGCTGTAACTGTCCTGCTCCTCTTACTATTATAAGATTATCCGCTATAAAACTGGCAAAATCCGGATCATCATAAGGAGCACGAAGCTTCTGTGTTTCGGCATTTATATCACCGCTGTTCTCATTGTAATAGGCTGTAAGAGTATCGTTGAAATATATTCTTTTCATCGCCTTGGGATAATAACTGAAAAGTATCACTCGGAAAAGTATCAGGCCTACCACTAGAAGACATACGGAAATGATGACTATCTTAAGAATCAGTCCAATATGGCTTTTTTCACCGCTCGGCTCTTCATCTATTTCATTATAATCGCCGTAGCGCTCAATATCTTCCATAAAAGCTCCTTTCTTACATATGTGCGTGATATTATTATATATGAAAGAGTCAGCAAAGTCAAGAATGAAATATAATTAGAGATAAAATTAGCGTATTACCGATATACGATACGTAATTAACTCCCCAATAGGTATTGCATTTTACTTTAATATGTGTTAAAATGGCACTAACCATAATTTACGGAGAATCATTATGACAAAACCGGCACGAGAAGTATTTGAAAATCACGAGATAAGAAAGACCAAGGAACAAAAGGCATCTTTCAGAGAATATCTGACGTCATATGCGCAATCTCTGGGATATGACGTGCACAAGGAAAGCGTTAACAAAAATGCAGCCAACGTCGTAATAGGTGATCCGTCATCTGCGAAGGTCATATACACCGCACATTATGACACCTGTGCCGCGACGCCTTTCCCTAACCTTATCACACCAAAATGCATACCGCTTTATCTGCTCTATCAGATATTTATTTCACTCGCAGTGTTTGCATTACCAATTTTCGTGATGTTTTTCGGATCGGAATTTGTTCATGACAAGACGGGTTCGGAAACGCTCCGCGTCGTAACACTCATCGGCGGATATGCACTGCTTTGGGGATTTCTTATATTAATGATGATGGGCCCGGCAAACAAGCATACCGCGAACGATAACACCTCAGGCGTTACACTACTCATGGAAATTATGAGAGATATGCCGAACGAGCTACGGGAAAATGCCGCATTCATTTTCTTTGATCTTGAGGAAATGGGAACGGTAGGCTCGAAAATATATAAGAAAAAGCATCCCAATATCGCAAAGACTAAGCCCGTGATAAATTTCGACTGCGTATCGGACGGCAAATATATGCTTTTCGTTGCTAAAAAGAATGCTTCCAAGCTCTCTGATAAAATAAGCGAAGCCTTCAAGTCGGATGATACGTATACCGTAGATGTCGCAACAAAAGGAGTCATCTACCCTTCCGACCAGCGTAACTTCGAGTACGGTGTAGGCGTATCAGCTCTCAACAAAACCAAGCACGGTCTACTCTATATGAACAGAATACATACAAAACGCGATACCGTTTATGATGAAGAAAACATAGAATTTCTCAAAGTCGGCGCGATCAATCTGACGAGAATAATCTAACATACAATCAAAGAACCGCCATTCCGCAAAACAGTGGAATGGCGGTTTAATATTCTTGTTTTCATATAACTGCCGAGTGAGATTTTTTGATAAAAACCCGCCTTGTTCACCTCGAAGCAGTGAACACTATCGCGAGCTGGGGAGAAAAGGCGGGTTATTTGCTGAATATGTCGCAGATTTAGTTTGAGCGAATAGATTTTGATGAAGAAGCCGCCTTCTTCGACCCGAAGCAATAGAAACCTATTGCGAGCTTGGGAGAAAAGGCGGATTATTTGCTGAATATGTCGCAGATTTAGTTTGAGCGAATAGATTTCGATGAAGAAGCCGCCTTCTTCGCCTCGAAGCAGTGAACACCATCGCGAGCTTGGCAGAAAAGGCGGGTTATTTGCTGAATATGTCGCAGATTTAGTTTGAGCGAATAGATTTCGATGAAGAAGCCGCCTTCTTCGACCCGAAGCAATAGAAACCTATTGCGAGCTTGGGAGAAAAGGCAGGTTATTTGCTGAATATGTCGCAG
>JAFVYL010000019.1 GCA_017508665.1 Clostridia bacterium | reverse complement strand
GCGCGGACTATTGCCTGAGGCTGAAACTTCTCTCTGGGTGCGGAGGGGATATAATCATCCTTATCCATACCGCCTCTGTTATTGTTGAACTGAGGCTTCTGAGGCTTGCGGTCGTCTCTTCTCTGAGGTGCCGCCTGTCTGTCGAAGTTAGGTGTGCCCATACGTGAGAAACGGTCGTTAGTCTGCGGCTGATTGCGCTGCTGAGCCTGCTGAGTCTGCTGACCCTGAGGTCTCTGCTCAAACGCGGGTCTGTCACGACGGGGATCCTCGGTTTTTCTATTGTTATTGTCAGGCCTCTGTCTGTTATCCTGATTGCCTCCCTGTGCAGCTCTCTGCGCAGCCTTCTGCTGTGCAGCTCTTTCTATTGCTGCCGCACGTGCAAGCGCCTCTGCTCTGTCGACCTTGGGCTGAGTCTTAATGACGGGAGCTGTGGGCTCGGGAGTCTTTTTATCTTCCTTGTTTTGTTTCTTGGGCTCGGAGTCCGTCTTGGCAGCGACAGCCTCCTTTGCTTTGGTTTCGGGCTGTGCCGCCTTCTCGCTCTTTGGAGAGGGCTTCTCACTCTTATTCGGTTTTTCTGACGATTCTACCTTTGCAGGCTCCTCGACCTTCTTTTCCTCGACGGCAATCTCCTTTGCGGGCTCTGCCTTCGCGGGAGCCTTTTTCTCCACCTTTTCAAGCTTGGAGGGAATGAAGGTAACTCCGTCTATATAGTCGTCGATTCCTTCAATCTGATGTGCCGACGTAAGCGCGTCAAAAAGAACGTCGAACTCGTGAGGCTCAAGCGCCTTCTGAGTCTTCAGCTCGATCCCCTTTCCCGCCATTATGTCGGTTATTTCCTTACTCTTAAGATTAAGATCCTTTGCAAGTTGATTCGCTTTGATCTGAGGTTTTACTGCCATAAATTATACCCATACCTTTCCGGTTTACTGCAATGTTTTAATTGTCCTTGGGAAGCTTTCCCAAGATTGCGCGGCAAAAGCTTTCATCTGCTATAGCCACTGCCGCGACAGCACTCTTGCCGACTGCCCTGCCCAAAATTTCGCAGCTCGACTCTATTCTGATGTGCTTTACTTTATAATACGTACATTTATCGCTTATTTTTTTATGCGTGTTAAGCGAGGTGTCCGACGCTTCGATGACGATCAGCTCTGTTTCCTTTTCTTCACCGATCGGACGCTTCTTACGGTATTTCTGCAAATGCTCACATATCATCGGAACTCCGACGACGGTCTTGCCTGCCCTTTTGCAAATGCCGATAAGCCCAATCAGGTTCTTTTCGTCAGCCATCCTGTTCCTCAGCCTCCGAAATGCTCTGCTCCATACGATCGTATATCTCTTCGGGGAGCTTGACCTCGAGAATATTCTCTATTCTCTTTGACTTTCTCGCCTTTGCAAAGCATGATCTTTTGGGGCAAATATACGCTCCTCTGCCTGACTTTTTGCCGACGAAATCGAGCTCGACCGCGCCCTCGGGAGTCCTTACGACTCTTATCATTTCGCGCTTCGGCTTATGCTCGTTGCATCCGAGGCACTGACGCATCGGAACCTTACGCGTTTTTTGATTATTATTTTCCATTTTTATAAACTTTTTTCAAAAGCCGTATCAGTTGTTTCTTGGAGTCTTTTCAAGTCCCTCGGCATTGATATCGATCTTGATACCCGTGAGTCTTGCCGCAAGACGAACGTTCTGTCCTTCCTTACCGATCGCCAAGGAAAGCTGGTCGGGGGCAACTACGACGCGGCAGAATCTTTCGCTCTCCATCTCCGCCGAAATAACGGTTGCGGGAGAAAGTGCCGCGGTTACGTACTCTGCGGGATCCTCGCTGTAGTTGATGATATCTATCTTTTCGCCGCCGAGCTCGCTGAGGATGCTGTCTATTCTCATTCCGTGAGCACCGATACAAGCGCCGACTGCATCAACGCTCTCATCTCTCGAATAGACCGCGATCTTGGTTCTCGAGCCCGCTTCTCTCGAAACGCCCTTGATAACTACGATGCCGTCCGTGATCTCGGGGATCTCAAGCTCAAACATACGTCTTACAAGACCAGAATGAACTCTCGAAAGAGTAACCAGAGGCCCGCGAAGCTCCTTGTTTACTTCCTGAATGAACACCTTGATCTTATCGCCGACCTCATAGTATTCGCCCGGGATCTGCTCGGAACGAAGAAGGGTAGCGTGACCCGTTCCCGTGTCAAGAAGGATATTGCCCGTTTCGTAGTCTATCTTCTGTACTGTTGCGGTGATGATCTCCTCACGCTTGGACTCATACGCTTCCTGCATAGCTCTGTGCTCGCCCTCGCGTATACCCTGAATGATGACGGATTTTGCCGCACCTGCGGAGAGACGGCGGAAATTCTTGGTCTTTACTTCAAATTCGACCGTGCCGCCGAGTACATTTCTTCTGCTCATAGCCTTTGCGTCCACGAGAGAGATCTGAGTTGCGGGGTCCTCTACCACCTCAACGACTTCCTTCTGCTGAAATACTCTTACGTCCTTTTTCGCAGGGTCGATATGCACTCTTACGTTAGTATTGTTTCCGTATTCCTTTTTAAACGCGGATACCAGCGCCGCCTCGATC
>JAFVYL010000018.1 GCA_017508665.1 Clostridia bacterium | reverse complement strand
TTCATAGATAATCCTCCGTTTGTGTTTTTTTAGTTTCGACTGGCAGGTCAATTCTAATTATATCACAAACGGAGGATTTTTCTCATCGGTTAACCTCTTTTGAACCACGCGACTATCGCGTGGTTTTCGTTATACAAAAAACCTCCCACGGGTCGCCCCGTAGGAGGTCTGTTATTCATGTTAGAATAATATAGTTAATTTTGCGGGAGAAGAGTCGTTCTTTTGGACGAAGTCGTATTAGCATACGACGAGCCTTTCCAAAAAACGGCACTTATCACCAAAATTATACGTTGTAGAATTCTACGAGCTTCTTGAGTCTCTCGAACTTAGCCTTTGCGGTTGCTTCAGCCTTTGCGAAGAGTTCCTTAGCGCGCTCGGGGAACTGCTGAGCAAGTCTGGTGTATCTTGCCTCGCCGTTGATGAAGTCCTGATAGGAAGCGGTAGGCTCCTTGGAGTCAAGGGTGAAGGGATTCTTGCCCTCTGCCTTGAGTGCAGGGTTGTATCTGAACATCTGCCAATAACCTGCCTCTACAGCTTTCTTCATCTCTTCCTGGCAATTAGCCATACCGCCCTTGATGGAGTGCATCTCACAAGGAGCGTAGCCGATGATGATGGAAGGTCCGGGATATGCCTCAGCCTCTGCGATAGCCTTGAGGGTCTGGTTCATATCTGCGCCCATTGCGATCTGTGCAACGTAAACGTAGCCGTAGGACATAGCGATCTCTGCAAGATTCTTCTTGCCGATTGCCTTACCTGCTGCTGCGAACTGAGCAACCTGACCGATGTTGGAAGCCTTGGAAGCCTGTCCACCGGTGTTGGAGTAAACCTCGGTATCGAATACCATTACGTTTACGTCCTCGCCGGAAGCAAGTACGTGGTCAAGACCGCCGAAGCCGATATCGTATGCCCAACCGTCACCGCCGAAGATCCAAACTGCCTTCTTGGAGAGGTAGGACTTCTCTGCAAGGATCTTAGCCTTAAGAGGATTCTCACAGTCGCAAGCCTCAAGCATAGCTACGAGAGCCTTTGTTGCAGCCTCGTTAGCCTTACCGTCGTTGAGAGTGTTGAGGTAGTTGTCGATAACAGCTGCCTTTTCCTCACTCTTGCAGCCCTCACGGAGCTCCTTAACGTAGCCGATAAGCTTATCACGGATAGCCTTCTGACCTACGTACATACCGAGACCGTGCTCAGCGTTGTCCTCAAAGAGGGAGTTAGCCCAAGCGGGACCGCGGCCGGTAGCATTGTTTACGGTGTAAGGAGTAGCAGGTGCGGAGCCGCCCCAAATGGACGAACAACCTGTTGCGTTGGAGATATACATTCTCTCACCGAAGAGCTGAGTGATAAGACGAGCGTAAGAAGTCTCTGCACAGCCTGCGCAAGAGCCGGAGTACTCAAGAAGAGGCTGCTTGAACTGGCTACCCTTGATGGTAGTAGCAACAAGCTCGGACTTCTCGGATACGTTGTTAACCGCGTAATCGTAAGCTGCCTGCTGATCAAGCTGAGTAGCGATAGGCTTCATCTCAAGAGCAGTGCCGAGCTTCTCGTTCTTGTTAACGGGACAAGCCTTAACACAAAGGGTACAACCCATACAGTCAAGGGGAGATACGGACATGGTGAACTTGTAGTTGGTCTTAAGCACGGGCTTAGCCGCGAACTTAGTAACCTCGGGAGCGCCTGCTGCCTCCTCCTCGGTCATAGCGAAGGGACGGATACAAGCGTGAGGACATACGAATGCACAGTTGTTACACTGGATACAGTGCTCGGGATTCCACTGAGGAACGGTAACCGCAACGCCTCTCTTCTCGTAAGCTGCAGAGCCCTGGGGGAAGGTACCGTCAGCATACTTAGCGAAGGTGGAAACGGCGAGGGAGTCACCCTTCATTGCTCCAACGGGAACAACTACGTCGTTTACAAAGCTCATAAGATCTGCTCTCTTGCCTTCAAGCTTAGCTGCGGGAGCGGTCTTGCCGGCATCCTTCCAGGATTCGGGAACAGCTACCTCGTGAAGAGCGTCCTTACCTGCATCGATAGCAGCATGGTTGAGATCAACGATAGCCTGTCCCTTCTTGAGGTAAGACTTGGTAGCCATATACTTCATATAGCCGTTAGCCTCCTCTGCGGGAAGGATCTTAGCGAGAGTGAAGAATGCAGACTGAAGAACGGTGTTCTTAACCTTTGCGTTACCGAGGTTGATAGCAAGCTGGGTAGCGTTGATGGTGTAGAACTTAACGTTGTTGTTAGCAATATAGGACTTAACGGATGCGGGAAGGTGAGCATCAAGCTCTGCATCTGTCCACTGGCAGTCAAGAAGGAACGTTCCGCCGGGCTTAACGTCGGAGATCATATCATACTTGTTGAGATATGCCGAGTTGTGGCAAGCAACGAAGTCTGCCTTGTTGATATAGTAGGAGGACTTGATGGGAGAATCACCGAATCTGAGGTGAGAAATGGTGATACCGCCGGTCTTCTTAGAGTCATACTGGAAGTATGCCTGAATATGCTTATCGGTGTGGTCACCGATGATCTTGATAGAGTTCTTATTAGTACCTACAGTACCGTCACCGCCAAGACCCCAGAACTTGCACTGGATCATATCGGTGGGAGCGGTATCGGGAGCTGCTTCCTCGGGAAGAGAGTGACCGGTAAGGTCATCTACGATACCCATAGTGAAGTGATTCTTCTGCTCGCCTGCCATGTTAGCATATACTGCGAAGATGGACGCGGGAGTGGTATCTTAGAGCCGAGACCGTATCTACCGCCGAGAACCTTAACGCTTCTGCCAACCTCATTGAGAGCTGCGATAACGTCGAGATAAAGGGGCTCGCCAAGAGCACCGGGCTCCTTGGTTCTGTCAAGTACGGAAACTACCTTTGCGGTAGCGGGAATAGCCTCTGCAAGCTTTGAAGCAACGAAGGGTCTGTAAAGTCTAACCTTAACAAGACCAACCTTCTCGCCCTTAGCAAGGAGGTAGTCGATAACTTCCTCTGCAACGTCACATACAGAGCCCATAGCGATGATCACGCGATCTGCATCGGGTGCGCCGTAGTAGTTGAAGAGCTTATAATTTGTGCCGAGCTTCTCGTTAACCTTGCCCATA
Organism: Clostridia bacterium; assembly: GCA_017508665.1. Lineage (GTDB taxonomy): Bacteria > Bacillota > Clostridia > Oscillospirales > CAG-272 > UBA1740. Next base: position 7,044 of record JAFVYL010000018.1, on the reverse strand, counting down.
TACTCCTCAACGATTGCGGGAAGTGCATCGTAGTAGGGGTTGCAGGACTCTCTGTGCTGGAAGAAGATATCGCCGTTCTCAGCAGAGCCGCGAAGTACGGGATGCTCGGGATTGAGAGCTCTGTCACGGAATGCCTGAACTGCATCCCAGTCAACCATCTCTGCAAGATCCTTGTAGTCCCAAGCGGCAACCTTCTGAATCTCGTGAGAGGTTCTGAAGCCGTCAAAGAAGTTAAGGAAAGGAACTCTGCCCTTGATAGTGGAGAGGTGAGCTACTGCACCGAGGTCCATGATTTCCTGAGCGTTGGTCTCAGCGAGCATTGCAAAGCCGGTCTGGCGGCATGCATATACGTCGGAGTGATCACCGAAGATGTTAAGAGCATGGGAAGCAACTGCTCTTGCGGATACGTGAATAACGCAAGGAAGAAGCTCACCGGCGATCTTGTACATGTTGGGGATCATAAGAAGAAGACCCTGAGATGCGGTGTAGGTAGTGGTGAAAGCACCTGCGCCAAGAGAACCGTGAACAGCACCTGCTGCACCTGCCTCGGACTGCATCTCGACAACCTTTACGTTCTGACCGAAGATGTTCTTAGCGGGCTCGCCAAAAATGTTCTTGTCAGAAGCAGACCAGGTATCGGTTACTTCCGCCATGGGAGAAGAAGGGGTGATGGGATAAATGCCGGCAACTTCGGTGAACGCATAGGACACGTGAGCCGCAGCAGTGTTACCATCCATAGAAATTTTCTTTCTAAGTATCATTGGTTTATCCTCCATATAAAAATTTAATAAAATCGCATATTTACGGCGCACGGACATGCACCCGCGCCGCTTCAATTTTATATTATAACACACGCGATTTAAAAAGTAAAGCAAATTTTAAAAATATATAATAAAATTTATTGGAATGTGTTCCATAAGCTGTATTATAACTGCAAATTCAAAATTTTCTAGCCAAAAATGAGAGGACCGCAGCAAAAATCTGCGGTCCTCTCGGATAGCTATATATCAGCCGAGCTTTTTCACAGCCTCGGTATATTCTTCCCTTGTCGCAATGATGTTTAAGGCATCGAGTAATGCGTTAGGTGTCATTCCGGACGGAAGGTCAAATAGCCTTGCAAGTTCATCACGTCTGAGGGAGGAATTATCAAATCCTGTTAATTTATCGCGGTAAAAGTCAACTTTAGTTATGTTTTCACGCGTTTTTGCAAGTCTTTCACCGCTATCTCTATTGTTCAATATAAATGGAGAAAGTATACGAACAAGCTCTTCACGACTCATCCCCTCAACTCCGAGATACCCCTCCTTGGACGGAGATGACTTGCGCCTTTCCTTACCTTCTATCTTAGGTATGTAAAGGTTGTATATCTTATCCTTAGGGACAATACCGTTCAAAAAGGAACGGATCTGCTTTCCGGCTCCGTCAGAATCAGTAAGCACTATGATGCCGCCTAGTGCGAGCTTTTTTATCAAAGCCTGTTTTTCCTTGGAATTGAAGATCCCAAACCCTCCGAGAGTGACGACGGTCGTGTCGAATATCGATAAGAGTGTGCTCTTGTCATATTTCCCTTCTACAATTATGGGGAGAGATATTTTGATCCTGTCATTCATTTACTTTACCTCTTATGCCGTGCTCACACAGATCGCGCATAGGACAGTCGCTGCACCTCGGAGATCTCGCAGAGCATACCTCTCTGCCGAAATTTACTATACGGTGGCAGAAGTCCGAGCCCTCGCCGTACGGAAGAAGCTCAATCAGTATTTTCTCGATCTTGACGGGATCACGCAGATCCTCGCGATACATTCCAAAACGGCCGCATATGCGCATGCAGTGAGTATCGCATACAACAGACGGCAGGCCGTACACGTCTCCGAGCACAAGATTAGCTATTTTACGTCCTACGCCCGGGAGCTGCAGCAATTCATCCATATTATCCGGAATATTGCCGCCGTAGGTCTCGACGATGATTCGCGAAGCCTCCTTAATACTCGAAGCTTTCATGCGGTAAAGTCCGCACGGCTTCACTATACGCTCTATCTCAGCGAGCTCTCCAACAGCCATAGCCTCCGGCGTCGGGAAGCGTGAAAACAGCTCGCGGCACACTATATTTACTCTCGCGTCCGTGCACTGCGCTGACAGTCTGCCCATAACCAAAAGCCGCCACGGATCACCGCCGTACTCAAGGGCGCACGTAGCCTCGGGATATATTTCCTTGAAGCGCTCTACTATGAGTCCGAGGCGCTCCTTCTTCTCTTTTTTAGTCATCATTCACTCCGGTAATATCGTCTATCAGTCGTTTCGTAAGGCTGACCGACAGACCCATAATAGTGTCAAAATCTCCGTCATACTTCTCTATGAATTTGCCGCCCTCACCTTGGATGGCGTACGCTCCCGCCTTATCCATAGGCTCTCCTCCCTCTACATACGCGTATATATCGGTATCTGTAAGCTCCTTAAACTTCACACGTGCCGACGCTACGGCGGAGATCACACGTCCCCCGTAATGCACGGCGATGCCCGTATGCACGTTGTGATAATTGCCGGAGAGAAGACGCAACATGCGGTACGCATCCTCAAATGATGTAGGCTTACCGAGTGGCACACCGCCTATCTCAACGAGCGTATCAGAGGATATAACAACGCAGTCGGAGTCAAGCTCCCTTGCTACAGCCTCTCCCTTTCTGACAGCGAGTATCTCGACACCGCATACGGGTTGAATATCTGCGTCGATACTCTCGTCTACCTCTGATGTAATTATATCAAATTTATCATATAGCTTCGATAGCAGCTCACGTCGGCGCGGTGAGCCGGAAGCAAGTATTATCCTTGGCATATTCTAATATTCTCCTCTACCTTTCTTTATATATTGTAGTATAATATCCCGCGCAAGTCAAGTAGAGAAAAATAAAAAAAACAGAGCGGAAAAATCCGCTCTGTCTTTTATGTGCTTTTCTCGAAATCATTCGGGAAGAGTGGGATAAGTAGAATGCTCAAGGGCGTAAAGACGGTCTGCCTTAACACCAACAACGGCCGCATACTGAGTTCTCATATCAGTAAGGCTGAAGTTAGCATTCTTGATCATGCTATGCCACTTATCGTTCTCGGAGTTACCGTCGGTCTGAGCCTTGTAGAACTCACCGAGTGCGTCCTCGAATGCCTTATCGAAGGAAGAACGAACGTTGTAACGGATGTACTGAAGCATCTCTACGTTACCTGCTGCGTCAAGCACCTGAACGGTAGCCTTGAGCTTGTAATCGTAGTACTCGTTAAGTACCTTGTTAGAATGAGTAGACTGATAGTTGAGGTAAGCTGTGCACTGTGCAAACTTCTGAGTAGAGAATGCGATAGCACCGATCTTACCGTTGTTATGGATCTGAGTGAGGTAATCGTCGCCGCCCTCGGAGTGATAAAGCGGAACGGGAGCAATACCGTAGCCCTTCTTGCCGGCGCCCTTCATGCCGAGGTAATCCTCATGCTCAAGAGCACCAAGCACGATAACACCGCCAAAGAGGATCTTACCGTTCGCAAAGTTACGACGGATAGCCTCGGATTCACCATTAGCATAACCAAGAGCTTTTGCCTCATCAGCACTAATAGTGATAACACCGTCGGTGTTTACGAGGTCGGAAAGGTTCTTACAGAATACGTCAAGCTGCTCGAAGGTAGGATCTTCGCTCTGATCGTTGAACTCGAAATGACCGGGAGCTACTTCCTTGGTGTTAGGATAGCTGTAGGTGTAATCCATGGTACCGTCAGGAAGAATAGTAGGATCTCTCTTTACGATGGTGATAGAGGTGGTGTAAAGCATACCGGATGCGGGAAGACCTGAACTGGTACCAAGTGCGAAGCCAACTCTGTCCTGGATGTTGTAGCTGCCTGATTCGCCGCCCTGCTCGAGTGCAATTGCCGAGGAGAAGTCTGCGAGAGTCTCGTAGGTCCAATTCATGCTCCATACGAGATCATAGAAATCGTTGATGTCGTACTTGCCGTTCTCGTTAGAGTCGTAGTTGAACTCGCCCTCAACGTCGGAGGGAGTGATCATCTCAAGAAGCTCAATGTTAACGGGAACTACGAAGAACGCACGAACCATATCTACGAAGTAGTCGGAAGAAAGGCAATACATCTTCCACTTGGAAAGGGTGAGAGATCTCATGTAGTCGTACATGTAGTCTACACCGGTATCCTCGTAGGATCTGTCATCCTCGAATGCGAAGTAGTTGTACTCAGCGCCTGCATACTGATGGCCATCCTCATACATAGTGGTGGAGTAAAGGTTAGCAAAGTTATTTCTGAGAGAGGAAGCTACCATATCGTATACGAAGTTAACGAATACGTCGGGAGTCTCAGCGTCACCGCTCTTTACACGCTCATCGATGAAATCGATGCTCTTGCTCCAACCGTAACTGCCGTCGGGAAGATACTGATACTTAGCCTTAACGTTGGTAACATTTTCCGCGTCAGCGTTTCTGTCTGCTACGTAGTCATCTACGTGAGCATGATCATCCTCATAACCGGAAAGGTCGCCTGCGAGATATCTTCTGGAAGAAGAAGGAAGCTGAGAAGAGTCAGAGTCCTCGTTCAAGCAGATGATAATGTCTGTCTTGCTCCAAGGATAATCGCCGGTTACGGGATCGGGATCGGGATTGGGATTGGGGTTGGGGTTGGGATTAGGACCGGGAGTGGGAGTAGGCTCCGGAGTAGGCTCGGGAGTAGGCTCGGGATTACCGGTACATGCAACCACAGACAGAAGCAACATGGTCATGATGATCAAAAGTGCAAAAATTTTGGTTTTCATGTTTTTCTCCTTTTCTTATTTTCGCCATTTTTTTCACCTACCTCCTTGGCAGGGAGACAGGTGTTAAAGCGAGTGTACCCTTTATGATTATATGCAGAGTCGCTAAAGCTCCGAAGATCAGGCCTTAGCTCCCTAAAGAGAGTAGGCTAACTCTCCGCAAGCTAAAGCAAGGGTTTTCTGCCCACCATAAGACCGCGCTTTCACCCACGCGCGATAGAATAGCGGATAATCACTACACTTTACCGACCCAATCATAACACAAAATTATATATAAGTCAAGTAGATAATTGTTACTAACGCACATTTTTGTCACCTTGCACAAATGTATCTTTAGCAAATTGTATAAGATAACAGTGCCCATATCTACTTTATTTGACACTTAGCGAAAAGTGTCCTCTTAGAAAATAGCGGTCGATCACTCCGTATGCACAACCTATCAAAAGATCAAAGCGCTCACGTAACCGAGATTTTCAGGCGGAGTTTCTTAAGGTCTTATCACCGCCATGTCACCTGAAAGTCTCCCCCCTCGCTAAAGAATAAGAGCTCTCGCATACAGCATTTTCCCCTTTCCACAGCCGAGGGGCTTTTCTGCAAACAACAAGCTTTATCTTGACTTTTTCATTGTAAAATTGTCAAGCGAATTTTTTGAAAAAATCGTTTTTAAACCAATATATGACAATTATAATTTACATTTATGATTATAACTTGCAATTATAAAAAGTTTTTCTGTTATGAATTATTCCTGCAATTCGATAAAAATTAAGCATTTATGCACTGCCTACATCACTGTGCAAGAGAAGGAGTGGAATATCGGTTCGTTTTATAGTAAAATTCAACCTTTTCTACAGAAATAACCTCTGCCCGTGTCAAAAAAACCGCAAATAAGGGCCGAGCCGAACGCGAGTCCGAACAATCCGCTCCGTCACCGTTTTCGATAGTCTCCTCCGCCCACTCAGGCCCCTCATTTTTCACATTCGGATATTTTTATCAGACTCACTTCCCTGCTGCATCTGTCCATATCCAACCTGCACATGCCAAAACGTCCGCTTTTAAGTTTTCCGCAGCTGTGAGGGGCACGGCTTTGCGCAAGTTGCTTTGAGTAGCGCCGGTGCGCCCATTCGCGCATTATACTATAATTTCACTAAATATTTTTTATGTGCGCTTTTGATATTATTATTAATAACTATTGAATTTCGGCGATATTTGTGCTATAATATCGTAGGTTAAAATTCTATTAATCTTTTACGCGCGCCATTTAAGCCTCTTTCCTTGTAGGTGCAGGAATCGCGGGTGGCGCAGAGTTTATAGAACTCTTTAAGTTCAGCTACTTCATCTACGGTATGGTAATGACTGCTGTACCCATGATAGTAGGATACTTCTTCGCGAAGTACGCGCTCAGACTCAGTCTTCTTAACAACCATGGCTCATTGACCGGTGCTATGACAAGCACACCTGCGCTTGGAACACTTACAAGTGTTGCCAAGACAGACGATGTTGCGGCAGCATACGCGGCAACCTATCCGATCGCTCTTATATCGGTCGTACTCGTTTCACAGTTCTTAGTTATTTTATTTTAAATATTAATTTTGAAAGGAAAAAACAAAAATGGCAAAGCTTGATTTAACCAAGTATGGCATCACCGGTACTACCGAGGTAGTACACAACCCCTCCTACGAGGAGCTCTTCGTAGCAGAGACCGACCCCACCCTTGAGGGCTATGAGAAGGGTCAGCTCACCGACCTCGGCGCGGTTAACGTTATGACCGGTATCTACACCGGACGTTCTCCTAAGGATAAGTTCATCGTTATGGACGACACCTCTAAGGACACCGTTTGGTGGACATCCGACGAGTTCAAGAACGACAACAAGCCCGCTTCCGTTGAAGCATGGAACGCTTGTAAGAAGCTCGCTCTCGACCAGCTCTCCGGCAAGAAGCTCTACGTTATGGACCTCTTCTGCGGTACTAACAAGGACTCCAGAATGGCTATCCGTTTCGTAATGGAGGTTGCTTGGCAGGCACACTTCGTAAAGAACATGTTCATCACTCCCACCGCTGAGGAGCTTGAGAACTTCGAGCCTGATTTCGTTATCTACAACGCATCCAAGGCTAAGGTTGAGAACTACAAGGAGCTCGGCCTCAACTCCGAGACCGCTGTTCTGTTCAATCTTACCTCCCGTGAGCAGGTTATTCTTAACACCTGGTACGGCGGCGAGATGAAGAAGGGTATGTTCTCTATGATGAACTACTA